>NZ_POUA01000231.1 GCF_003236385.1 Spongiactinospora gelatinilytica
AGGTGAGGGTGGCGGCGAGAAGGAGGAGGAGTCCGGCGCCGGCGAGCACGCTGTGGCCGAGGATCTTGGTCCGGTCGTGGACCACCGCCTTGATGGGGGTCTTGGGCGGGCCGCCGCCGGCGCGGGTGCTCTCGGGGAGGGTCTTGCCCTCGGCGTCGGCCGTGTCGGCGATGTCGGTGAGGTCGCCGGCCGCCTTCAGTGCCGCCGCCGGGTTGATGATGCCGTGGCCGCGCTCGAAGTCGTAGCCGCCGGGTGGCCGGCCGCGGGTGGAGGAGGTGATGGCGCGGGCGACCAGGTCGGGCGGTAGTTTCGGGTGCTCCTGCCGGATCAGTGCCGCGGTGCCGGCCACCCAGGCGGCGGCGACGTCGCCGCCCTGCACCCACCAGCTCGATTTGCCGCCGTCGCCGGTGGTGTCCACCTTGGTGCCGGGGGCGGACACGGCGATCGTGGAGTTGCGGGCGGAGTAGGCGGGGTCGCGCCGTCCCTGGCCGTTCAGGGTGCCGACGCCGATCACGCCGGGGAACCCCGGCGGGTAGCCGATCTGGGAGGCGGGGGCCTTCTTGAGCGAATCGTCCACCAGGCGCGGGGAGGCCGACACGATGACGGCGTTCTTGCCGTTGGCGTGCTCGATGGCGGAGAGCAGCTCGTCGTTGCCGCCGGCTTCCCCACGGGCGTCGGTGACGAGGATGACGTCGGCCCCGCGGTCGGCGGCGGAGCGGATGGCGTCGGCGACGTTGTCGAGGTCGTCGCTCTTGACGAACCGGCGGTAGGCGCGCTCACCGGTGGGCATCACCCTGATCGACAGGATGTCCGCGGCAGGCGCGACGCCGCGGACCGACGTGCCCCGGGGGTTGCCCTTCCCGGCGATCAGGCCGGCCAGCAGCGTGCCGAACCGCTGCTCGCTCTCCTTGGGCTTGTAGAGGTCGGGGGCGGCCTTGACCCGGCCGCGCAGCTCGGGCAGGCGCGCGTCGATCCCGTCGCCCAGGATGGCGACCGTGACGCCGTCGCCGTCGGCGACGGCGTGCGCCGCGCGCAGGTCGGCGGCCAGGCGGGACAGTACGTCGTCGGCGGCGGACGGCCCGGGCGCGGCGAAGAGGGTGATCGCCGCGACCGCCGCCGCCAGGGTGATCCGGGTCAAGGTGGTCAGCACTGGACCACCCCCGCCACCTCGCAGGGGTCGCGCTCCTCGCCCAGCGCCGCGCCGACCCGGGTGATCAGCGTGTCGTCCAGGGCGAACAGCTTCGGGCGGTCGGCGGTGATCCGCTTACGGCCATCGGCGTACCCGCTCGCCGCCAGGAGCACGTAGTTGGCGTAACCGCCGACGGTGTCGTCCTGGCGCGCCGCGTCGCGGTACCAGGCCGCGCGGGTGCCGGGGAAGGCCGCCGCGCGCAGCATGCCGTCCGCCGCGCGGATGCTCTCGACGGCCTTGTCGGCCGCCTTCTCGGAGGGCAGTACGGCGATGCCGACGGTGGTCACGAGGGTGCGCGAGTGGTCGATGTAGGTCGCGCGGAGCACGGCCGAGCAGCCGTTGTTGACGAACACCAGGGCGACGGCGGGGTCTACGGCCTCATCGCACCGCGCCTGCGGGGCGATGCCCACGCGCCGCGCCCGGTGGCGCTCACCGTACTCGATCTCGGCCGGGAAGATCTGCCCGGCCCTCCTGGTCCGCCAGCGCAGGGCGACCTCCTTCACCGCGGCGGCGTCCTTCTCCGCCTGGGTGGGCGGGCGTTCGAGCTCCCGGCGGACCTCCAGCCCGCCGTACACCCCGGCCGCCACTCCGATGACGGCCATCGCGATCACCGCGACCCACAGCTTCCATGGCCTCCCCCTGCGCCGGGGAGGCGAGCCTAAGTATTCGACTACGGTATCCTCCATGAACGCAAAATCTACCCCATTGACGACCTTTCTCTAAGTCAATTGATTCCTTATGGAAATGGGGTAACGAGCGTTAGACAACCTCAAAGTCCGCCATCATCGCCATGTCCTCGTGCTCCAGGTTGTGGCAGTGCATCATGTACCGCCCCCGGTACCCCTCGAACCGCACCAGGACCTCCACCACCTCATATGGCCGGACGTCCACCGTGTCCTTCCATCCCGCGTCCGCTGGACCGGCCGACCGACCGCCCCGGGAAAGCACGAGAAAATGCGCCAGATGCACATGTACCGGATGGTGGAAATCGCTGGCCAGCCGCCACACTTCGGTCGTCCCCAGCCGCGGCGCGGCCAATGGGCGCCCCGGCCGGAACGGCAGGCCGTTGATCGTCCACGCCTCGTGCGCCCCTTCCCCGGTGCGCCGGAAATCGAACACCCGGGTGGCCGCCGCCGCCCGCCGTTCGGCCCGCGGCGGAGCCGACAGGCGGCGCGGCACGGCGGGTCGCCGCCCGGCCGTACCCGGCCGGTGACCCGGAAGCGCAGCACGTTCCGCGCGAGGCCCTGCCCCAGCGTGTTGACCACGGTCACCTCCGTCCCCGGCCGATAGGCGGCGAAGTCCACCACCACGTCGAACCGCTCGGCCGGTGAGATCGGCAGCGACCGGTGCTCGACGGGCGCGGCCAGCAGCCCCTGGTCGCCGCCCACCTGCGTGAAGCCGCCGCCGGGCCGCAGTTCGAGCCGGTAGCGGCGGGCGTTGGAGGCGTTCAGCAAGCGCAGCCGGTAGCGCGCGGGCGCGACCTCGTGGATCGGCCACGGAGCCCCGTTGACCAGGATCACGTCCCCCTCGACGCCCGCCATGTACGCCGCCGCCACGCCCGGCCTGCCCATCAGACTCGGATCGACGGACGGATAGCGGAAGGAGCCGTCCTCGGCGAACGCCCGGTCGCAGATCATCAGCGGGATGTCACGCTCGCCCCTGGGCAGCGGCAGCGCGTCGTCCTCCTCGTCGCGGACCAGCGCGAACCCGGCCAGACCGCGCCATACCTGCGGCCCGGTGAAGTCCATCCGGTGGTCGTGGTACCAGAGCGTGGCGGCCCGCTGCTCCAGCGGGTAGACGTAGTCCTTGGCCCCGGTGTGGACGGTGACGGGGTGGTGTCCCCCGCCGTGCGCGGCGTGCCCGGCGGGCACCACCAGGTCGGTCGGGTAGCCGTCGGAGTCCGGTGGGGTGACCCCGCCGTGCAGGTGCGTGGAGGTGGGCACGCGCAGCTCGTTGCGGACCCTGACCGTGGCGCGCTCCCCCGCCCGCAGCTCGAACGTCGGCCCGGGGAACAGGCCGTCGAAGCCCCATACCTCGGTCGTCGTCCCCGGGATGATCTCCATTCGGGCGGCCCGCTGGGTCACCTCGTAGTGGCCCGGCCGCAGCGCGCGGGCCACCGGCGGGATCGGCAGCGGGACGGTGAACGGGCGGGGCGGCGGCAGCGCGCTGGTCAGCAGCCGACCGGCGACCTCAGCGGTCAGCGCGCCGCAACCGGCCGCCGTGGCGGCGACCCCGCTCACCCCCGCGAGGGCCAGGAATCCGCGGCGCGAGATCATCGGGCCGCCCCGCGCCAGCGCCAGGACCACAGCGTCACCATGAGCGACACCCCGAAGATCAGCATGCCCAGCGGCATGTGCAGCGCGAGCCGCCGATCCTGGCCCAGCACGATCTGTACCGTCTCGACCACCACCAGCGCCCCACCGGCCCACGCCGGCCACGACGGGCCGCGCCCCGGCCGCCACACCAGCACCGCCGCGACCGTCAGCAGGATGCTCAGCACATGGGTGTAAAGGGCGTTGTCCGAGTGCAGGGTCAGCATGTCCACGTCGCCCGTGACGAACATCCCGGCCAGCACCCCCTGGCCGAGCACCCCCAGCAGGTGGACGGTGGTCAGCACGCGCAATGACCAGATGACTGTCTTCATGGGGTTCCATGCTCGGCGGGCCTGCCGGTGAGGTCGTCAGCCCAGCGCGGGCCCCGCGGTACAACCCAGGGCGTACTTCAGCCCGTTTCGCCGCATTCGCTGATCAGTGTGGCGGCCGGGATAATTGTTCGGGATGGAGCGTTCCGAGCGTATTGACGACCCACCCGGCGTGGCCACGCTCGTGCCACCGCTGCCGGGCGGCGTCCGCCGCGACCGGCGCGGCGGCACGGTCGTGCTGTGGGCCATGACGGCGACCTGCCTCGGCTGGGGCGCGCTGCGGCTGACCGGGTGGGAGCCGGTGTTCCGCTGGTCGCAGGCGGTGTCGTTCACGCCGTACCTGGCGGTGGCCGCGCTGGTCCCGCTCGCCTGGGCGGCCCTGACCCGGCGGTGGCGCGCGGCGGTGACGGCGTTCGTGGCGGTGGCGATGTTCGCGGTGATCATGCTGCCCCGGATGCTCCCCGGGACGCAGCCACCGGCGCGCGGCCCCGCGCTGCGGATCATGACGCTCAACATGTGGAACGGCAACGTCTCGATCTCCGCGCTGATGGAGCAGGTCAGGCGCTACCGCCCGGACGTTCTCACGCTTCAGGAGGTCACCGGGCCGGTGCCGGAGCGGCTGGCCGCCGAGGGGATGGCCGGGCTGCTGCCGTACGCCTACACGCTGCCCGAAGAGGACGCGAACGGCGTGGCGATCTACGCCCGGCACCCGGTGAGCGAGGGCAGGCGGCTGCCCGGTACCGGACCGGGCCAGGCCGCCGCCATCGTGACCATGCCGGACGGCCGGCGGGTGGAGATCGTGTCGGTACACGCCTGCGCGCCGTCCTCGGGCTGGCGTACCGCCTGCTGGGAGCCGAGCGTCCGGCGGCTGCCCGGGGCCGGCGGCCCGCTGCGCGTGCTGGCCGGCGACTTCAACGCGACCCTGGACCACGCCGTGCTCAGGGGCCTGATCGCCACCGGCTACCGGGACGCGGCCGACGCCACCGGCCACGGGCTGACCATGACCTGGCCCTACCACGAGCAGCCGTTCTTCTTCCCGAAGATCGCCATCGACCATGTGCTCGCCGACGAGCGGATCGCGGTACGCGACTTCCGGGCCGTCACCCTCCCCGGCGACGACCACCGCCTGACGGTCACCGACCTGACCCTGCCCTGACCCTCGCGACCCCTGCGGGTATAGCCGTGGTCCATTCCCGCCCATGCGAGCACCGAGATTGCGGCGATGGGCGGCGAGCACCGTTTTTCCGCAGGTCGGCACGGGCATGAGCGGCGCACGTACCGCCGCTCGTCGCGCCGGGAGAACTCGCCGCGCCAGGAGACGATGTGACCAGAGTCGAGCCGCCGCCGGATCGGGAACACCTCGTACCCGGGCCGGTGGAGCACCGGACCAAGGGCGCCATTCTCGTGTCATGGCTGTCCAGCACCGACCACAAGGTGATCGGCAACCTCTACCTGATCACGTCGTTCGCGTTCTTCCTGGTCGCCGGGATCATGGCGATGGTGATCCGCGCCGAGCTGTTCGCGCCCGGCCTGCAGTTCGTCTCGCGCGAGCAGTACAACCAGATGTTCACCATGCACGGAGCGATCATGCTGCTGCTGTTCGCGACCCCGCTGTTCGCCGGGTTCGCCAACGCCGTCATGCCGCTCCAGATCGGCGCGCCCGACGTGGCCTTCCCCCGGCTGAACATGGTCAGCTACTGGATGTTCCTGTTCGGCGGGCTGATCACGCTCGCCGGTTTCGGCGTGGCGGACGGGGCGGCGTCCTTCGGCTGGTTCGCGTACACGCCGCTGTCCACCGCGGCCTACTCCCCCGGGCCCGGCGGCGACCTGTGGATCATGGGGCTGGTACTGGCCGGGCTCGGCACGATCCTCGGCGCGGTCAACTTCATCACCACGATCATCTGCATGCGCGCGCCCGGCATGATCATGTTTCGGATGCCGATCTTCACCTGGAACGTGCTGCTCACCTCGATCATGGTGCTGCTGGCCTTCCCGGTGCTGGCCGCCGCGCTGCTGGTACTGGAGGCCGACCGCAAACTCGGCGCGCACATCTACGACGCGGCCACCGGCGGGGCCATCCTCTGGCAGCACCTTTTCTGGTTCTTCGGGCACCCGGAGGTCTACATCATCGCGCTGCCGTTCTTCGGCATCGTGACCGAGGTGCTGCCGGTCTTCAGCCGCAAGCCGCTGTTCGGGTACATCGGCCTGGTGGCCGCCACGATCGCCATCGCCGGCCTGTCGATGACCGTGTGGGCGCACCACATGTTCCCCACCGGGCAGGTACTGCTGCCGTTCTTCTCGTTCATGACGTTCCTGATCGCGGTGCCGACCGGCGTGAAGTTCTTCAACTGGATCGGCACCATGTGGCGCGGCCACCTGACGTTCGAGACCCCGATGCTGTTCGCGATCGGGTTCCTGGTCACCTTCCTGCTGGGCGGCCTGACCGGTGTCATCCTCGCCTCGCCGCCACTGGACTTCCACATCAGCGACACTTACTTCGTGGTCGCCCACTTCCACTACGTGGTGTTCGGCACGGTGGTGTTCGCGATGTTCGCCGGGTTCTACTTCTGGTGGCCCAAGCTGACCGGCAAGATGCTCAGCGACACGATGGGCAAGGTCCACTTCTGGCTGCTGTTCGTGGGCTTCCACACCACCTTCCTGGTACACCACTGGCTGGGCGTGATCGGCTTCCCACGGCGGTACGCCGACTACAGCCCGATCGACGGATTCACCGGGCTCAACGTCATCTCCTCGGTCGGTGCGTTCGTCCTCGGCGCGTCCACCCTGCCGTTCCTTTACAACGTGTGGCAGACCTCGCGCAAGGGCGCGCTGGTGACCGTGGACGACCCGTGGGGGTTCGGCAACTCGCTGGAGTGGGCGACGTCCTGCCCGCCGCCGCGGCACAACTTCACCTCGATCCCGCGCATCCGCTCCGAACGGCCGGCGTTCGACCTGCACTACCCGAGGGTCCGGCGCGTCCACCGGTGACCAACTAGGTCATGAACCGGCCTATATGGGTTCTAGCGTTGCCGAGTCAGTGCAGCGACGACCCGAACCCAGGAGGCCGGCACATGCCCGTCAACACGATTCCCGAGGGCTACACCACCGTCACGCCGTGGATCGTCTCCACGGACACCGGCGCGGTACTCGACTACCTGACCAGGGCGTTCGGCGCGGAGGAACTGGGCCGGGTGGTCGATGGCCGGGGGCGGATCGGGCACGCGGAGGTCCGGATCGGCGACGCGGTCGTGATGCTGTTCGACGGCGATCCGAGCTGGCCGGCCCTGCCGTCGTTCCTGCGGCTGTACGTCGAGGACGCGCACGCCGTACTGCGGCAGGCGGTGGCCGCGGGGGCGTACCGATCAGCGAGGTCACCCACCTGGCCTTCGGCGACCTGGTGGGGCGGGTGCGCGACCCGTTCGGGAACGTCTGGTGGATCCAGACCCGCATCGAGGACGTGACCATGGAGGAGATGGAACGCCGGATGACCGATCCGGTGTTCGCCGCGGCGATGGAGTACATGCAGCGGCCGGAGACCGCGTTCTTTTCCCCGGCGGCGGACGCAAGACCCTGAAAGGTGGGGTTCGCCCCCGGACGACTGGGGGGTCTTCCGCGTGATCCGGGCCCATCGTGGCCGCCTAGCGTTGTCGATCACGACAAGGCTCGACGACACGAGGGGGAGACGGACTCATGCGCCCTGGATGGGCCCTCACATTGGCGGCGACCTGCCTGCTCGGCGCGTTCGCCCCAGCACCCGCGGCGGCGGGGCAACGGACCGGCCCCGCCTGGGGCGGGTGCTCCGGCCTGCCGCCCGCCGCCGAGTCGCCCGCGGCGGCGCGGCTGGAGTGCGCGACGGTCGAGGTCCCGCTCGACCACGCGCGCCCCGGCGGGCGGAAGGCGACGAAGGTCCCCAGCACGGCCGGCGACGCCCAGCCCAGGGCCGGACCCTCGACGAATCCGAAGATGAGCAGCAGCAGGCCCGCCGTGAAGGAGACCGTGCCCGCCCAGTCCACCCGGCGCGAGCGCGGGTCACGGGACTCCGGCAGCAGCCGGACGACCGCCAGCACCAGCAGGCACGCGACGGACGGCACGCCGAACACCGCCCGCCAGCCGAACGCGTTGACCAGCACCCCGGCGATCGTGGGCCCGAAGGCCAGGCCGATGCCGAGCGCGGTGCCGAACAGGCCGAACACCCGGGCCCTGGCCGGGCCCTGGAAGGAGGCGGCCAGCAGGGCCGAGCCGCTCGCCGCCGCCGCGGCCCCGCCGACCCCGGCGAGCGCGCGCACGACGTCGAGCAGCACGATGTCGGTGGCCACGGTGCTCAGCAGGCCGCTGACCACGAATATGATCAGCCCGGACGTGTAGATCCGCCGCCTGCCGATCAGGTCCGCCAGCGAGCCGGAGGCCGGCATGAAGCTCGCGAAGGTGGCGTTGTAGCCGGTCACCACCCACTGAACCGGCGCGAGATCCGCCTGGAGGTCGGACGCGATCTCCACGAGCGCGACCGACGCGCCGGTCAGCGTGATCGGCAGGGACACGCTGGAGAGCAGGACGGCGGCGAGTACGAGAATCGGGTTGTTACGCACGTTTCACCTGTCAACCGCGGCAGCTTGGACGCTCCCAGGGGGCAACCTCAACCAATATTGAGGTCAACCGGCGGGCGGGCGGCCCCGGCAGGTTCAGGCGCCGATCACTTCGAGGGACAGTTCGTGGTGCGCGTGGACCATGGCCTCGTGCAGGGAGCGGATCGTGCGGGACGGGCCCAGGCCGAGCTCCGCCGCCAGGGTGGCGCGCAGCCGGTGGAAGACGTCGAGCGCCTTGACCTGCTGGCCCGATCGGTACAGCGCCAGCATGTACTGGGCCTGGAACTCCTCGTTGAAGGGATGCCGGGGCCGCCGTGGTCCGTAGTTCGCCGAGGATATCCTGGTGGCGGCCGAGGCGGAGTTCGGCGTCGAAACACTCCTGCATCGCCGCGATCCGTGACTCTTCCAGGCTTTCCACCTGCGGTCGCAGCAGCGGCCCCACCGGCACGTCGCCGAGCGCCGGGCCCCGCAACTGCGCCAGCGCCACGCGCAGGCAGCGGGCCCGGGTCTCGTCGTCGTTGCGCAGCGCCGCCCGGCGGCCGTCGCGCAGCCACCGCTGGAACTCCATGACGTCCAGGGAGTCGGCCGGGACGATCAGGTGGTAACCGCGATTGCCGGTGACCAGCACCTTACGGGCCTGCGCCACCGAGCCGATCTCCGGCGACATGGCGAGCGAACGCCTGATCTGGAGGATGTACGTCTGCAGGGTCGCGGTCACCGTTCGCGGCGGGCCGCTCCCCCATAATTCCTCGATACAGGCGGAGGCCGGCACGAAATGGCCGGCGTTCATCAGGAAGAGGGCGAGCAACTGCCGCTGCTTGGGCGCGCTGGGCGGTCGACCGATCCCGTTGTCGTCGATCGTGAGCGATCCTAATACTCCGAAACGCATAATTCCCCCAGATTGCCGGTGGCCACGGTCGTAAGCCGCATCGGGACGGCGGAAGGGTGATGGAGGGATGGTGGAAGGATGTCCTCGCGGCTCGGGACTGCGGCGATGTCATGGCGAAACCCCCGGTCGGGTGCGGGCGGCGCAGCGCGCCCGCGAATGCCTCCGACCCCACTACGTCAGGATGCCAATACCGCGTAACCCAGTAATTTAGGTCTTGTTAACTTTTCCACTTACCGACCAGGTTACTTATGATTGTGGCTCGATAGAACTGGTCTCCAATGCGGCGGAGGGTGCTCGCATGTGGTTCAGATACCTCGGGCGAGTTGAATTTCGGACGGACATCAACTGGTATCCGATCCCGGGGTTTCGCCCGCGAGCACTGCTGGCGCTGTTGATGCTGGACGCCGGGCGGGTGGTCTCGGTCGATCGGCTGGTACTCGAACTGTGGCCCGGCAGACCGCCCGCCTCCGCCGCGGTCCTGATCCGCAACTATGTGCTGCAGTGCAGGCGCGCCCTGGGCGACCGGGAGGGCAAGGTCATCGCCACCTGCGCGGGCGGGTACGAGCTGCGCTGCCCGCCGGAGTCGATCGACGGCGTGCAGTTCGAGACCCAGATCACGGAGGGGCTCGCGGCGCTGGACCGCGGCGAGGCGGAAGAGGCCGAACGCCGGCTCTCCGCGGCCCTGTCGCTGTGGGACGGCGAGCCGTTCATGGACGCCGCGCCCACCCCCTCGCTGACCGCCATGACGCACCGGTTCACCGAGCTGCGGCAGCTCGCCGCCGAAGGGCACGTCGAGGCCCGGCTGCTGCTCGGTCGGCACACCGACATCGTGGTGGAACTGCGCACGCTGCTCGCCCAGCATCCGCTCAGAGAGCGGCTGTGGGGCCAGCTCATGCGCGCGCTGCACGCCGCAGGACGGCGCGCGGAGGCGCTGGACGCCTACCGGGAAGCCCGGTCGGTGATCACCGAGGAGCTGGGACTTGAGCCCTGCGGCGAACTCCAGGCCCTCCAGCAGGCGATCCTCACCGACGACGGCTCCAGCGGGCCGGAGGAGGGCGCGTCCCGCGCCGTGGCGGGGCTCGCCGAAGATCCCGACCCGGTCTCCGCGCCGCCCAACGGATCTTCCGTGGCAGCGGGGTGTTCGCCGGGCGGCAGGCCGACGTGAACCGGCTGGAGCACCTGCTGCTCGACCCCGAAGGGCCGGGGATCGTGGTGATCGACGGCGTGGGCGGCGTGGGCAAGTCCGAGCTGGCCACGTACCTGGCCCACCGGATCAGCCGGCACTTTCCCGACGGGCTGTTCTATGTTGATCTGCAAGGTTCGTCCAGGTGCCTGAAGCCCCTGGAGCCGACTGACGTGCTCGGACGCATGCTGCGCTCACTGGGCGCGGCCACCCACGCGGTACCACCCGAGGAGGCCGAGGCCGCGGCCCGCTTCCGGTCCCTGACCGCGAACCGGCGGATGCTGCTGCTCCTCGACAACGCGGTGGATTCCGCGCAGGTCCGCCCACTGATGCCGGCCAAGTCGTGCTCGGTACTGGTGACCAGCCGCCGTACGCTGCCGGCGCTCGGCGGCGCGGTCCACCACCTTCAGCCGATGTCGGAAGAGGAGTCGCTGGCGCTGCTCACCTCGGTCGTGTCGGCCGAGCGCATCGCCGCCGAACGCGAGCAGGCCGTACGGATCGCCCGGCTGTGCGGCGGGCTGCCGCTGGCCCTGACCATCGCCGCCGCCCGGCTGGCGTCCCGGCCGGCCTGGCCGCTGCGGTTCCTGGCCGACAAGCTCATGTCCAAACACCACCGGCTGGACGAGCTGAAGGTCGACGATCTCGAGGTCCGGACCAGCTTCGCGACCAGCCGCCAGGAGCTGGACAACGACCCGCGCAGCGAAGAGCTGGTCAAGGTCTTCCGCCACATGGGGCTGCCGCACTGGCCGGAGATCACCGTACCCGTCGCCGCCGCGCTCACCGGCCTGTCGCAGCGGCGCTCCGAAGAGGGCCTGGAGGGGCTGCTGGACGCCCGGCTGGTCGATTCGCCGCGCCCGCACCACTACCTGATGCACGACCTGGTGCGGTTGTTCGCCACCGAGGAGGCCCGATCGCACCTGCCGGACCGGGAGCGGCACGAGGCGCTGCTGCGCGCGTTCCAGTACTACCACGCCGCCGCGTTACAGGTCACCGAGCTGCTCGACCCGCTCAACCTGCGCTGGCTGCACGAGGACGAACGGCGGCCGTACACCGCCGCCGAGGTCTACACCCCCGCCGACGCCCTCGCCTGGCTCGACGACCACCGCCGCAACCTGGTCCCGGTCGTCCGGCAGGCCGCCACCGTCCCTGGGAGCCACGAAACGCTCGCCGTCCAGCTCGCGGCGGCGCTCACCGGCCCGCTGCGCATCCGCGGCTACCTCCAGGACTGCTGGGCGCTCAACCAGATCATCCTGCCCGCCACCGCCCGCCGGGAGACCATCCACGCCGAGGCCCGCACCCACCTGGTGCTGTCGCACTGCCACGGGCTCGGCGATCAGGACACCGAGCGCGCCCTCGGCCACATCGCCCGCGCCCAGGCGCTGTACCGGGCCGCGGAGGACACCACGGGCGAGGCGCGGGCGCTGCTCGAATGGGGCACCCTGCTGGTCCGGGAGGAGCGGTACGACGAGGCGGCCGACCGGCTCCTGCGGTCCATCGCGATTCTGCGTACGGCGGGCGAGCCGTACGACGAGGTGCTGGCCCTGCACCGGCTCGGCCTGCTGGAGGAACGGATCGGCGACACGCCTTCGGCCATGGACAACTACCGCCGGGGGGCCTGGCTCTCTCAGGACCTCGGCTACCGGCACGGCGGGTTCTACCACCTGGCCAGCCTGGCCCGCGCGCACTACCGGAACGGCGACCACGACCGGGCCGTCCGCCGCTACGAGCAGGCGTTCCTGCTGGCCAGGGAGGTGGGCGACCGGCACGGCGAGGCCGGCCTCCTGTGGGACCTCGGCCGCCTCTTCCACGAACTCGCCCGCGGCGACCGCGCCCGCACCTACCGCCACCAGGCCCTGGACATCATGGCCAGCATGGGCACCCTCCCCCTCACCTCCCCCGAAGCCCCACCCGTCTCCTCCAACGCACCCTGCCGCCGATGACCAGAGACCACCGGTCCGCACACTCCAGAAGGCGCC
>NZ_POUA01000232.1 GCF_003236385.1 Spongiactinospora gelatinilytica
GATCATCGCACTGGGCGCGGCCCCGCCCACCGCCAGCAGGATCGAGGCCGCGCCCAGTGCGATGATCAGATCGACGTCGCCGGTCAGCGGCAGGCTCTGGTCGCCGCTCGCGATCACGAAGACGGCCAGCGCCTCGGCGAACAGCAGCAGCCCGCACGGCCCCACCACGAGGCCCGCGACCAGCAGCGCCCCGCCGATCAGCTCGGTCAGCATGGTCACCGCCGCCCAAACCTGCGGGGCCGGGGCCTGGAGGGTGGCGAACTGCGCCGCCGTCTGGGTCAGCCCGGCCTCCAGCTTGTGCCAGCCGGTGGCGAAGAAGATGCCGCCCACGCCCAGCCTGGCGGCGAGCGAGGCGAGGTCGTGGAGAGTACGGCGCACGTCACTCATCATTCCCCGCCCTGTCGTGGTTGCCCATAGCCGACTGCCCTCCTGGGGGGTGGTCGAACATCATGAAGGGTCGTCGTCCGGCGGCCTGCGGGGCGCGAGGACGGCGGCGGCCAGCGCGGTGGCGGCGAGCAGGGCGATGCTGACCCCGATCGCCGAGTGCAGCGCCCCGACGAACGCCTCCCGGGCGGCCCGCAGCAGGGCGCGGCCGGCCGTACCGCCGATCTGCTCGGCGACGTGGGCGGCGGCCGCCAGCGACTGGCGGGCCTGGGCGGTGGCCGCCCCGGACACGCCCGCGAGGCCGGGCACGGCCGGCGCGTAGACGACGGTGGTGATCGTGCCGAGCACCGCGATGCCGAGCCCCGCGCCCAGCTCGTAGGCGGTCTCCTCGATCGCCGCCGCGCCGCCCGCGCGGGACTCCGGGGCCGCGGCCATGATCGTGTCGGAGGCCGCCAGCAGCGCCACCTGCACGCCGAAGCCGATGCCGGCGAAGCACAGCGTCAGCAGTACCGGGTGGCTCTCGGTGCCCCACCACAGGGTCGGCGCGAGGGACAGCGCGGTGAGCGCCAGCCCGCCGCCCATGGTCGCCCGCAGCCCGCAGCGGCGCAGCAGGCGGGCGGCGGAGAGGCCGCCCGCGACGGCGGCGACCATCAGCGGCAGCATCCGCACGGCGGCGGCCAAGGGGCTGTCGCCCAGCACCAACTGGAGGTACTGGGCGAGCATCAGCTCCAGGCCGACCAGCGCGAAGACGGCCAACAGCACGGTCGCCACGCCGGTGGAGAATCCCCTGCGGGCGAACAGTTCCACGTCGAGCAGCGGGTGGGCCAGCCGCCGCTGCCTGCGTACGAACACGGCCAGCAGGCCCGCCCCGGCGGCGAAGATCGCCAGTGCGGGACCGACGCCGAGCACCTGCCCCGAGCCCGTCTCCTTCAGCCCGAAGGCCAGCGCAAGGATGCCGAGCACGGAGAGCGCGGCGCTGAGGGCGTCCCAGCGGTGGCGGGCGGCGCCCGCGCCCGCGGACTCGGGCAGTAGGCGGGCCGCGGCGGGCAGCAGTACCAGCAGGATCGGTACGTTGATCAGGAAGACCGCGCCCCACCAGGCGTGCTCCACCAGCACGCCGCCGATCAGCGGGCCGACCGCCGCCCCGCCCGCCGCGACCGCGCTCCACACGCCGAGGGCGAACGCCCGCTCCCTGCGGTCGGTGAACACCTCACGGATGATGGACAGCGTGGCGGGCATGATCATCGCGCCGCCCACGCCGAGCAGCGCCCTGGCGACGATCAGCGCGGCCGGCGAGCCCGCCGCCGCCGCGCCCGCCGAGGCGATCCCGAACACCGCGTACCCGGCCAGGACGAGCCTGCGCCTGCCGTACCGGTCGCCGAGGGTGCCGAAGGTGATCAGCAGCGGCGCGACCACCAGGGAGTAGACGTCGATGATCCAGAGAAGTTCGACCGCGGTGGGTTCGAGGTCGGCGGTGAGCGCCGGGACCGCGATGTGCAGGACCGTGGCGTCCACCGCGATCAGCAGCAGGCTGAAGCACAGCAGCGCGAGCACCGCCCACCGGCTCACCCGGCGGCGGCGCATGCCGCTCCCGGCCCGCTGAACCTGGGAGTCGGCGACCATCCCGAACGTGATCATGGCCGCTCAGGGGGACCCGGCCCGCACGAACATGCGTGGCAGCTTAGGCCATCGCACCCCGCCCGGGGCGGGCATCACCGGATGCGTCAGGCGGTATACGGATCGGCTACACCTAACCCCACAGATGCGGACAAGGTGCGATCGAAGAGTGAGTACCTCTCTAGAGAGATACAGCCATGTGTCGGAGACCTAGGCAAACGGTGATCTCCCACGGACCATTGCGGTCGTGGACAGGGACCGCGAGGCGACGGCCCGGCCGCCCCGACCGGGGCCTGTCGCGGCATGGGTCCCCCGCAATCCCGACAATCCGCGTGAGTGGTGCGTTTCGGCGGTCGCGCGGCTGAACGCGGGGGAGCCGGAGCCGGCGCTGGAGGCGGCCCGCCAGGCGCTGGGCCGCGATCAGCGCCTGGAGTGGGCGCATCGCGTCGAGAGTCTGGCGCTGGAACGCCTCGGGCACGACCAGGAGGCCGTGGAGTCGGCCGAGCGGGCCGTACTGCTGGCGCCGGGATCGTGGCCCGCCCGGCTGCGCCTGGCATCGGCCCTGCGCCGGATTCCCGGACGCCGGCGCGAGGCGTGGAACCAGGCGGCCAAGGCGCTGTGGTTCGCCCCCGAGGAGCCCGACGTACGCGTGCTCGCCGGGGACCTCGCCCTGCTCAGGGGGGAGCACGGGCGGGCCGCCGCCGCGTACCGGGCGGCGCTGCGCGAGGCCCCCGGCCATCCGGCGGCGCGGATCAACCTCGGGCTGACACTGCTGCGCTGGGAACGCCCGCGCGGTCACCACGACGACGACTGGCCCGTCGATCCCCGGGAGACCGGCCGGGCGCGGCGGGCGCTGGAGGTGTGGTCCAGGCAGGTCCGCGCGCTGCTCGCTTCGGCCCTGGCGGCGGTGGCTGCGGTCGCGGCACTGACCGGTCTGCGCGCTGAGGCCCGGACCGGCGGGCTGCTGGTGCTCGTGATCGTCGCGGCGCTCACCCTGCGGCAGGCCCGCAAAATTCGGATTTGGGGATATGTGCCGGGGATGCTCGGGCGCGACCTGTGGTTCGGCGTGGCGGTGGGCGTGACGCCGCTGGTGATGGTCGCCTACGCGGTCGCCGTCGCCACGCTGCCCGGCGGGGGTTTCGGCGTGGCGTGGGCGGGGTCGGCCGGGCTGGTGCTCGGCAACGCGCCCGCCCTGGCGATGGTCCGCGTACTGGCCGAGGGATGGCGGGGCAGGCCCGTGCGCGCGCTCGCGGAGTTCGCCGCCGCGCTGCCCGAGCGCACGGCCAGGCGCGACGCCGCCGTGGCGATCTGGATACTGACGGTCCGCGCCTGGTCGGTCACCCTGGCGCTGGCCGGGGTGGCGGCGGGCGCCGGCCGGCCGTACGCCGGGCTCGGCGCGCTCGTGGTGCCGCTCGCGCTGGCGCGGATCAGGCGGTCCGCCGGACTGGCCGGCCGTACGCGGACCGTCCTCGCCGCCGACCGTTCCCTCGGCGCGGCCCTGGCCCTGCTCCTCGTGGCCTGCCTGGGCCTGTCGGCCGCGGTCCTGCCCGGCCCGGCCGCGGTGTGGGGATGGCGCACCGGGCTGGCCGCGCTGCTCGCCATGGCGCTGGTGTTCGCGCTGCGCGCGGTACGGGCCTGGTGGCGCGGCTCCCCGGGCCCGTGGCGGCCCTCCCTGGTCATGTGCGAGGGCTGCGGGACGTGGCCCCCCGCCGACGTCCGTCCCGGCGTCGGCCTGAGCCAGGAGGTACGGCGTGCGTTCACCTCCTCCCGCGGCGTGGTCCTCGCCTACGCCGACGCGAGCGGCCCCCGCGCCCTGGCCGTCGGAGCCGTGGCCTCGGTCGGCCCCGCGGGCGAACTCCGCCTGATCGCCGCCGACGAGGCGTGGCAGGCCGCCGAGCGCGACCCCAAGGTGGCGGTCTTCGTGGCCGATCCGATGGAACGCAGGTTCTGGGCCGAGGTGCGCGGGATAGCCCTTGGGGACCCCGAGGCCGAGGTGCTGCGGGTGACGCCGAAGGAAGTCGTCATCGGCGAATACCCGGGCCGCCATCAGGGAAGGCACCATGGTGACCGGCCGGGCCGCGCCTGACCGGCACCAGGCATTCCTCCGAGCGATTCACCAGGCGAGCCCGTGAGACGACGGGCCGGGCCGAACACCCGCGTGCGGCCGGCCCCGGAACACGCGGCGCGCCACGGCGAAACGCCGGGTGGCGCAGGCGCCCAAATGTCGCTCCCGTGCGGTATAACCGGGGGCGGACCGGGGAGGCGTGATGCGGGATTCCGGCAGGGCCCGGCCGACGGGGCGTGCAGCGGCCAGGGGTCTGTTCGAGCAGATCCGAGTTCGCTATTTCCAGATATCACCGGCCGTCCGGCGGGCGGGTTACGTCGTCGCGGCCATCGCCTCCGTCGGGGTCGCCATCGCGCTCGGCTGGCAGCTCGACAAGGCCCTCCTGCTCACCCTCGTCGTGCTCGGCTTCCTCGCGCTCACCCTGCGCTTTCCCCGGGCGGCGGCCACGGCCCTGGTCGTGGCGGGCTGGGCGATGCTGCTGCCGGTCTTCCAGAGCATGTTCGGCAGCCAGTCCTTCGCCCCCGTGGTGCTCATGCTGCTCGGCGGCGTCGTGGCCGGCATCGCCCACCTGATCCGCTGGGTCCCGCCGTGGGCCACCACACTGGCCGCGCTGGTGGTGGCGGGCCTGCTGGCCGGGGCCCTGTTCCTGGCCTCCCCGGTCGTCGCGCTGTGGGGGGCCTGGGCCGGGGCCGCCGTGGTGCTGGCCTACCGGTTCGCCGCCGCCCGCAGGGTCCGGGCCGCGCTCACCGCGGGCGAGGCCAAGCCGGTCCAGGCCCGCGCCCGCGACGGCGCTCCGCAGCAGGGCGCGGCCTCCGCCGAGGCCGCCGCGCCCCCGCCGATCTCGGTGGAAGACGCGCTGGGCGAGCTGGAGCGCATGATCGGGCTGTTGCCGGTCAAGGAGCAGGTGCGCTCGATCGCGGCGTCCATCGAGGCGTCCAGGCTGCGGGCCGAGGCGGGCTACACCACCGAACGGCCGATGCGGCACTTCGTCTTCGCCGGGCCGCCGGGCACCGGCAAGACCAGCGTGGCCCGCACGCTCGCCAAGATCTTCTACGCGTTCGGGCTGCTGGAGACGCCCTATGTGGTGGAGGCGCAGCGGGCCGACCTGGTGGGCGAATACCTGGGCGCGACCGCGATCAAGACCAACGAGCTGATCGACCGGGCGCTCGGCGGGGTGCTGTTCATCGACGAGGCGTACAGCCTGATGAACACCGGCGACGGCCAGGCCGACAGGTTCGGTTCCGAGGCCGTGCAGACCCTGCTCAAGCGGGCCGAGGACGACCGCGACCGGCTGATCATCATCCTGGCCGGTTACGAGAAGGAGATGACCGCCTTCCTGTCGTCCAACCCCGGGCTGTCCTCCAGGTTCGCCACCAGGGTCAAGTTCCCCAGCTACAGCGCCGAGGAACTGCTCGGCATCACCGAGGAGTTGCAGCGCGGCAGGGGCGACCGCCTCGCCGCCGACGCGCGTCCGGTGCTGGCCGGGCTGCTGTCCGACGTCGATCGCCGCGGCCTGGTGGACGAGCTGGGCAACGCCAGGTTCGCCCGCAGCCTCGTGGAGGCCGCCGCGCAGGCGCGCGATGTGCGGGTGGTGGGCGCGGGCGGCGCGCCGAGCGCCAACGACCTGGTGGTCACCGCGATTCCCGACGTGACCAAGGCGTTCGACGAGCTGACCGCGAGGTTCCGCGGTTTCGCGGCGATTCCCACGCTGGAGGAGGCGCTCGCCGACCTCGACCGGATGGCCGGGCTCGACCCGGTCAAGCGGCAGGTACACGCCATCGCCGCGCAGCTCCGGGTGGCCAGGATGCGCCAGGAGCAGGGCCTGCCCACCCCGCCGCAGATGCGGCACTTCGTCTTCGCCGGTCCGCCGGGCACCGGCAAGACCACGGTGGCGCGCATCCTGGGCCGCATCTTCGCCGCGCTCGGGCTGCTGGCCCGGCCCGACGTCGTGGAGGCGCAGCGCGCCGACCTGGTGGGCCAGCATCTGGGCGCGACCGCGATCAAGACCAACGAGCTGGTCGACCGGGCGCTCGGCGGGGTGCTGTTCATCGACGAGGCGTACAGCCTGATCAACTCCGGCTACTCCGGCGGCGACGCCTTCGGCGCGGAGGCCGTGCAGACGCTGCTCAAGCGGGCCGAGGACGACCGCGACCGGCTGGTGATCGTGCTGGCCGGTTACGCCAGGGAGATGGACGCCTTCCTGTCCACCAACCCCGGCTTGGCCAGCCGGTTCAACCAGCGCGTCGGCTTCCCCTCCTACGCGCCGAACGAGCTGGCCGAGATCGCCGAGCTGCTGGCCGAGCAGGCCGGCGACCGGTTCGACGAGGCGGCCGGGCGCGACCTCACCGAGGTCTTCACCTGGGTCTGCGGCGAGGGCCTGATCGACAACCTCGGCAACGGCCGGTTCGCCCGGTCGTTGTTCGAGCGGGCTGCCATGCGCCGCGATGTCCGGCTGGCCGCCCGTGGCGAAACCGCGAGCGCGGCCGATCTCACCACCATCACCAGCGACGATGTGCGGGCCGCAGTGGACGAGCTGGCCGATCGCTGACCTTGGTAGTGGCCGGTTCGGCCGGTCGCTGGTGGTATGGCGGGTGCGGTTGGTCTCGTCACCGTCATCAGTGACGGTGTGCGGGCGGTGGTGGTCGAGCCGGCCGATCGCTGATTCCGTGCCTGATCGGCGATCTCGGTAATGGAGTGGGCGGCGGTGCGTCGCGATGTTCGGCCGGCTGATCGCCGACTCTGCGAGGGCGCGGCGGAAACGATCGCCGTGCGTCCAGTTGTGATTACACTCTGTAGTGCAGCGGTGTGATCGTGATCGGGGGCGAACGGCGGTTTCCGCCGCGCGGTCACACGTGTGTGACTCTGGAGGGGATTGTGGGAAAAATCCGGCACTTGCGGTCGGGATGTGCCGTCATGCTCGTCGGCGGCGCGCTGGCCGGGGCTGCGGGCTGCGGCTCCGGTGGGGAGCCGGCGGACCAGGCAGTGCCCACGGTTGGCAGGCCGTCCGACATCAACCCGGTCCCGCGCGAGCAGGTCGCCGACGGCGGCGCGCTGCGCTGGGGGATCGACGACTTCCCCCTCCAATGGAACCGCAACCACGTGGACGGCAACCTGCCCGAGGTCGAGCTGGTCACCGACGCCCTGATGCCGGCGCCGTTCCGCTCCGACGAGCGGGCCGTGGTCACCCCCGACCCCGACTACGTGACCGATGCCGCGCTCACCTCGACCCGCCCGCGGCAGGTGGTGACCCTGACCCTCAACCCGAAGGCGCGCTGGTCCGACGGCACCCCGATCACCTGGGCCGACTACGAGGCCCAGTGGAAGGCGCTGGACGGCAGGGGCGACGGCCGCCGGGTCGCGTCCACGACCGGCTACCGGGACATCAAGAGCGTCGCCAAGGGCCGCGACGACCACCAGGTGGTGATCACCTTCGCCCGGCCGTTCGCCGACTGGCGCTCGCTGTTCACCCCGCTCTACCCCAAGGGCACCAACGCCGACCCCAAGGCGTTCGACCGGTCCTGGCTGAACGCGCTGCCGGTGACCGCGGGGCCGTTCAAGTTCGGCGCCTTCGACCCGGCGGCCCGTACGGTGACCATCGTCCGCGACCCCGCGTGGTGGGGCCCGCCCGCCAAGCTCGACCGGATCGTCTTCCGCGCCATGCCGGTCGGCGCGCTGCCCGGCGCGTTCGCAGCCGGCGAGCTGGACATCGCCGATGTCGGCGCGTCCGCCCCCGCCTACAGCAAGGCCAAGAACGCCCCGGACGCGCGGGTACGCCAGGCGGCCGGGCCCGACTTCCGGCACTTCACCTTCAACGGCGAAAGCCCGATCCTGTCCGACCCGGCCGTGCGCAGGGCCGTCGCGATGGGCATCGACCGCGCGGCCATCGCCCGATCCGACCTGGCCGGCCTGGACTGGCCCGGCCAGGTGCTGGACAACCACTTCTTCATGCCCAGCCAGCGGGGCTACCGCTCCAACGCGGGCGAGATCGGCCGGCACGACCCGGCCGCGGCGCGGCGGCTGCTGGAGGAGGCGGGCTGGCGCCTGCCCGCCCAGGCGGGCGGCCCGGCCCTGGCCGCCCCCAAGGTCAGGCAGAAGAACGGCAGGCCGCTCCGGCTCACCTTCCTGATCCCGGCGGGTCTCCAGCTCGGCCGGTCGGAGGGCGAGCTGGCGCAGGCCATGCTCAAGGAGATCGGCATCGAACTCGTGCTGCGCGAGGTCCCCGGCGAAGACTTCTTCGCCAAGTATGTGATCCCCGGCGACTACGACATCGCGCCCTTCTCCTACATCGGCACGCCGTACCCGCTGTCCAGCTCGCAAGGGCTCTACTCCGACGGGGTGCGCGCCCCCGGCGGACGCAAGCACTGGAACGCCAACCTGGGCCGCATCGGCGGCGCCGCCATCGACGCGGCCATCCGCAAGGCGAGCCGGGAGCTCGATCCGGCCGAGGCCCGCGCGCTCGTCAACCGGGCCGACGCGCTCATCTGGCGGCAGGTCAACGTCCTGCCGCTCTACCAGCGCCCACAGAACGTCGCGGTGCGGTCCGGCCTGGCCAACGCGGGCGCGCGCGGCTTCCACGACCTGCGGTACGCCGACATCGGCTTCACCAGGTAGCGAGAGCCGGGGGTGTCGCCGATGACCGGCCACCCCCGGGCGCTCACGCCGTGCGGGCCCTGGCCGCCGGGCCGCCCTCCGATGCCGAGGCGATCTCGATCATCTCGACCGGGCGCTGGGGGTCGTAGTAGGCGCGCAGCGGCGCGGTCGCGGGCCGGTGCCCGGGGCTGCGCTCCCAACGCTCGAACTCCTCGCGGCTCGCCCACTCGCTGGTCACGGCGAACGCCCCCGGGTCGCCCGGGTAGCACCACAGCTCGGTCGAGAGCAGCCCGGGCGTGCCCGCGATGGTGTCGGCGATGGCGTGGTAGCCGGAGGTCACCGTGGCCTCCGCCCCGGGTGGCACGCGGTACCAGAGCAGGACGCGGATACGGCCGGTCACCAAACGACCTCCTCAAGCCTGCGCCGCAGCACGATCACGTGCCTCCGTCAACATCGATGGTAGCGCCCGTCACGTAGCCGGCCAGGTCGCTGGCGAGGAACGCGACCACGTTGGCGACCTCCTCCGCCTGCCCGAGACGGCCCAGGCTGATGATCGACTTGTAGTGCTCGGCCCGGGCGGCCGGGATGTCGATGGTCTGGATGACCCCCGGCTGCACCACGTTGATCCGGATGCCCTTGGGGCCGAGCTCCTTGCTCAGCGTGCGCGACAATCCCAGCAGGCCCGACTTGGAGGCGGTGTAGTGGGCCCGCTGCGGCAGCCCCACCATGGCGACCCGTGAGCCGATCAGGATGATCGAGCCGCCCGCCGGCAGCAGCGGCAGCGTCTCGTGGACCACCGAGAAGGCGCCGGTGAGGTTGGTCTCCACGATCCGCCGCCATTCCTCGTGGGACAGGTCGGCGAACGGCACGTGCGAGACCGCGCCGGCGTTGTTGACCACCACGTCGAGCCCGCCGAGCCGGGCCCGGCACTCGGCGGCCAGGTGGGCGACCCGCTCGTGGTCGCTCACGTCGGCCTGGATCACATGGTGGTTGCCGCCGGTCAGCCGGAGGTCCCGCCGTACCGCCTCGACAGCCTCCGACTCCTGCCGGTAGCAGGTCACGACGTCGGCGCCCGCCCCGGCGAGGGTCAGCGCGACGGCGCGGCCGATGCCCCGGGTCCCCCCGGTCACCAGGGCGCGTTTGCCGTCCAGTTTCAACTCCATGGGTCTCCTCCCGCGATCGTCCGATCCACGGTCATTGCCTATCAGCGCTGTCTACCTCCGCAGGGCCAGCGTCTCCACCACGCGACGGAGGGGGCGACCGGTACGGCGGCGGGAAGACGGCGGCCGATTCCGGCGGAACTCTGGCAGGGACGGCTCATGAGATTCGGCAACCACGGATCACGATCCCCAGCGGATCATTGGGCGGATCATTAGGAGGACGGATGATGGACACCGGGCCCCATCCAGGGCCGCCGGTACGGGCGGTGCTCGTCTTCACCGTCCGGCCGGGCGACACCGCGGAGTTCGAGCGGGCCTGGGCGGACGTGGCCGACTGGGCCGGCCGGTGGTCCGGCTGCGTCCGTCAGACGCTGTGCCGGACCGACGCGGCCGAGCCGACCTACGTGATCACGTCGGACTGGGTGGACCGGGCGGCGTTCCGGGCGTTCGAGAGGAGTGAGGAACAGGACACCGTCACCGCCGAACTGCGGCGGCTGCGTCGTACGGCGCGTATGGAGCTGCACACGATGATCGCCGAACGCAGCGCCTCCGGCCCCGTCCACGTCGCCTGACCGGGCCCGCGGCCGGCGCCCGCACCGCGCCGGCCGTCTTTTCCGGCGCGTCCGCGCAATCGGGAGGCGAGTGGACCTTACGCGCTCTTTACTCTTCGCATACGGTCAGCAACAATGAGTTAGTGTACGTCGTCGGCGTGCACGACTCGTGCTGAACGGGAGCCAGGGTGCCGTGATGGGAAGAGAGTGTTTCGGCGCCGCCGCCCTTGGGGCGCTGCTCGTGGTCGGCGCATCCCTCGTGCTGCGCGCACTCGGGCGCGCCGCCGAGCAGCCGGGCGGCGACCCGCCCGGCGCGCGCGAGCCCGCCACGGAAGCCGGCGCTGCGGCGGGCACGGCGGTTGCCGAGGTGTTCCGTGAGCGCCGCCGCATCGCCAGGGAGCTGCACGACACGGTCGGCCACGGGCTGCTGATGATCGCGATGCAGGCCCGCAGGCTGCCGTCCGTCGCGCCGCAGGCGCGTCCGGTGGCCGAGTCGATCGACGACACGGTCCGCGTCGTGCTCGCCGACATGCGGCGTACGGTGGGCGTGCTGCGCGGTGACCGCGCGGAGGCCGCGCCCGACCGCGCCGACCCGCTGTCGGCCCGGGTGGCCTCGGTGGTCTCCCAGGTGCCGCACGACGAGCCGGGCGGCCCGGTCGAGCTGGCCATCTCCGGCGCCGAGCGCAGGCTGCCCGAGCCGGTGGAGGCCATCGCCCTGCGCGTGGTCAGAGAAGGGCTCACCAACGCGCTCAAGCACGGCGACGGCTCGACGGTCCGGGTGCGGCTCGGGTTCGGCGGCGACCGGCTGTCGGTGAGCGTGCGCAACGGCTGCGGGCGGCCTGCCGGATACGTGCCGCGCGCGGCGGGCGGCCACGGGCTGGCCGGGCTGCGGGAGAGCGTGATCACCGAGGGCGGCGGGTTCGTCTGCGGCCCGCTCACCTCCGGCGGCTTCGTGGTGCAGGCCTGGCTGCCGGCCGAGGAGCACGCCCTGCGGCAGGCGCGCGGGCGCGCCAGACGATCCACAGAGACGGGGGAAGCTCATGAGATGTGTCCGTCTGCTCATTGTCGATGACCAGCCGCTGGTCCGCAGCGGGCTGCAGGCGACGTTCGAGGGGGTGGGCGATCTGTCGGTGGTCGGCGAGGCGGCCAACGGCGTGGAGGCGATCAGGCAGGTCCGCGCGCTGCGCCCCGACGTCGTGCTGATGGACATCAACATGCCCCGCATGGGCGGCCTGGAGGCCACGCGGGAGATCTTCACCGCGCACGGCGGCCCGCCCGCCGCGGGCGGCGGGGCGGTCACCCGCGTCCTGATCCTCACGATGTACGACCAGGACGAAAACCTCTATGACGCGCTGCGGGCCGGGGCGAGCGGTTTCGTGCTCAAGGACACCCCGACGGAGCAGCTCGTCGGCGCGGTCCGCACGGTGGCCTCCGGCGAGGCGCTGCTGTCGCCGTCGGTCACCCGGCGGCTGATCGAGGAGTTCGCCCGCAGGCCGGTGCTGTCGGCCTCGGCGGTGCCCGAGCTGATCGGGCTGACCGACCGGGAGGTCGACGTCTTCCGGCTGCTGGTGCGCGGCTATCGCAACGAGGACATGGCCCGCATGCTGCTGCTGGGCGAGAGCACGGTCAAGTCGCACGTGCAGCACCTCTACCAGAAGCTCGGCGTACGCGACCGCGTGCAGGTCGTCATTTACGCCTATGAGCGCGGCCTCATCCAGCCGGGCCAGGGCTGGGACTCCCTCGATCAGACGATCGTATCCACCGGAAAGGGGAGACGGGAGTTCATGTCATCGGCGGGCGACAGGGCGGACGGGGCTGCCTAGCGTGGCCTGTTACCAGAGCGGTGTTCTGGCCGGTGTCCTGACCGGAGTCACCACTAGCCACGACTGGAGACAACCGTGACCGACCGGACCCTCATCGTCGATCGCTGGGAGCCCGATCCCGAGTCCGCACCTCCGCACGCCCCGGCGTCCGGGCTCGCGCCGCTGCCCGTGCCCCCGCCCGCAC
>NZ_POUA01000233.1 GCF_003236385.1 Spongiactinospora gelatinilytica
GGGCGGGGGTGGTGATCAGGGTGACGCCGTAGGTGGCCAGGGGCCGGGCGATCGGCTGGAAGAAGCTGGTCGGGTTGCCCTGGGAGGGGTCTGAGCCGATCGAGGCGATCCCCAGGGCCTGACCGGTCTTCTTGTCCCAATCGACGGCGACGTACGGTGCGCCCGAATCACCGGGGTAGAGGCTGATGTTCGTGCGGGTCAGGCCGTTGAGCACGCCGTTGGGGAGGTTCACGGTGGCGTTGAGCTGCTGCACCTTGCCGCACCGCCAGTTGCGCTCCAGGGTGTAGGAGCAGATCGTGCTGCCGACCGGGACCTGTCCGTGTCCCTTGATGAGGACCTCCTGGTGCGGTGCCCGGCCGATCAGGCCCGATCCCGGTCTGCCGGCGACCAGTCTCACATAGGCGAAGTCGTTGGTGGGGAAGACGGATCCCGCGACCGTGCCGAGGGGTCGGGGCGGCGTGGACCGCGCGTCGGTCACCCGGCTTCCCGCCGCGCCGCAGTGCCCGGCCGTGATGAACCCCTGCTCCGTCGTCCCGCGCTTCACCGTGAAGCCGACCACACAGCGGGCGCTGCCGTTGAAGGCGATCGGGTCGCCGCCGCGGACGTCGTCGCTACGCGGCAGGGGCCGCTCGCTGGTCGCCTCGACCCGTACGGCGGCGCGGTCCACTCCGGCCGCACGTACGAACGCCTCACCCTTCGCGGTGTCGGCGGCGAGCACCACCACGCTGTTCGTCCGCGGTTCCACGTACCAGACGCGGACCGCCTGGTCGATGGGCCGGGTCCGGTCGAGCCGGTCCATGATCGCGTCGAGGCTCGCCTGTGACCGTGCCACGACCGTGGCCCGGACGCCCGCCGCGGTCAGCCGGGCGACGTCGGCCGCGTCCGTGGTGGCCACCACCAGCCTGCCGCCGTCATCGATCCAGGACCCGCCGAACCGATCCCCCAGCCCGGCCCGCAGGCCGGGCTCGACCTGCGCCGCCCGCCTCTCCAAGGCCAGCCGGGCGGACGCCTCGGCGGTCAGCCCCTGCGCGGGCCCCGGCGGCTCGGCCGGGAGTGCCTGGGCGGGGGTGGCGGTGACTACGAGGACGCCTGCCGCGAGCGCCAGGCCCACGGTCTTCCAGCGGCGTCTGTCCATGGCGGACTCCTCCCGGTGGCGGTGCCGCAACGGTACGGCGCGACGCCGCGGCCAGGAGCTACCAGTATTGTCATCCCACCGTGGTATATGACCGATCGACGAATCGGTGATTCCAGCACAGCGCGACTTCGGGGGATGGTTGGCGCGGCCTGGTCGCCGCCCGCCCTGTGGTGCCGCCAGGTGGAGGTCGCTCTGCCCTGACCGCGATCTGTGCCAGAGGCGTGATCACGTCGCGACCCGCCCCGGCGAGGACGGGTTCAGAGGGAAGGGGTGTCGCAGATGCTCGATCGAATCCTCAGGGCGGTTCTCATCGTGATCGCCATGGTGGCGATCACCGCGGCGGACGGCTCGGGACGCCTCGGAGCCGCCGCCCCCGCCGATCCGGTCGACGCGCTCAGGCGTCAGTTCGCCGCCGGCCGGGGCGTCATGGTGACCACGAAGCTCACCGTCACCAAGAAGGGCGAGACGATCGAGCTGGGCAGCGCCGGAGCGGCCGACTTCGGCCCGCGGGGGATCACCGCCACAGACCTCACCGCGACCATGCCGGCCGGGGTGTTCTCCGCTTTCACGGGGGCGGGTCCGCGGGTCGTCACCGTCAAGGGTTACCGGTACATCAAGGACGACACGGCGCGGGAGTCGAGGGGGTGGCAGGAGAGCGGCGACGATGCCGTGCGCCCCTGCCTGGACGCCACCTGGACGCTGCTCGCCGACCCGGCCATGCTCGCGGCGGTACTGGCCACCACCACGGGCAGGAGCCGGGCGGGCGTCTACGACGGCACTCCCACCGTGCTGCACGAGGGCGTCATCACGCTGGGTGCGCTCCACCGGGCCTGCCCGCAGCCGTGCGACCGCCTCGATCCGGCGGAGCCGCAGGGCGCGACGGCGGGGGCGAAGGTGTCCTGGCGTATGTGGATCGGCGAGGACCTTCTGGTACGCCGGGCGTGGGCGGCGTGGGACGGCGTGTCCGAGACGGGCCGGATCCTCTACACCCAGGTGGCCGACGCCCGGATGACCGCCTGGGGCACCCGGCCCGGCATCGAGATCCCGCGAGCGAGCGGCGGGCGGGCGGGCTAGGGAAGATCCTCCAGGTGAGAGCGGTCGGCCAGCCCTCGCGATGAGGCAGAATCGTCTCTTGTGAGCGAAGTATCCGAACTCCCTGATGTGGCGTGCGCGCGAGCGGGGGATGACGCCGCCTTCGGCAGGCTGGTCGCGCCGCTGCGCCGGGAGCTGCACGCCCACTGTTACCGGATGCTCGGTTCGGCGCACGATGCCGACGACGCGCTCCAGGACGCGCTGCTCCGGGCCTGGCGGGGGCTCGCCCGCTTCGAGGGCCGCGGTTCGGTGCGGTCGTGGCTCTACACCGTGGCCACCCGTACCTGCCTGGACCTCATCGAGGCGCGTGGCAGGCGGGCGCTGCCGATGGACCTCGGCCCGGCGAGCGAGCGCGCGGTCATCGGCGGCGCGGTGCGTACCGAGATCGCCTGGCTCGGCCCCTACCCGGATGCGGAGCTGCCCGAGGGCGCCGCCCACCCCGACGCCCGCTACGAGCAGCGCGAGGCCGTCGAGCTGGCCTTCGTCGCCACCCTCCAGCACCTGCCCGGCAACCAGCGGGCGGCGCTGCTGCTGTTCGAAGTGCTCGGCTTCTCCGCCGCCGAGATCGCGGACGCGATGGACACCTCGGTCGCGTCGGTCAACAGCGCCCTGCAACGCGCCCGCGCCATCGTCCACGCCAAGATCCCCGCCCCGAGCCGGCAGCGGGCGCTTCACAAGATCGGCGACGCGCGGCTGCGCGAGATCGTCACGGGCTACGCCACCGCGCTGGAGCGCGGCGACGCCGACGCGCTGGTCGCCCTGCTGACCGAGGACGTCACCTGGTCGATGCCGCCGATCCCGCACTGGTACCACGGCATCGAGGCGGTCACCGACTTCGCGGTGCGGGTGCCGCTGGCCACCTGCGGGTCCTGGCGGCATCGCCACGTCAGCGCGAACGGCCGGCCCGCCGTGGCCTGCTACCTGCGCAGGGACGGCACGGACGAGCATCGCGCCTGGTCGATCAATGTGCTGACGTTGCGCGGCGACCGGATCGGCGAGATCACCTCCTTCCTCGGCGGCGAGCACTTCGCGCGCTTCGGACTGCCCACCGTACTGGGCTGAAGCGCCCGCCGCACTGCGTCGAGAGCCGTCAGCCCTCCTCGGGCCGCGCCCGCCACAGCACCTGCCGCGCCTCCTGGCCGGGCAGCCGCCGCAGGCCGCGCAGCGCCCAGTACCGGAACGCCTCGTCCTCGCCCTCCGCCAGCTCGGTCAGCAACGGCAACGCCGACAACGACCTCGCCTCGACGATCAACTCCAGCAACCGGCAGCGAAACCCGTGGTCTTCGTCGTCCTCGTCGCGAAACTCGGCGATCAGCTCGCCCACGTGCTCGCCGGCGTGCGGCCACAACAGGAAGAAGCCGTCCTCGCGCTGCTGCGGATCGCTGCACCGCATGAGTCGCATGGCCTCGATAAACCGCTGCGTCATTCGGTAAAGGCTAGCCGGGAAATGCGAATCAGCCTTCATACTTGGCGATGAATAGGTAACCCCACCGATGAGCGCGCGGCTCGGGGCGCCGTGAACACCGCGTCGAACGCGGCCCGTGGCGGAGTGATCGCGTTCAGCTCGCGGACGAACGCCAGCGCCTCCGGCGCCCCCATCAGCCGGTCCATCCCCGCGTCCTCCCACTCCACGGAGATCGGCCCGGCGTACCCGATCGTGTTCAGGGCGCGGAAGCAGTCCTCCCACGGCACGTCGCCGCGGCCGGTGGAGACGAAGTCCCAGCCGCGCCGCGGGTCGCCCCACGGCAGGTGCGAGGAGAGCCGCCCACGCCGGCCGTCGCCGCAGCGGATCTTGGTGTCCTTGCAGTCCACGTGGTAGATCCGGTCGGCGAAGTCGAGGACGAAGTCCGCCGGGTCGAGCTGCTGCCACAGCATGTGCGAGGGGTCCCAGTTGAGGCCGAACGCCGGGCGGCGGCCGACCGCCGCGAGGGTCGCGACGGTCGTGTGGTGGTCGTAGGCGATCTCGCTCGGGTGCACCTCCAGCGCGAACCGCACCCCGACCTCGTCGAAGACGTCGAGGATCGGGTTCCAGCGGGCGGCGAAGCCGGCATAGCCGTCCTCGATCACCGACGCGGGGACCGGCGGGAACATCGCCACGGTGTGCCAGATGGGCGAGCCGGTGAACCCCACGACGGTGCCGACGCCGAGCCGGGCGGCGGCCCGCGCGGTGTTCGCGATCTCCTCGGCGGCCCGCCGCCGCACGCCTTCCGGCTCGCCGTCCCCCCAGATCCGGGCGGGCAGGATCGCCCGGTGACGCTCGTCGATGAGGTGGTCGCACACGGCCTGGCCGACCAGGTGGTTGGAGATCGCCCACACCTTCAGGCCGTGCTCCGCAAGGATCTCCAGCCTGCGCGGGATGTAGGAATCGTCGACCAGGGCCCTGTCCACCTCGAAGTGGTCGCCCCAGCAGGCGATCTCCAGGCCGTCGTACCCCCAGCCCGCGGCGAGCCGGCAGACCTCCTCGAACGGCAGGTCGGCCCACTGGCCGGTGAACAACGTGATGGGTCTGGTCATCTCACTCACTTCCCCTCATACGGCCGTCCACCGGCTCTCCTCGGCGGCGCTGCGTTCCACGGCGGCCAGCACCCGCTGCACCCGCAGGCCGTCCTCGAAGGACGGCTCCGGATCGCTTTCGGCGGCGATGGCCGAAAGGAAGTCCCTGACCTCGTGGGTGAAGGTGTGCTCGTACCCGAGCCCGTGCCCGGGCGGCCACCAGGCGTCCAGGTACGGGTGGCCGGGCTCGGTCACGATGATCTTCCGGAAGCCGCCCTCCTCGCCGGGCAGGGTCGCGTCGTGGAACCACAGCTCGTTCATCGCCTCGAAGTCGAAGGACAGGCTGCCGAGCGAGCCGTTGATCTCCATCCGCAGCGAGTTCTTGCGCCCGGTGGCGAACCTGGTGGCCTCGAAGGACGCCAGCGCGCCCCCGGTCAGCCGGGCGATGAACAGCGCCGCGTCGTCCACGGTCACCGGGCCCGTGCCCGGGGCGCCGGGCAGCGGGCGCTTCTTGACGAACGTCTCGGTCAGCGCCGACACGCCGGTCACCTGCTGCCCGGTGACGAACGCCACCGTGTCCACGACGTGCGCCCCGATGTCGCCGAGCGCCCCCGATCCGGCCTTCTCCCTGCGCAGCCGCCACACCAGCGGATGTTCCGGATCGACCAGCCAGTCCTGGAGGTAGATCGCTCTGACGTGGCGGATTTCGCCGAGCCGGCCGTCGGCGACCAGGCGGCGGGCCAGCGCGACGGCCGGTACGCGCCGGTAGTTGAAGGCGACCATGGAACGCACGCCCCTGGCCGCCGCCGACCGCGCCGCTGCGGCCATCGCCTCGGCCTCGGCGACCGTGTTGGCCAGCGGTTTCTCGCACAACACGTGCTTGCCCGCGGCCAGCGCGGCGATGGCGATCTCGGCGTGCGAGTCGCCGGGCGTGCAGACGTCCACGATCGCCACGTCGTCGCGGTCGATGAGGTCCTTCCAGTCGCTTTCCACCGCCGCCCAGCCGAAGCGCCGCGCCGCGGCCTCGGCATGGTCCTTCGACCTGCCCGCCAGCGCCGCCAGCGCGGGCCGTACCGGCAGGTCGTAGAACGCGCCGACGCTGCGCCACGCCTGGGAGTGGACCCTGCCCATGAAGGCGTAGCCCACCATGCCGACGCCCAGCGCCGGTCTGCGGTCCTGCACGTGATTTCCCCCGATCAGGACTCGAATCCGAGCGGTAGGTACCGCTCGACGTTCTCCCTGGTGATGGTCTCGGACGCGAGCGTGATCGACTGTGGCACCTGGTTCTCCACAAGGTCGCTCATACCCTTGCCCTGCGCGATCAGCCTGGCCAGCTTGACGGCGGACGAGGCCATGCTGGGGCTGTAGGTGACGGTGGCCTTGAGCACGGAGTCCGGTTTCTGGATCTCGCGCATGGCATTGGCCGACCCGGCCCCGCCGACCATCACGAACTCGTTCCGACCGGCCTCGTTGATCGCGGCGAGCACGCCGACGCCCTGGTCGTCGTCGTGGTTCCACAGCGCGTCGATCTTCTTGTGCGCCTGGAGCAGGTTGCTCGCCACCGAGGTGCCGGTCTCGACGGTGAACTGCGCGTCCTGCCTGGCGGTGACGCGGAAGCCGTAGGTCTTGAGCGCGTCGGCGAAGCCCTTGCTGCGGTCCTGGGTGAGCGGCAGCGTGGCGATGCCCTGGATCTCGACGATCACCGGGTCGGCGACGTTCTTCTCCTTCAGGGCCGTGCCGATGTAGTGTCCGGCGGCCACGCCCATGCCGTAGTTGTCGCCGCCGATCCAGGTCCGGTAGGAGAGCTTGTCGGGGAATACGCGGTCCAGGTTGACGACCGGGATGCCGGCGTCACTGGCCCTGCGGGCGATCTGGTTGAGCTGCTGACCGTCGTTGGGCAGGATCACCAGCGCGTTCACCTTGGCCGCGATCAGCGACTCGACGGCGGAGATCTGCTGGTTGATGTCGTTGGTCGGCTGGACCGGCTTGAACTTCACGTCGCCGAACCGCTTCGCGGTGGCCTCGGCGTTCTTGGCGATGGCCGCGATCCAGCCGTGGTCAGCGGCCGGGGCGGAAAAGCCGATCACCACCTTCTCGCCCGGTACGTCGTTGCCCCCGGTGGCGGCGGGCGCCGGGGAGGAGGCGGCGGCCTGGGGGGCAGCCTGGGGTTCGTTGCCGGTGCAGGCGGTGACGAGTGTCCCGGCGCCGACGACGGCGCCGCCGAGCAGGAATCCCCGCCGGCCGACGTTCTCGCTCATTGCTCTCTCCTACGGGTACGCGCTAGGTCCGGGATCGGAGACTCCGCCGTTGCAGCAGCACGGCGATGACGATGATCAGCCCCTTGGCGATGAGCTGATCGCTGGTGTTGAGGCCGTTGAGGATGAACAGGTTGGTGATCAGGGTGAAGATCAGCAGGCCGAGGATGGAGCCGCCGATCGTGCCCCGGCCGCCGGTCAGCAGGGTGCCGCCGATGATCACCGCGGCGATGGCGTCCAGCTCGTACAGGTCGCCGTGGGTGGAGGAGCCGGTGGTGGTACGGGCCATGATGATCACGGCGGCGATCCCGCAGCACAGCCCGGACAATCCGTACAGGAGCATGGTGTGCCTGCGCACGTCGATACCGGCCAGCTTGGCGGCCTCGGGGTTGCCGCCGACGGCGTAGGTGCGCCGCCCGAAGGTCGTACGGTTCAGTACGACCCACCCGGCCACCACCACGGCGGCGAACACGAACACGATCGGCGGCAGGCCGAGCACCCGCCCGCTGGACAGGTCCACCAGCGCGGAGTTGCCCGGCTGGACGAGCTGGGTACGCCGGTCCGACATGCGCTCGGCCAGCCCGCGCGCGGCCACCAGCATGGCCAGCGTCGCGATGAACGGCACCATCCGCCCGTAGGAGATGAGGAACCCGGACAGCAGCCCGGCCCCGGTGCCGACCAGCACGGCGCAGATCACCATCACCATCGGCCCGTAGGACTGCGTGGCCAGCGTGGTCGCCCACACCGAGGCGAGCGCCATCACCGCGCCCACCGACAGGTCGATGCCGCCGCCGATGATGACGAACGTCATGCCGACCGTGATCACGCCGATGGTCGCGGCCAGCGCCAGGACGGTGACCACGTTGGAGGTCGTGGCGAAGGTCTCCGGTACGGTCACCAGGCCGACGAGCGCCAGCAGCGCGAGCGCGAGCACCAGCCCGAGGTGCCGCGCCCGTCCGACGGCGCCGAGCAGGCCGGCCCCTGTGTACGGCCTGCCGGGCCGCCGGATCGAGTGGTTAGTCACCCGGTTCCTCCTTGTGCGGAGTGCTGTCCTGCGCGGCCATCACCAGGTCGAGCACCCGGTGTTCGTCCAGGTCGCGGGCGTCGGCCTCATGGACGACCGCGCCCTCCCTGATCACCAGCACCCGGTCGGCCAGGCCCAGCACCTCGGGCACCTCGCTGGAGATCAGCAGCACGCCGATCCCGGCGTCGGTGAGTCCGCGGATCACCGCGTACAGCTCGGCCCGCGCGCCCACGTCCACGCCGCGGGTCGGTTCGTCCAGGAGCAGCAGCCGGCGGCCGTTGATCAGCCAGCGGGCCAGCACCGCCTTCTGCTGGTTGCCGCCGGAGAGGGTCTTGACCGGCCGGTCGGGGTCGGGCGGGCGGATGTCCACGGCGTTGATCTGCGCGGCGGCGTCGGCGCGCTCGCGCCGCCGGTCAAGCCAGCCCAGACGGGAGTAGCGGGGCAGGCTGCCCAGGGTGATGTTGCGGGCCAGGCTCTCCTCCAGCAGCAGGGCCTGGGCCTTGCGCTCTTCGGGGGCCAGGCCCATGCCCAGCCGTACGGCACGCGTGACGCCGCCCCGCCCTACCGGACGCCCGTCCACGAACACCCGCCCGCCGGCCCCGCGCGCGCCGTAGACGGCCTCGGCGATCTCGGTACGGCCGGAGCCGACCAGCCCGGCCAGCCCGACGATCTCCCCGGCCCGCACCGAGAACGACACGCCGGAGAACACCCCGGGCACGGACAGGTCCTCGACCCGCAGCACCTCCGCGCCGAACGCCGCCTCGCGCCGGGGCGGGAACACGTACTCCACGTCGCGCCCGGTCATCAGCGACACGATCCGCCCGGTCGGGGTGTCGCGGGCGGGCAGCCCGGCGGCGGCGGTCCGGCCGTCCTTCAGCACGGTGACCCGGTCGCCGATCTCGCGGATCTCCTCCAGCCGGTGGGAGATGTAGACGACGGCGACGCCCTGCGCGGTCAGTTCGCGGATGACCCGGAACAGGCCCTGTACCTCGTCGTGGGCGAGCGCCGCGGACGGCTCGTCCATCACGATCACCCGGGCGTCATGGGACAGCGCCCTGGCCATGCTGACCACCTGCTTGCCCGCGGGGGCCAGCCGGCCGACCTCGATGGCCGGGGGGATCTCCGGATGGCCGAGCCGGGCCAGCAGCGCGGCGGTGGCCCGGTTCGCGGCGCGGCGGCGGGCGAAGCCGAAGGTCGCGTGCTCGTGGCCCAGGAACACGTTCTCGGCCACGCTGAGGCCGTCCACCAGGTCGAGCTCCTGGTAGATGGTGGCGATGCCGAGCCGGATGGCGTCGGTCGGGCCGGTCATCCGCACCTGCTCGCCGCCCAGGGTGATGGTGCCCTCGTCCGGCCGGTGCGCGCCCGCGAGGATCTTGATGAGCGTGGACTTGCCCGCGCCGTTCTGGCCGAGCAGGCAGTGGACCTCGCCCGCGCGCAGCGAGAAGTCCACGCCGGAGAGCGCCCGCACGCCGGGGAAGCCCTTGACGATCCCCTTCATGACCAGCAGTTCGCTCATGACGGCAGGGCTTCCATGATCCGGTTGATGTTGTCCGGGGCGAGGTAGTGCTCGATCGCCAGCAGCCCGGCCCCGAACGCCGCCGCGTCCACCCCGGTACGGCTGGGCGTGATCACCAGGTGGTGCGTGGCCAGCGGCAGGGATCTGCGGTAGATGGTCTCCCTGATCCCGGCCAGCAGGTGGTCATGGACCCTGGCCAGCGCTCCGCCGATCACGATGACCTCGGGGTTGAAGAAGTTGACCAGCCCGGCGAGCACCTCGCCGATGAGCCGGCCCGCCTCCCTGACCAGCCGCAACGCCTGGGTGTTGCCGCTCTGCACGAGCGCGACGACGTCGGCGCCGGTCTCGGCGGGGTAGCCGAGTTCGGTCAGCCGCCTGGCGAGCGCGGCCCCGCCCGCGACGGCCTCCAGGCAGGCGCTGTTGCCGCAGCGGCAGCCCGCGTCGTCGTGGCCGCTCACCCGGATGTGCCCGATGTCGCCCGCCGAGCCCTGCGCGCCGCGGTGCAGCCGTCCCCCGGCCACCACGCCGCAGCCGATCCCGGTGCCGACCTTGACGAACAGCAGGTAGCCGGTGCCGGGGAAGGCGTTGCGGTGCTCGCCGAGCGCCATCACGTTGACGTCGTTGTCGACCAGCACGGCGGCGTCGTGGCGACCGGCGAAGAACTCGGGGACGGGATACTCGTTCCAGCCCGGCATTATCGGCGGGTTGTTGGGGCGTCCGGTGGCGTGCTCGACCGGGCCGGGCACGCCGATGCCGATGGCCTTGAGCGTGGCGGGCGCGCGCCCCGCCTCGGCCAGCAGGCCCTTGATCCGCTCGTCGGCGTGGGCCAGCACGGCCTCCGGCCCCTCGGCGATCGGGATGGTGTCCTCGCGGGTGGCGAGTACCGTGCCGCCGATGTCCAGCAGGACCGTACGGCAGTGCGTCGCGCCGAGGTCCACGCCCGCGACGACGTGGCCCGCGGTGTGGAGGCGGAGCCTGCGCGGCGGGCGTCCGCCGGTGGACTCGCCGTTGTCGGTCTCCTCGACGAGCCCGTGTTCGATCAGCGCGTCCACCCGCTGCGAGACGGTGGATCTGGCCAGGCCGGTGACCTTGGCGAGGTCGGCGCGGGTGGTCGCGGAGCCAGTGCCGATCAGGGTGAGGACGTCGCCGGGCGACCCGGCGACCGTTCGCTCGTCGGCGGAACCGAACGTCATGCCTGGACAATAAATAACTACTTATCGCGATTTCAAGAGCCTAATCACCTGTGATAATACTGAAACATTACCGACTTACGTTGATCACCGAACAAAGAAGCGGTCCAAATCCGGGAACTTACGCCGACTTCCACCAGGAGGCTGATGTCCATAACGTCGGAAATGCGCACAGTATGCGCATATGCCCAGCTCAGCGATGGTCACCAGGATGCAATGTCGCGGATAGTGATCGGACGGTTAAATTTCTGCTAGAGTTTTCCACTTCCGTAGGGGCGCGGGGCGGTGTGCGCCGGCTTCACCCGCGGCCCGCCACCTGACACCGGGCTGGAGGCCATGCATGCCCGTACGGCCGCCCCTCCGAGTGGTCCAATGGGCCACGGGCGCAGTTGGACGGTTCTCCTTACGCGACGTCATCAGAAGACCCGACCTGGAGCTCACCGGCGTCCTGGTCTACGACCACGACAAGGTCGGCACCGACGCGGCCGAGCTGGTCGGCCTCTCCCCCTGCGGGATCAAATGCACCGACGACGTCGACCAGATCATGGCCCTCGACGCCGACTGCGTGCTGCACATGCCGCTGCCGTCGTCGTTCTTCCGCGGCGACCACGCGGGCGACACCGAGACGATCTCCGGTCTGCTCGCCTCGGGCAAGAACGTCATCACCACCACCGGCTACGTCTACCCCAAGGCGTACGGCACGGGTGTGCTCGACCGGCTCACCGCGGCCTGCCGCCAGGGCGGCACGACCCTGCACGGCACCGGCATCAACCCGGGCTTCATGAGCGACCTGCTGCCGCTCACCATGACCGGGCTGTCCAGCCGGGTGGATCACATCTACGTGCGCGAGACGTCCGACTTCGCCGGGCACCCGTCCCGCCAGGTGGTGGTGGACCTCATCGGGTTCACCCGCGGGCCGAAGGAGTACGCGGCCACGGTCCGGCCGTTCCGGGCCTTCCAGCGGGCGCTGTTCGCCGAGAGCGTCCAGCTCGTGGCCGACGCGCTGGGCGTGGTCCTGGACGAGGTGGAGGAGAGCGACGAATTCGAACTCGCCACCGAGGAGTTCGAGATCGCCGCCGGGGTCGTCGGCGCGGGCACGGTCAGCGCGTCGCGCTGGGTCTTCTCCGGGCTGGTGCGCGGCATGCCGTTCATGACCGTGGAGTGCGTCTACAAGGCCGACGCCCGCCAGGCTCCGCGCTGGCCGGACCCGGGGTTCACCGTGCACATCGAGGGCGTGCCGCAGATGATGATCACCATCGAGGAGGTCTCGCACGGACTGGCGGGCGCGGCGGCCCACGCGGTCAATTCGATCGCCGCCGTGTGCGCCGCCCCGCCCGGCATCCGCACCGTCCTGGACCTCCCTCTCATCACCGGCAGGGGAACCGTACGGCTGGCCTAGCGGTGCGGCGCGGCCGGCCGTACCGATCAGGTGGCGGCCTCAGGTGGCCACGACCCCGCGCGTCGCCACCTCCGCCTCGGTTCGAGGTCTCTTCGGGAAGGTGGCTTCATCGGGAAAGCGGGAACCACAGATCAGGCTCCCCGGGGACCCGCCGCGCCCGCCAGTCCGTGCGAGACCTCCTCGATGGTGATCATCATCTGCGGCACGCCCTCGATGTGCACGGTGAACCCCGGGTCCGGCCAGCGCGGAGCCTGGCGGGCGTCGG
>NZ_POUA01000234.1 GCF_003236385.1 Spongiactinospora gelatinilytica
CCCACCGCTGGCGCGGCCTGGTGACCCATGTACGTCCCGACCCCGCTTTCGATCATGCCAACGGCAAGGTGGCCGGGGTGACGACCGGGCTGCGGCTGGCCACGGCGGAGCGGGTGGTGATCGCCGACGACGACGTGCGCTACGACCGGGCGGCGCTGGCCGCCGTGTCCGCGCTGCTCGCCCGCGCCGACCTCGTCCGGCCACAGAACCACTTCCACCCGCTGCCCTGGCACGCCCTGTGGGACACCTCCCGCACCCTGCTCAACCGGAGCCTCGGCGCGGACTACCCGGGCACGTTCGGCATCCGCCGCGCCTTCTTCGAGAAGATGGGCGGCTACGACGGCGATGTTCTTTTTGAAAACCTTGAGCTGATCCGCACCGTACGCGCACACGGCGGCACCGAAGCCCGCCCGCTCGGCCTCTACGTGCGCCGCCTGCCGCCGGACACCGCGCGGTTCTGGGGGCAACGCGTGCGGCAGGCGTACGACGACCTCGCGCAGCCCGTCAGGCTGGTGATGTTCCTCGCCGTGCTCCCGGCGGTGGCGGCCACGGTGCTCCGGCGGCGGTACGCGCCCCTGGCCGCGGGCGCTGTGGTGACCGTCGTACTGGCCGAGGCCGGTCGCCGCCGCGCCGGAGGCCGCCGGGTCTTCCCCTGGACGGCGTCGCTGTTCGCGCCCGTCTGGGTGCTGGAGCGGGCCGCCTGCGCCTGGGCGGCCGTGGCGGCGGCGCTACGCGGCGGGGTCCGGTACTCGGGCCGCCGGCTGCGGGTCGCCGCGCATTCCGGCCGGACGCTGCGGCGGCGGGCGCGCCTGCGCGATCAGCCGGGCGGGTCCGGCTCGCCTGCGGCGCGAAACCCGATCACCTTGTGCGAGCCGTCGCAGAACGGCTTGGTGGCGGAGGCCCCGCAGCGGCACAGCGCCACGGTCGCCCGCCCCGGCTCGATGACCGCCCCGTCCTGAGTCACCACCGAGAACGTCCCCCGAACCAGCAGCGGACCGTCCTCACAAATGGTCACCGTCGCCCCCGCCTCACTGTCCATCAACCCTACCTGCCCCCAGGTCAGCGCGGGAAACGACGCCTCAAGCGCCCCGGTGGTCACGCGTCCCAGGTGACCGGGAGGCTCTTGACCCCGTAGATGTCCGCCTGCTCCGGGCGAAGCCGGACCTCTTCGGCCGGTACGGCCAGGCGCAACGTGGGGAATCGGTTGACCAGCGCGGGGAAGGCCACCCGCATCTCCACGCGGGCGAGCTGCTGGCCCAGGCACTGGTGGACGCCGTGGCTGAAGGCCAGATGGCCGCCGTTCTGCCGCCGGAGGTCGAGCCGGTGCGGGTCGGGGAAGCGCTCGGGGTCGCGGTTGGCGGTGTTGAGGGAGAAGACGACCGTCGTACCGGCCGGGATGGTGTGCCCGCCCAGCTCGACGTCCTCCAGCGAGACCCGCTGGAACTGCTTGGCGACGCTCAGGTACCGCAGCAGCTCCTCCACGGCCTGGTCGGCGATCGCCGGGTCGGCGCGCAGCGCGGCCAGTTGCTCCGGGTGCTGGAGCAGCGCGAACGTGCCCAGCCCGATCATGTTGGCGGTGGTGTCCAGCCCTGCGGCCATCAGGATCAGCGCGATGCCCTTCAGCTCCTCATCGTCCAGGTCGCCGTCGGTGAGTTCGCTGAGCACGTCGTCGGTCGGGTTGGCGCGCTTGGCGACCACGAGTTCCGCGAGGTAGTCCGTGGTGGCGGTGTAGGCCGCCATCAGCTCCTCGTCGCTCGTCTCCCCGCTGTGGAACTTGTCGACCCGCTCCTGGAAGTAGTCGCGGTCCTCCTCCGGCACGCCCAGCAGCTCACAGATCATGATGCCGGGGATGGGCTTGGCGAACGCGGCCACAAGGTCCGTCGGCGGGCCGGCCTTCTCCATGGCGTCCAGCCGCTCGGCGGTGACCTGCTCGACGCGTTCGGTGAGCAGCCGCATCCGCCGTACGGTGAACTTGCCCACCAGCGGCTTGCGGTAGCGGCTGTGCCGGGCCCCGTCCATCATCAGGAACTCACCGGGCGGGGCCGGAGGGACCTCCATGCCGCCGTAGTCGACGGTCGGGTGGTGGATCATCAGCTCCCTGCGCGAGCTGAACCGGGGATCGGCCAGCACCGCGCGGACCAGGTCATAACCGGTGACCAGAAAGCCCTGGTGGCCGTCGGCGAAGGTGAGGCGGCTGATCGGGCTCTGCTCGCGGGCCTCGATGAACTCCTTGGGCGGGTCGAAGGGACAGCCGGGCTGACGCTCGGTCGGCATCGCGGCGAAGGTGTGTTCAACGGTCATTTCAATCCTCCGAGTCAGGAGATCTTGCGGCGGTAGGTGTTCATGGCGAAGAAGTAGGCGACGATCAGGATGCCGACGCACCAGGCCAGGGCGGTCCAGATGCCCGTGCCGACCGGCTGCTCGGTGAACAGCGCGCGGATGGTGTTGACGATGGAGGTCACCGGCTGGTTCTCGGCGAAGGCGCGCACCGGGCCGGGCATGGTGCCCGTCGGCACGAACGCCGAGCTGAGGAACGGCAGGAAGATGAGCGGGTAGGAGAACGCGCTCGCGCCGTCCACGGACTTCGCGGTCAGACCCGGGATGACGGCGATCCAGGTCAGCGCGAGGGTGAACAGGATCAGGATGCCGCCGACCGCGAGCCAGGCCGCCATTCCCGCGCTTGAGCGGAAGCCCATGAGCAGGGCGACGAGCACGACGACCACCAGCGAGATCAGGTTGGCGACCAGCGAGGTCAGCACGTGCGCCCACAGGACGGACGACCGCGAGATCGGCATCGACTGGAAGCGCTCGAAGATGCCGCTCTTCATGTCCGTGAAAAGCCGGAACGCGGTGTAGGCGATGCCCGAGGCGACCGTGATCAGCAGAATGCCGGGCAGCATGTAGTTCACATACGATTCCGAACTCGTTCTGATCGCGCCGCCGAACACGTAGACGAACAGCAACATCATGGCGATCGGCATGATCGTGGTGGTGATGATGGTGTCCGCGCTGCGCGAGATGTGGCGCAGGGATCGCCCGAGCAGGAGACCGGTGTCACCGAGGAAATGACCCCTCATTGTCGTTCCTTACCTTTCCGCGCCGCTCTGCGCGGGCTCTGAGTTCGCCGTCTTTTCGTGCTTGGCGGTGGGGCCGACGAGCGCGAGGAAGATCTCTTCGAGGGTCGGCTGCTTTTCGATGTACTCGACCTTGGCGGGCGGGAGCATCTTCCGGAGTTCTTCGAGGGTGCCGTTCACGATGATCCGGCCCTCGTGCAGGATCGCGATCCGGTCGGCGAGTTGTTCGGCCTCGTCCAGGTACTGCGTGGTGAGCAGCACCGTCGTGCCCCGGCCGGCGAGTTCTTTGACGGTCTGCCACACCTCGATACGCGCCTGGGGGTCGAGCCCGGTCGTCGGCTCGTCGAGGAAGATGATCGGCGGGTCGCCGATCAGGCTCATCGCGATGTCGATGCGGCGGCGCATGCCGCCGGAGTACGTCGAGACCCTCCGTCCGCCCGCGTCGGTCAGCGAGAAACGGGCGAGCAGGTCGTCCGCGACCCTGCCCGGGTCCTTGAGCCGCCGCAGTCTGGCGACCAGCACGAGGTTCTCCCGCCCGGTCAGGATCTCGTCCACCGCCGCGAACTGCCCGGTCAGGCTGATCGACCCGCGCACCTGCGCGGCCTGGGTGGCGACGTCGAAGCCGTTCACGCGGACGGTCCCCGCGTCGGCCTTGAGCAGTGTGGACAGGATCCGCACGGCCGTGGTCTTGCCCGCCCCGTTGGAGCCGAGCAGGGCGAAGATGCCGCCCCGCGCCACGTCGAAGTCCACACCGCGCAGCACCTGGAGCGTCTTGTAGGACTTCTTCAGGCCCTCTACCTGGATGGCCGGCCCCTTGGCCCGGTCGCCTCTCATCTGGATATCCGTTCTCTCGTTCAGGTCTCGTCGCCCGCGGCGCCATTGATGGCCTTGGTCAGCCGCTCCCGTTCCCGGCTGATCCACTGACCGTCCGGGTAATTGCGCAGGAACTCCTCGGCGAACTCCACGGGGTCGGTCCCGACGACTTCGCGGATGGGGGTTCCGTCCGCCGCGCTCTGCTCGAAGAGATCGGCGAGATCTTCCAGCATCACCAGCAGGCTTTCCGATTCGGCCGGGCCGAAGTGCAACATGTACCGCTGTAGCGCTTCGACCGTGGTGCGATGGCCGTCGGGGAGTTGTTGCACGCGCGCCTTGTGCTGCCTGTAGCGCTTTTTGTGTTCGAGCGGCCCGGTGACCATTTCGAGGTAATGCCGGTAGCCCCGCCGGGGCTCGCTCTGCTCTGTGGCCATTCCCAGTCTCCAGCTACTCGGTATTGCTAGCTACCAGTACATAGTAACACTGAATAGCAGCGGCGCAAGTCCCCGTGGCGCTGGAGGAGGAGGGCGTGGAGTTCATGGCATCCACCATCACCGACCGCCCTGACACCGGACCGTCGCCGTGCTGACATGGCCACCGGCCGTACGCCGAGCGTGGTGCGGCGGGTGGCCGCCGGGTGCGCCCAATGAAGTGGCGCGCCCGTCATCGTCCGGCGGATGTGGGCCAGGGCGGGCGGCGCGAGCATCGGTACGGCATGGCCACCGCCCTCGGACGGCCGCGCCTCGACCGCGTCACCGTGCCGCTGCGCCGGGGCGGCCGGGCGGTGAACGGCTTCCGCATCGCCCTGGTCGGCGACGTCCACCTCGGGCCGATGCTCGGCAGGGCACACGCACAGCGGATCGTCGACCTGGTCAACGGGTACGGGGGCCGACCTCGTCGCGATCGTCGGCGACCTGGCCGAGGGCGGCGTCGAGTACCTCGCGGACGCCGCCGCCCCCTTGCGCGGCCTGCGCAGCCGCCACGGCAGCTATTTCGTCACCGGCAACCACGAGTACATCTCCGGTGCCGACGCCTGGGTGGAGGAGCTGCGCGAGCTGGGCGTCCGTCCGCTGCGGAACGAGCGCGTCGAGCTCCCCGGTTTCGACCTCGCCGGTGTCAACGACCTCGCCGGGCAGGAGCAGAACGACGGGCCGGACTATGCCCGCGCCCTGGACGGACGCGACCCCGCTCGCCCGGTCGTCCTGCTCGCGCACCAGCCGGTGCAGGTCCGCGAGGCGGCGCGGCACGGCGTGGACCTCCAGTTGTCCGGACACACCCACGGCGGCCAGGTGATGCCGCTGACCTTGCTCACCGCGCTCACCCAACCGGCCCTCGCCGGCCACGCCCGGTACGGTGACACCCGGCTCTACGTCACCCGGGGAACCGGCTTCACCGGTCCACCGATCAGAGTCGGCGCACCCCCGGACATCACCATCGTGCAACTGGCCACGTAGGACTCGTCCCGAGGGTCAGTAGCCGGGGAAGATGCCGCGGAGCCGGTCGAGGTCGGCGGCGCCTGTGGCCGCGACGTTCGCGGGGGTGTGCGATGGCCCGAGGCGGCCGGCCACGAGGCGGAGCCAGGCTTCGGCGGGCAGGGCGAGGGTGCCGTCGGGCTTGTCGGGGACGTCGAAGTCCACGCTGATCCGGTCCAGCAGGCGCAGCGCGAAGACCGACGCGGGCTCGGTCGTGGTGACCGCGATCACCGCCCGCACTCCCTCGGCCGGCCTGCCGATCCAGCCGATCGTGTCGGGTTCGCCGTGCAGGAGCTGCCCGGCGGTGCCGGGGTCCAGCGCCGGGTGCGCGTCGAAGCCGGCGCGTACGTCCCACGAGTGCAGGGCCAGCTCGCTCAGCCGCAGCCGGGCCGAGGTCGGCACGTCCACCGGGGCGGGCAGGAAACCCATGTCGATGCGCAGGGTCTCGCGGGTGGCCGCGTCCAGCGACTCATAGAGCGCGACCAAGGCCTCGCCGGCCTGGAGGAACCCGTCGGCGCGCCCCCTGCGGGTCATGCCGTTCCAGGTCCGCCAGATGGCCTCCATCTCCTCGCGCCCCGGCTTCGATCCGTCGCCGAGGGCGGCCAGCACGGTGGCCCGGGTGATCTCGGCACCGCTGCCCAGGTGGCCCAGCACCTGCGAGACGTCCCATTCGGCCGCGCCGGACGGCCGGGCCAGGGCGGTCTCGTCGAACGTGCGCACAAGTACGGCCAGGCGGTCGTGCTCACCGCGCAACGCGGCGATCACCGGGTCGGAACCGCTCATGAGTTCTCCTGTTCCGCGATGGTGTGGACGGTCTCCATGGCCAGAGAGGCCCGGGGGTAGCCGATGTAGCCGGCCAGCAGCGCCATCAGGGCGGTGAGCGCGTCGTCGTCGAGCCCGTGCTCGCGGCCCAGCCGCAGGTGGGTGCGCAGGCGGTCGCCGGAGACGCCCTGGGCGGCCAGGGCGGTGATGATGGCCACGCTGCGGTCGCGCCCGGTGAGGGCGGGGTGCGACCAGGCGGCGCCACCGGCGGCGTGCAGCGCCTCCTCGGCGAAGGCCGCGCCCACCCGCGCGGCGAACGCGGCGGACACCTCCCCCTCGGGCATACCGAAGATCCTGGCATAGGCGGCGATACCGCGCTCCCGCCGCCCGTCCGCCTCCATCCGGTCCGTCATCGCCCGGCGCCGTGGTAGAAGGCGCGGGCGGCGAGGCCGATCCATTCGGGGCGTTCCCAGGTGGCCCAGCGGGCGCGGGCGTCGGTGTCGAGCGCCGCCGCCGTCTCGTCTGCGGACGCGCCCGCCGCGCGCAGCCGCGCGACCTCCTCGTGGACATGGCCGAGGTAGTCGCGGACGTCGCGGATCAGCTTGGTGTCGGCCACCTCGCCGTGGCCCGGCACGACGATCTCCGCGTCGAGGGCGACCAGCTCGTCCAGCACGCTCATCCAGCGCACGCCGTCCACGTCCACGTCGAACGGCGGGAAGTACGGGACGATCGGGAAGATCCGGGTCTCGAACAGGTCGCCGCCGAACAGCACCCGGTCGTCGATCAGGACGACCTGGTCGGAGGCCGTGTGCGCGGGCCCGACGGCGCGCAGTGTCGCCGTGCGCCCGCCCAGGTCGATCTCGGCCGTGCCCTCGTAGACCAGGTCGGGATCGACGAGTTCGGCATAGTGCAGCTCGATCTCGGCGGCGGGGCTCAGCCCCTTGAACATGTCGAGGTAGCCCGCGCCCTTGCGGCGCAGTTCGTCGCGCTGGCCGGCGTTGTAGACGATCGTCGCGGCCCCCTTGAACGCCTGCGCCCCGAACCCGTGCTCGGGGTGGAAGTGCGTGACGGTCAGGTACAGGCGGTGCTCGCCCGCGAGGCGGCGGGCCTGCTCCAGGACGTACGCGCCGTTGCGGGGGCCGAGGCCGGTGTCGATGACCAGCGCGGAGTGCTCGCCCACGACGATGCCGATGTTGGGGACCAGCTCGACGCGGCCGTCGGGGATGACGTACACGCCCTCGGACACCTCGACGGGCCCACCCCGCACGATCGGCGGCGGGCTCGTGCTCACGTCGGGCAGGTCGCCACGGTCTGAGGGCGGGGAATCGGCCGGGCACATGATCACGCACTCCAATCTGAACACTGTTGAGATAGTGGCGAGCCTAGCAGAGATCTGAGCGACGTTAAGATGGCCCGGTGGCAAAAGGGCGATATCACCATGGCGATCTGCGCAGCGCGCTGCTGGACGCCGCCGAGACGCTCGTACGCGAGCGCGGAGCCGACGACTGGTCCCTGCGGGAGGCGTCGGCGCGGGTCGGCGTCAGCCCCAGCGCCGCCTACCACCACTTCGCCTCGCGCGACGCGCTGGTCCGCGCCCTGTCCGAACGTACGCTCGCCTGGCTCGGAAAGCGGCTCGGCCAGGAGTGCGAGCGGGTGGCGGGCCAGGCGGACGACCCGCAGCGACGCCTGATCGCCCTCGGCCGCGGCTACGTGACCTGGGCGCTCGACGACCCGGCGATGGCCAGGCTCGTCCTGCGCGGCGGCGCCACCGGCCCCGACTCCGCCATCTCCCCCCACCCGCACGACGTGCTCTCCGCCGAACTCGACCGGCTCGCCGAGGCCGGCGGCCTGCCCGCTTTCACGCGCCCCGGCGCGGAGTTCGTGCTGTGGGCGGCGATCCACGGGCTGGCCGTACTGCTCGCCGACGGCCTGGTACGCATCGACGACGCGGCGGCGGTCGACGCCCAGACCGAGCGCGTGGTCCGCGCCGCGCTCAACGGCCTGGCCCGGGAGACCTCCCCGGCGGCGGACCGCCCGGCGGCGCGCTCGGCCCACACCGAACGCCTGGCCCGCCGGGCCACCGGCGAACCGCATTGACTTTCCACATAGGAAAGTGGTTGACTTTCCACCATGGAAAGCAACGGTGCCGACAGCCTGTCCGTCATCGCCCAAGCCCGCGCGGCCCTCGCCGACCGGCTGGTCATCCCGTGGTGGTACCACACGGCTCTCGGGCTGCTGCTCGCCGGTTGCGTTCTCGTGATCGGGCTCGGCCACACCGCGGTCAGGATCGGGGGCATCGTGCTGCTCCTGGTCGGCTGCGCCGCCCTCACCGAGGTCTACCGGCGGCTGACCGGGGTCTGGGTGTCCGGCGGCCACGCGGGCCCGCCCGGCCGGTGGGTCGGCGCGATGGGCGTGGTGACGCTCTCCGCGATCGTCGCGGCCTTCGGCATCGTGGCCTGGACCGGGCAGCGCTGGCCGGTGTGGTGCCTGGCCGGGGCGGTCTTCGCCGCCATCGTCGTGATGGGGCGGCGGTTCGCCGCCGCGCTGCGGGCACACTTGAAGGCGGGCGCATGACCGAGCGCTTCGACGAACTCGTCCACGCGCCCAACCGGCTGCGGATCTGCGCGCTGCTCGCCGCCTCGACCACCGCCGAGTTCGGAACGCTGCGGGACATCCTCGGCGTGGCCGACTCGGTGCTCAGCAAGCACCTGAAGGCGCTCCAGGACGCCGGTTACGTCACCATCTCCAAGCCGACCGGCCGCGGCCGGGTGAAGACCTGGGTGAGCTTCACTTCCAAGGGCCGACGCGCCTATGCCGGACATGTCGCGGCACTCAAGGCACTTCTCGACACTCCCGCCATCCCAGTCGGATTCCCGGAGCCCGCCCCGGAGTGAGGCCGGCCCCGTAACGCTCCGCCCGGGAGCGCCCACCCGCCTGCCCCGGCGGTGTTCGCCCATGCCATTGAAAGGTCTCAACGTCATGCGAACCATCCCTTCGGCGGCCATGAACCGGATCACCACCACCGACCATCTCGAATCGATCATCGGCCACCCGGCGGCGCTCGTGCTGAAGAAGGAAGTCGCGGAGCTGGACGAGGCGTCCCGGTACATGCTCGCCCTCGCGCCGCTGGCGGGCTTCGGCTACCGCGACGCCGACGGGCGGTCCCGGACGACGGTGGTCGGCGGCAGGCCCGGCTTCGCCGAGGTCGAATCGCCGACGCGGATCGCCTTCGCCTCCGATGCCGAGGCGTCGGGCCCGGTCTCCTTCGTCTTCCTGCTGCCCGGCGTAGGCGAGACGCTTCGGGTCAACGGCACGGTGGCCGAGCGCACCCCCGGCCGGATCGTCGTCGCCGTCGCCCAGGCGTACGTCCACTGCGCGCGGGCGATCCTCCGGTCCCGGCTGTGGGACCCGGTCGTCCCCGCGGTGTCCATTCCGGCCATCGCCGACGGGCCGCTGTCCGGCGCGGGCGTCGCCGGGTTCCTGGCGGCCTCGCCGTTCATGGTCGTCTCCTCCGGGGACCGGGACGGCGGCGCCGACACGAGCCCGCGCGGGGACACGCCCGGGTTCGTCCATGTGCTCGACGGGCACACGCTGGCCATCCCGGACCGGCGCGGCAACAAGCGCGCCGACACCTCGCACAACCTGCTCACCGACGACCGGATCTCCGCCGCGATCCTCGTGCCCGGCCGTACCGACGTGCTGCATGTGAGCGGCACCGCCGTGGTCACCGACGATCCGGAGCTGCTGGCGGCGATGGCGCTGGGCGGCGTCGTCCCGCAGACCGCGCTGGTCGTCAGCGTCGAGCGCGCCGAAGTACGGCACAACGAGGCCGTCGCCGCCGCGAACGTCTGGGACCGCGCGAACCGCGCCGGCACGGCCACGGTGTCGGAGCTGATGGCGCTACAGACCCGGCAGCTCGGCGGCGAGAAGCCGGTGCTGCGCCGGCTGGCCGGATGGCTCGGGGCGTTCGCCCGGCCGATCCGGTGGGTCATGGACCTCACGTACCGCCGCGCGCTCCGGAAGGAAGGCTACGGCGACGCGGCCGGGCCCCGCCCCGGGCGGCCGGTACGGGTGATCGAGGTGATCAGGGAGACGCCCGAGGCGGTCACGCTGGTGCTCTCCGGGGCCGACACCGACTTCCGGCCCGGCCAGTTCTACACGCTCATCACGGAGATCGGCGGGCGTACCGTCCGGCGCGCCTACTCGGCCTCTTCCGTCCCGGGCACGGACCGGCTCGCGCTGACCGTCAAGCGGGACGGGCTGTGCTCCTCGCATCTCAACGACCATGTCCGCGCCGGCGCCGAACTGCGCCTCCTCGGGCCGTCCGGCGACTTCCGCGTGGCCGACCCGGCGGCGGCCGGCGCGGAGTACGTGCTGGCCGGCGCGGGCAGTGGCATCACGCCGCTGATGAGCATCATCCGCACGGTGCTCGCCGCCTCGCCCGACGCGACGATCACCCTGATCTACGGCAACCGCACCGAGGCCGGCATCATCTTCGCGGACGAACTCGCGGCGCTGGCGGACGCGCATCCCGGTCGTCTCACGGTCCACCACGTGCTGTCCCGCCCCGGCCCCGGCTGGGCCGGTCGTACCGGCCGCGTCGGCCCCGCCGACCTGCCCTACGTGCCGCGCGCCCACTACTACCTCTGCGGGCCGGCGGACATGCCGACCGGCCTGCGCGACCACCTGACCGGCCTCGGCGTCCCCCCGGACCGCCTGCATGTGGAGCGTTACACCAGCGTCCCCACCGCCGCGCCCGAGGCGGGCGCGCAGACGATGACGATCGAGAACGTCGGTGACGTGGTGGTCGCCGCCGGGCAGACGATGCTGGAGGCGGGGCTGGCCGCGGGCGTGCCGATGCCCCACTCCTGCACCGTCGGCGGTTGCGGCGAATGCCGCATCCGGCTGCTGCGCGGTGATGTCCACGGCACCGTCGAGGACGGCGGCGTGCTCACCTGCGTCTCCTATCCGCTGACCCGCACCGAGGTCGCGATGGGCCCGGTCATATCGTGACGATGACCTTGCCCGGCGCATGTCCCTCCTCCACGTACCGGACCGCCGCCCGCAGGTCCTCGAACGGGTAGACGCGGTCGATCACCGGCCGGACCCTGCCGTCCGCCATGAGGCCGGTCAGCTCCACCAGGTTGCGCCGGTCGTCCGGGTACCGCACCACGTCCGCCAAGGCCGCCTTCTGGGACGCGAACGCCGACGCCGCCACGATCGCGAACATCCGCCCCGCCGGTTGCAGCCAGCGGCCGGCCGCGCCGCCGATCAGCACGCACACCCCCTTGCGGGTCAGCACCCTGCGGCACTCCCGGAACGACCGGTCGCCCGCGACGTAGAGCAGCACGTCGTACCGTTCGCCGTTGCGGGTGAAGTCCTCCTTCGTGTAGTCGATCACCTCGTCCGCGCCCAGCGACCGCACCAGATCGGCGTTCCTGCCGCTGCACACGGCGGTGACGTGCGCCCCGTACGCCTTGGCGACCTGCACCGCGAACGTCCCCACCCCGCCGGAGGCCCCGTTGACCAGCACCCGCCGCCCGGGTTCGACCCGGCTCACCTCGCGTATCGCGATCAGCGCCGTACTGGCCGCCAGCGGGACCGCCGCCGCCTCCTCGTACGACGCCGACGCGGGCTTCGGCGCCAGATGCCGCTCCTGAACGCAGACGTACTCCGCGAACCCGCCGCCCTCCGGCGGCATCCCGAACACCTCGTCGCCCGGCCCGAACTCCGTCACGCCCGGCCCGACCGCCTCCACCTGCCCGGCCACGTCCGCCCCCAGGATGGTGATCTTCGGTACGCGCAGCCCGAGGAAGCCGGGCATCAGGCGGGAGAAGTAGGGCTCGCCGCGCATGAGGTGCCAGTCCCAGGGCTGGACGGACGTGGCGCGCACCCGCACCAGGACCTCGCCGGGGCCGGGGGTCGGCTTGGCCACGTCGCTGAGCTGGAGGGCCTCCGGCGAACCGTACGAACGCAGGACGTACGCCTTCATCGTGATCTCCTTCACGCGGTCGGAATCGACAAGCCCGAGTGTGCGGCCGGACCCGGGCGGGCGTAACGGCCGAAGGTACGACGTCTGAACCGGCCGATCGGCTCATCGGGGTCGGGCCGTTGGGGTGATGAGCCGCGAGGCCGCCGCGACGACCATCAGGGCATGGACAATCACGGCACCGCGCGCGGGCGGCTCGTGCCCGCCGGGCTCATCCTGCTCGTCCTCGTCCCC
>NZ_POUA01000235.1 GCF_003236385.1 Spongiactinospora gelatinilytica
CTCCTGCTGCTTGCAGATGTCCTGCGCCTTCCAGCAGCGGGTGTGGAAGCGGCACGCCGGGGGCGGGTTGAGCGGGGAGGGCACGTCGCCCTTGAGCCGGATGCGGTCGCGCTCGGTACGGCCCCGCGGGTCGGGGACCGGCACCGCGGACAGCAGCGCGTTGGTGTACGGGTGCATCGGCGAGCCGTACAGGCTCTTGCGGTCGGCCAGCTCGACGATCTTGCCGAGGTACATCACCGCCACCCGGTCGGAGATGTGCCGGACCACCGACAGGTCGTGGGCGATCACCACGTAGGTCAGGTCCAGCTCGTTCTGGATGTCCTCGAGCAGGTTGACCACCTGCGCCTGGATGGACACGTCGAGCGCGGAGACCGGCTCGTCGGCGATGATCAGCTTGGGTTTCAGGGCGAGGGTCCTGGCGATCCCGATGCGCTGGCGCTGGCCGCCGGAGAACTCGTGCGGGTAACGGTTGTAGTGCTCCGGGCTGAGGCCGACCGTCTCCAGGATCTCCTGGACGGCCTTCTTGACGCCCTGCTCGGTCTTGATGCCCTGGATGCGGTACGGCGCGCCGACGATCGCGCCCACCGTGTGCCGGGGGTTCAGCGACGAGTAGGGGTCCTGGAAGATCATCTGCATGTCCCGGCGCAACGGGCGCAACCGGGACTGCGACATGTGGGTGATGTCCCGTCCCTCGAAAACGATCTTCCCGCCGCTGGGGTCGAGCAGCCTGGTGATCAGCCGGCCCGTGGTGGTCTTCCCGCAGCCGGACTCGCCCACCAGGCCCAGGGTCTCGCCCTTGCGGACGCTGAAGGAGACCCCGTCCACCGCCTGCACGGCGCCCACCTGCCGCTTGAGCAGCCCCCTGGTCACCGGGAAGTGCTTTTCCAGGCCGGTCACCGCGAGCAGGGGCTCGCCGTCCGGAAGATCCGCGGCATCGGTCGTCGGGGTGCTCACGTGGTCTCCAAGATCGGCTTGACGTCGTTCTCCCAGATCTCCCGCCGCCGCGCGCGGGACAGGTGGCAGCGCACCAGGTGCCCGCCGGTCGCGGTCTCCGCCAGCGGCGGCACCTCTTCCTTCGCCCGCTCGCCGGACTCCGCGGCGTAGGGGCAGCGCGGGTGGAAGGCGCAGCCGGACGGGATGTTGATCAGGGACGGCGGGGCGCCCTTGATCGGCTTCAGCCGTTCGGTCGGCTCCCGGTCCAGCCGTGGCACCGAGCTGAGCAGGCCCCAGGTGTAGGGGTGCTCGGGGGTGAGGAAGATGTCCTCGGCCGCGCCGTACTCGACGCACTTGCCGCCGTACATCACCAGGATGTCGTCGGCCAGCTCGGCCACGACGCCCAGGTCGTGGGTGATGATGATCAGCGCGGAGTTGAACTCGCGCTGCAGGTCGCGCATCAGGTCCAGGATCTGGGCCTGCACGGTCACGTCCAGTGCCGTGGTGGGCTCGTCGGCGATCAGTAGTTCCGGGTCGCAGGACAGCGCCATGGCGATCATCGCCCGCTGCCGCATCCCGCCGGAGAACTGGTGGGGGTAGTCGTCCACCCGCCGGTCCGGCTGCGGGATGCCGACCCTGCCCAGCATGTCGATCGCGTGCCGGCGGGCGGCCGCCTTGCTCACGTCGTTGTGGATTCGGTACGCCTCGATGATCTGCTTGCCGACGCTGTAGTACGGGTGCATCGCCGACAGCGGGTCCTGGAAGATCATCGCCATCTTCTTGCCGCGCAGCCTGCGCACGGCCTCGGGCGGCGCGGAGATCAGCTCATCGCCGTCCAGCCAGATCTCGCCGGAGAGCCTGGCGTTGCCGCCGGAGTGCAGGCCGAGGATGCCGAGGCTGGTCACGCTCTTGCCCGAGCCGGACTCCCCGACGATGCCGAGCGTCTTGCCGCGCTCCAGCCCGAACGACAGCCCGTCCACCGCGCGGACCAGGCCGTCATCGGTCGGGAAGTGGATGCTGAGGTCACGGACCGCCAGATGCGGCATGGTGTCGTTGGCGCTCACGCGAGCCTCACCCTTGGGTCGACGACGGCGTACAGCAGGTCCACGATCAGGTTGGCGATCACCACGAACACCGCGGTGAGCAGGGTCACGCCCATCACCTTGGGGAGGTCGTTGCTGACGATGGCCTCGATGGCGTACTTGCCGAGCCCGTTGAGGGAGAAGGTGCTCTCGGTGAGCACGGCACCGCCGAGCAGCAGGCCGAAGTCGAGGCCGAAGATGGTCACGATCGGCGTGAGCGCGGCCCGCAGGCCGTGCTTGACCACCACCGTCCGCTCGGGCAGGCCCTTGGCCCGCGCGGTGCGGATGTAGTCCTCGTTCATGGTCTCCAGCATGCCCGCCCGGGTGAGCCGGGCGTAGCCCGCGGCGAACAGGAACGCCAGCGTGACCCAGGGCAGGATCAGGCTGTAGGCCCACTGAAACGGATCGACGGTGAAGTCGACGTAGGTCCCGCCGGGCACGGTCCAGCCCAGGTAGTAGCTGAAGAAGACCAGCGAGATCATGCCGGTGAAGAACACCGGCATGGACACCCCGGCCAGCGCGATGCCCATCGCGGCCCGGTCGAAGAAGCTGCGGCGGCGCAGCGCCGATATCACGCCGGTGGCCACCCCGGCGATCACCCAGATCACCGCGGCCCCGACGCCCAGCGAGAACGTGACCCGCGAGCGGTCCACCAGGTCGGGCCACACGGGCTGCTGGGTGAGGTAGGAGTAGCCGAAGCAGGGTGCCGGGCACTTCTCGACGCTGGTGCCCGTGTCGTACTCCGCGCCCACGACCAAACCCTTGACGAACCTGCCGTACTGCACCGGCATCGGGTCGTAGAAGCCGAGCCGCTGGGCGATCAGATGCTGGGTCTCCGCGGTGGCCGTACGACCGGCATAGCGGCTCGCCATGCTCTCCGGAGTGGCGCCGACCAGCCGCGGGACCAGAAAGAAGATCGCGAAGGTGACGATGCTCACGATGACGAGCATGATCACCGCGCCGATCAGGCGCCTGATGATGTATGTGATCACAGTGCCCGGCTTTGACGGCCGCCGCCAGGATCGCTGACGGCGGCCGTCGTGGCCTTCACCTGCCTATCTCGTTGGATGATCGCCGGAACGCCTACTGCTGAACGCCGACGCCCACGTAGTCGTACATCTGCTGGGAGTCGCTGACATACAGGTTGGTCAGGCCCTTGCCGCGCATCAGGATCGACTTGGCGTACACGCCGGGCACGGTGACCGCCTCGTCCATGATGCGCTGGTTGATCTCGGCCCACAGGGCGTCGCGGGCGGCGACATCGGCCTCGCCCTTGACCTGGTCGATCTTCTGGTCGACTTCGGGGATCTTGATGCTCAGGTTGTAGTTGCCGGAGTCACGGATGGTCCGGCTGTCCGCGATGGCCTGCAGGAAGCCGAAGGTCTCCGGGTAGTCCGAGCCCCAGCCGTTGACGGCCAGGCCGAGCTTGTTCTGCTTGACGTAGTCCGGCTTGCCGGCGTACAGGGTGAAGTAGTCGCCGTCGGGGAAGGGCTTGAGCGTCAGCTTGATGCCGACCTTGGCCAGCGACTGCTGCACGGCCTCGGCGAACGCCTTCTCGCCCGGGCGCTCGCTGCGGTAGGAGATGTCGGCGTTGAAGCCGTTCGGCTGGCCGCAGGCCGCGAGGGCCGCCTTGGCCTTGTTGATGTCGCCCTTGTTGCCCGGGGTGGCGTAGGTGCTGATCTCCTTGTAGCCGCCCAGCGACGGCGGGATCATGCCGGTCGCGATGTCGCCGCCGTTGGGGCCGCCGTAGGCGCGCTGGACCGACGTGCGGTCCACCGCCCACAGCACGGCCTTGCGGCACTCGATGTTGTTGAGCGGCTCGATGTCCGGGATGACCGAGAGGTACCACAGCCGCTGGAGCTTGGCGTTGTCGGTCCTGGCCTTCAGCACGGGGTCGTTCAGCACGCGGGTGCGCGCGGCCTGCTGGAGGCCGAGGCCGGTGACGGCCAGGTGCACGTCGCCGGAGATCAGCCGGTTGTCGATGTCGTCGGCGTTGACGTTGAGCTGGACCTCGAAGCCGTCGGGCAGCGCGGGGCGGTTCGGGTCGGTGGCCGGGTCCCAGTTCGGGTTGCGCTTCAGGGAGAAGGACTTGCCGATCTCGTTCTTGTCGAACATGTACGGCCCGGACGCGATCACGTGCTCCTGGTACTTCGTTCCGGTGTCCTTGGCCTTGGGCACCGGCATGGTCATCGGCATCTGCACGATGTAGTCGAAGGAGCCGAAGGCCGCCTTCAGCTTGAAGATGATCGTGTAGTCGTCCGGCGTCTCGATCGCCGAGCTGATGTCCCTGTCCGGCTCCTTGAAGGCGCCCTTGTAGTCTTTGGGCCAGTCCAGCAGCTCGTTCAGGTAGCTCGGGCCCTTGGGGAGCACCTGCTTGTCGAAGGAGCGGGCGACGCTGTAGGCGATGTCCTTGGAGGTGATCTCGGTGCCGTCCTCGAACTTCACGCCCTTGCGGAGCTTGTAGGTCCAGGTCTTGCCACCGTCGCTGGTCTCACCGAGGCTCTCGGCGAGGTCGGGGACCAGCGTGTTGCCCTCGGCGCCCGGAGCGGGCTTGAACATCACCAGGGTGCGGCCGTACAGGCGGGCGAAGTTGAATGAGTAACCGTAGTAGGTGTTACCCGGATCCAGGCTGTCCCAGGTGCCCTCATGGGCCATCTTGACGATCCCGCCCTTGGCCTTGGACGGGTTGTAGACCTTGCCGAGCGCGGCGTTGAACTCCTCCTTCACCGCGCCGGCCGAGCCGCCACCGGACTGGCCGGGAGGTGTGTTCCCGCCACCGCCCGCGCAGGCCGATAGGCCGAGCGCCAGCGCGGTTCCGATGGCCGCGATGGCCACTCCGGATCTTGTTCTCATTACTTCGCACCCCTTTGTTGGGATATGGAGCCGGGGGATCGTAGGAGGGTAGGCGGGCTAACGGGTGCGCGGGTCGAAGGCGTCCCGCAGTCCGTCGCCGAACAGGTTGAAGGACAGCACCGTGATGAAGATGGCCATCCCCGGGAAGATCGCGAAGTGCGGCAACGTGAAGAACCGCACCGCGTCGGCCAGCATGCCGCCCCAGGTGGGCGTGGGCGGCCGGACCCCGACCCCGAGGAAGGACAGCGCCGACTCGAACAGGATGTTCGACGGGATCAGCAGCGTCGCGTAGATCAGGATCGGTGCCATCAGGTTCGGCAGCAGCTCGCGGAAGATGATGTGCGGCCAGCGCGCGCCCAGGCTGCGCGCGGCGTCGACGAACTCGCGCTCGCGCAGGGACAGCGTCTGACCGCGGATGATCCGCCCGATGTAGGGCCAGTTGAAGAAGCCGATGATGAACACCAGCAGGGCGATCCGCAGTGAGTCGCCGGTGAGCCCGAACGCGGTGTCCGGGATCGCGCCCACCAGGGCGATGGCGAAGACCAGCAGCGGGAAGGCCAGGAAGATGTCCATCGTGCGGCCGATCAGGGTGTCCACCCAGCCGCCGAAGTAGCCGGCCACGACGCCCATCAGCGTGCCGATCACCACCGAGACCAGGGTGGCGAGGAAGGCGATCAGCAGGGAGATCCGCGCGCCGTACACGACGCGGCTGAACAGGTCGCGCCCGTTCCTCGGCTCCAGGCCGAACAGGAAGTCCCAGCTCATTCCGCCGAACGCGCCGATCGGCACACCGGTGTTGGGATCGGTCAGGTCCTCATGGAACCGCTGCGGCGGATGGCCGAGCAGCCCGACGATGGCGGGGGCGAAGATCGCCATCAGGATGAGGAGGATCACGATGCCCGCGCCGGCCATGGCGACCTTGTCGCGTTTCAGGCGCGACCATGCGATCTGCCCGAGTGACCGGCCGGTGATGCTCTTGCCGCCTGCCCCCTCCAGCACCGACTCCGGCGGGGTCTCCGGGGCCGATCCGGAGACATCGAGCGGTGCGGTCATACTTCAGCCCCCTGGGTCGCAGACGACGTTGTCCCGGCAGGCGCGGGTGTGCGCCTGAATGGGGAAGCCGCTTGAGTGCGGTCCCCGGAAGGCAGAATGTATGCGCCCAACTGCGCTGACTAGCCCTTTGGCCAGCGATGTAGCGCAACTGTGATTCACGCGACACGTATTCGTATCGATCTTGGCGAAATATCTAGAACTTGTTCTGATTCTGTCTCGATTCGGTGACACGAGTCCTTACTCGCACCATAACGGTCATCACCCCACGTGATCGGTATGGGGCGACACCGCGACCACCACGGTCGAGATCGCGGAGGGTCACCAAGGGCGGAGGAGAGCCTTGACGTCGCCCCTGACTTGAATTTCGGTCAGCCCTTAAGCGCCGCTAACTGATTCCGCGTCGCTTAAGAATGTCCTCAATGTCGGAAAAATCATCATCTGCGGCCTTTTTCGCGGGCGCCGGTCGCCGGGTGGGCAACGGCTGCGTCGTGGCGGCCGGGGTGGCCGGGGCGGCGACCCCCGGGCGCGGCTGCGCCGGTGCGGCCTGCCGCTGCGCGGGCTCGGCGCCGGCGCCGGTGCGCCGGTCGGCCTTGGCCCGGCCACGGCCGCGCAGGAAGCCCGAGACGAGGTACAGGACCACCGCGAGGCCCGTCAGGGCCACGCCGATCCACACGGTCGGCGAGAAGACCAGGCCGGTCACGAAGCCGACGACCGAGCTGCCGATGTTCCACAGCACGGGCAGGGCCCCCGTGAGGTACGCGGCCATGGGCAGCAGCGACCAGGCCGCCGCACGCAGCCCGGCCGCGGCGCCCCTGCGCCGCAGCAGCAGGAAACTGATCACCAGCCCTACACCGGTCACTCCGGCGCACAGCGGCAACCACGCGATCTGATTCATGTCGGGCCGCCCCCTCGTATCGCTTCGTCCCTACCATCCTGGCACGCGAAAGGGCCCCCTCCTCTCCTACCGGAGGGGGATTGATCGGCGATCGGGCCCCTAGGGGGACGATCAGGGCTCGCTGGGGGTGGCCACCCTGGCGAGCAGCGCCACATCGACCTGGGTCAGCGAACCGGCGATCATCCGGCCGGGGGCCGGAGGGATGGGCAGCAGACTCGGCACCGCGACCACGCGGCACCCGGCGGCGGTGGCCGAGGTGACGCCGTTCGGTGAGTCTTCGAGCACCACACAGCGCCGCGCCTCGACCGCGGCCAGCGCCACGGCGAGCCGGTAGGGCTCGGGGTCGGGCTTGGTCCGCGAGACGTCGTCGCCGGTGACCACATGATCGAAGAAGTGGCGGCCGATGGCGTCCAGGCAGACCTCGGCCACCGCGCGGGCCGAGGAGGTCACCAGGGCCATGGGCACGCCCGTGGCGCGCACCGAGCGCAGCAGCGCGGCGGCGCCGGGCATCATCTCGACGCCGCCCTCGCGGAGCCTGGCGGTCATCCCGGCGAGCATCCACGACGCGACCTCCGCCGGCTCGGTGTCCGCGCCGGAGGTCTTGAGCATGTAGGCCACCGTGGAGGGCAGCGAGCCCCCCACGAGGTGTTCCTGGTCTTCGGGCCCCCAGGAGCCGCCGAGGCGTTTCATCACCTCGGCCTCGACCTCGAACCAGACCTTCTCGGTGTCCACGAGCAGGCCGTCCATGTCGAAGAAGACGGCCCCGGGCAGCTCAGACATTGAAGTACTTGGCCTCGGGGTGATGGACGACGAGGGCCGAGGTGGCCTGCTCGGGGTGGAGCTGGAACTCCTCCGACAGGTTCACCCCGATCCGGGCGGGATCGAGCAACTCCATCACCTGCACCTGGTCTTCGAGGTTGGGACAGGCAGGATAGCCGAAGGAGTAACGGCAGCCGTGGATGTTGACCTTCAGCATGTCATCCAGCGACTCCTGGCCCCCGATGCCGAGCTCCGAGCGCACCCGCGCATGCCAGTATTCGGCCAGCGCCTCGGTGAGCTGCACCGACAGGCCGTGCAGCTCCAGGTAGTCGCGGTAGGCGTCCTTGGCGAACAGCTCTCCGGTGGCCTCGGCGATGCGGTTGCCCATGGTGACCACCTGGAAGGCGATCACGTCGGTCTCGCCGGACTCGCGCGAGCGGAAGAAGTCGGACAGGCAAAGGTGCCGGTCGCGGCGCTGGCGGGGGAAGGTGAACCTGGTCCGCTCGTTGCCGGCGTCGTCGAGGATGATCAGGTTGTCGCCCTCGCTGACGCACGGGAAGTAGCCATAGGCCACGGCGGCTTCGAGCAGGCCCTCGGTCTGCAGCCGGTCGAGCCACATGCGCAGCCGCGGCCGGCCCTCGGTCTCCACCAGTTCCTCGTAGGAGGGCCCCGAGCCGCTGCGCGTGGCCTTGAGCCCCCACTGGCCCATGAACGTCGCCCGCTCGTCCAGGAACGCGGCGTAGTCGCCCAGCGCGATGCCCTTGACCACGCGGTCGCCGAAGAACGGCGGGGTGGGCACCGGGTTGTCGGCGGCCACGTCGGAGCGGGCGGGCATCTCCTCCTCGGGCGTGCGGTCCAGCGCCGCGCCGGTCTTGACCCGCCGGGTGCGCAGCTCCGGCAGGCGCGCGCCGTCCTCGCCGCGCTTGACCGCCATGATGGCGTCCATCAGGCGCAGGCCCTCGAAGGCGTCACGGGCGTAGCGGACCTCGCCCTGGAACACGTCGGCGAGGTCCTGCTCGACGTAGGCGCGGGTGAGCGCGGCGCCGCCGAGCAGCACCGGGAACCGGGTGGAGATGCCCCGGGAGTTCATCTCCTCAAGGTTCTCCTTCATCACCACGGTGGACTTGACCAGCAGCCCGGACATGCCGATGACGTCGGCGTTCTTGTCCTCGGCCGCCTCCAGGATCGCCGTCACCGGCTGCTTGATGCCGAGGTTGACCACCTCGTAGCCGTTGTTGGACAAGATGATGTCGACGAGGTTCTTGCCGATGTCGTGGACGTCGCCCTTGACCGTGGCCAGCACGATCCGGCCCTTGCCGCCGTCGTCGACCTTCTCCATGTGCGGTTCGAGGTAGGCGACGGCGGTCTTCATCACCTCGGCCGACTGGAGCACGAACGGCAGCTGCATCTGCCCCGAACCGAACAGCTCGCCGACCGTCTTCATGCCGTCGAGGAGCACGTCGTTGATGATCTCCAGGGCCGGGCGCTGGGCCAGCGCCTCGTCCAGGTCGGCCTCAAGGGCCTTGCGCTCGCCGTCCACGATGCGGCGCTTGAGCCGCTCCCACAGCGGCAGCCCGGCCAGCTCGGCCGCCTTGCCGGCCCGCAGCGCGGCGACGTCGACGCCCTCGAACAGCTCCATGAAGTGCGCCAGCGGGTCATACCCCTCCCGCCTGCGGTCGTAGACCAGGTCCAGCGCGGCCTGGCGCTGGTCGTCGGGGATGCGGGCCATCGGCAAGATCTTCGACGCGTGCACGATCGCCGAGTCGAGCCCGGCGTTGACGCACTCGTTGAGGAAGACGCTGTTGAGGACGATCCGGGCGGCCGGGTTGAGGCCGAAGGAGACGTTGGAGACGCCGAGGGTGGTCTGCACGCCCGGGTAGCGGCGCTTGAGCTCGGCGATGGCCTCGATGGTCTCCAGGCCGTCTCTGCGGGTCTCCTCCTGGCCGGTGGCGATCGGGAACGTCAGGCAGTCGACGATGATGTCCTCGACGTGCATGCCCCACTCGCGGGTCAGCGACTCGATCAGGCGGGTCGCCACCCGGACCTTCCACTCGGCGGTGCGGGCCTGGCCCTCCTCGTCGATCGTCAGCGCCACCACGGCCGCGCCGTGCTCGCGCACCAGGCGCATCACCCGCTGGAAGCGGGAGTCGGGGCCGTCGCCGTCCTCGTAGTTGACCGAGTTGATCGTCGCGCGCCCGCCGATCAGCTCCAGCCCGGCCTCAAGGACCGCCGGCTCGGTGGAGTCGAGCACGATCGGCAGCGTGGAGGCGGTGGCGAACCGGAAGGCCAGCTCCTTCATGTCTGCGACGCCGTCGCGGCCGACGTAGTCGATGCACAGGTCGAGCATGTGCGCCCCGTCGCGGGCCTGCTCACGGGCCATCTCCACGCAGTCGTCCCACCGCTCGGCGAGCATCGCCTCACGGAACGCCTTGGAGCCGTTGGCGTTGGTCCGCTCGCCGATCGCCAGGTAGGAGGTGTCCTGGCGGAAGGGGACGTGCTGGTAGAGGGAGGCGGCGCCCGGCTCGGGGCGGGGCCGCCGCTCGGCGATCTCGGCGCCGCGCACCCGCTCGACCACCTGGCGCAGGTGCTCGGGGGTGGTGCCGCAGCAGCCGCCGACCAGGGACAGCCCGTAGTCGCGGGTGAAGGCGCCGTGCGCGTCGGCCAGCTCGCCGGAGGTCAGCGGGTAGCGCGCGCCGTCGGAGGTGAGCTGCGGCAGCCCCGCGTTGGGCATGCAGGACAGCGCCAGCCGGCTGTGCCGGGACAGGTAGCGCAGGTGCTCGCTCATCTCGGCCGGGCCGGTCGCGCAGTTGAGGCCGATCACATCGACGCCGAGCGGCTCGATCGCGGTCAGCGCCGCGCCGATCTCGGAGCCGAGCAGCATCGCCCCGTTGGTCTCGATGGTCACCTGGGTGATGATCGGCACGTCGCGGCCGGCGTCGGCGATGGCGCGGCGCGCGCCGATCACCGCCGCCTTCACCTGGAGGAGGTCCTGGGAGGTCTCGATGATCAGGGCGTCCGCCCCGCCCGCGATCAGCCCGGCGGCGTTGTCGCGGTAGGCGTCGCGCAGCGAAGCGAACGGCGCGTGCCCGAGGGTGGGCAGCTTGGTGCCGGGGCCCATCGAGCCGAGCACGAACCTGGGCCGCTCATCGGTGCTCCACGCGTCGGCTCGCTCGCGGGCCAGCCGGGCGCCCGCCTCGGCCAGCTCATAGACCCGCTCGGCGATGCCGTACTCGCCGAGGGCCGCGAGGTTGGTGCCGAAGGTGTTGGTCTCCACGCAGTCCACGCCCACCTCGAAGTAGGCGTCGTGCACCGACCGCACGATGTCCGGCCGGGTGACGTTGAGGACCTCGTTGCAGCCTTCGTGGCCCTCGAAGTCGTCCAGTGTCACGTCATGGGCCTGAAGCATCGTGCCCATCGCCCCGTCGGCCACCACGACGCGCTGGGACATGACTGCACGCAAGGACGGTCGGCTTGTCATGGGCTCAAGCTTAGTGCGATCCCCTGGAGGATCGGTCGAGGGAGCCGCACTCCTACGGCGGTCCCACGGTATCGGCGACGCCCGCCGGACGCTCACGGTACTACCGGCCGTATGGCACCAAGGGGCCCCTCAACGCATAGGCTTAGCGCAGTACAGCGGAGAGGAGGCGGCGCGTGATCGAGCTCGAAGGGCTCCCCGAGCTCGTCGATCCGGTGCTGATCGCCGCGTTCGAGGGGTGGAACGACGCGGGTGAGGCATCCAGCGGCGCGCTCGGCCATCTGGAGCGGGCGTGGAAGGCCACCCCACTGGTCGCGCTCGACCCGGAGGACTACTACGACTTCCAGGTCACCCGGCCGATCGTCGAGCTCACCGACGGCCAGAACCGCTCCATCACGTGGCCGACCACGCGCCTTTCGGTGGTCAGGCCGCCCGGCGTCGAGCGCGACGTCGTGCTGCTGCGCGGCATAGAGCCCAACATGCGCTGGCGGTCCTTCTGCGAGGAGATCGTGCTGCTGTGCCGGGAGCTCGGCGTCGAGCTGGCCGTGATCCTCGGCGCGCTGCTCAACGACTCCCCGCACACCCGTCCGGTGCCGATCGTGGGCGCGGCGACCGATCCAGGGCTGGCCCGGCAGATCCACCTTGAGCTGACCCGCTACGAGGGCCCCACGGGCATCGTGGGGGTCCTGCAGCAGGCGCTCGGCGCGGCCGGGCTGCGCGCGGTCTCGCTGTGGGCCTCGGTCCCCCACTACGTCGCCCAGCCGCCCAACCCCAAGGCCACACTGGCGCTGTTGCGCCGGGCCGAAGACCTGCTCGACATCCCCATGCCGCTCGGCGACCTGCCGGAGGAGGCACGGGCCTGGGAGCACGGCGTCGACGAGCTGGCCTCCCAGGACAGCGAGGTCGCCGAATACGTCAGGGAGCTTGAGGAGCGCAAGGACGCCGCCGACCTGCCCGAGGCCAGCGGCGACGCCATCGCCGCGGAGTTCGAGCGCTATCTGCGGCGGCGCGACCACGGCGGCGAGGGCTGACCGGCACGGGCCGGCGCCCCGCCCCGCGGTTGGGGCGCGGCGGGCGTGGGGACGAACGATAACGGCAATCGGATGCTCGTCAGTCATCGCCGCGGGGAGACGCGAATGACCCTCCAGCAGATCCGCCTGTTCGGCGATCCCGTGCTCCGCCGTACGGCCGAACCGGTCACCGCCTTCGACCGCGAGCTTCGCACACTCGTCAAGCAGCTCACGGCCACCATGCGCGCGGGGTCCGGG
>NZ_POUA01000236.1 GCF_003236385.1 Spongiactinospora gelatinilytica
GGGCCGAGGAGTGGTCGGGGCGGGTGATGGCGTTCTGCCGCCGGCTGGACCTGGGCCGGCCGTTCGCGCGCTGCCGTACGCACTACGGCACGGCCCTGCTCTGGCGGGGCCGGTGGGCCGAGGCGGAGGCCGAGCTGACCGGGGCGGCGCGGGCGCTGTCCGGCCTGCGGCCGCAGTACGCGGCGGAGGCCGTCGCCCAGCTCGGCGAACTGCGCCGCCGCCAGGGGCGAAGGGAGGAGGCCGCCGAACTGTTCGGCCGCGCGGACGCCACGCCCGACGGCCGGTTGGGCCTCGCCGAGCTGCGGCTCGACGAGGGAGACCCGGCCGGCGCGCTCGACCTGGCCGGGCCGCTGCTCGGCGCGCTGCCCCCGGGCGCGAGCCTGGAACGCTGCCGCGCGCTGGAACTGCTCGTCCGCGCGGCCACGGCCCTCGGGCCCGCCGCCGGCGCGAGCCGGGTCCGCGAGGCCGCCCGGGAGCTTTCCCGCCTGGCCGGCACGGTCGGCACCGACGCGGTACGCGCCTCCGCGGCCTGGGCGGCCGCACTCACGACCCTGCACACCTCCCCGGACGGCCGCACGGACGACGGCACGGCCCTGCGCGCCTCTCCGGACGGTGGCGCGGGTGAGGATCCCGACTGCGGGCTGCGGCGCGCCGCCGCGTTGTTCGAGCGGGCCGGCGACGCCTACAACGCCGCCCGCGCCCGGCTCGACCTGGCGGCGGCGCTGCTGGCCAGGGACCGGCCGCAGGCCGCGGCCGGGGAGGCGGCCACGGCCCGGGAGACCTTCGTGCGGCTGGGCGCCCCCGCAGAAGCCCGCCGCGCGGCGCGCCTGCTGGCCAGAGCGCACCGAAGACCCGAGCCCGGCCTGACCACGCGGCAGCGGGAGATCCTGGGCCTGGTGGCCCTCGGCCTCACCAACCGGGACATCGCCGGCCGCCTGACGCTGAGCGAGCACACCGTCAAGCGGCACCTCGCCAACATCCTGTCCCGCCTGGGCGAGCCGACCCGCAAGGCCGCCGTCGCCCACGCCTCGCGCGCCGGGTTGCTGTAGCCGCAACTCAGGCGTCTCTGCGCCGCAGCAGCGTCAGCGCCAGGGCCATGGCCGCCGCCACCCACAGCAGGTAGACGCCGAAGCCGGTCCAGGGCGGGAGCAGGGCGTCGCTCGCCGGCGACATGATCCGCATCCCGGCGGTGCTGGTGATGTACTTCATCACCTGCGCACCGGCCTCGCCGGGCAGGACGGTGGCGAGCTGGGGCAGGATCAGCAGCAGGACGGTGATGGCCACGATGCCGCCCGCGGTGTGCCGGATGACGGTGCCGACGGCCAGCCCGAACAGCCCGGTGGCGGTGATGTAGAGGGCGGAGCCGAGCACGATCCGCAGGCTGTCGCCCTCGGTCAGGGCGACGCCGTGCTCGCCGAGGACGAGCTGCCCGGCGAAGAACGACACCAGCGTGGTCACCAGCATCAGGGCCAGCACCGCGAGGGTGAACACGATGACCTTGGCGGCCAGCATCCGCCCCCGCCGCGGCACCGCCAGCAGGCTGGTGCGGATCATCCCCGTCCGGTACTCCCCGCTGATCACCAGTACGCCCAGCGCGGCGACCACCAGGGTGGCGAACTGGGCCCCGGCCATGCTGAGCGCCGCGGGATCGCCCAGCGGCTCCTTATCGATCATGTCGAGCGAGATCTTGCTGTTCAGGATCGAAAAGCCGACCATCACCACCACGACGGTGGCCATCGACCACATGGTCGAGCGCACCGAGCGGAACTTGGTCCATTCCGAGCGCATCACGTCGATCACGACGCCACCGCCGTGTACTCCACGCTGTCCTGGGTCAGTTCCATGTAGGCGCTCTCCAAGCTGGGTTCGACCATGGTCAGTTCGTGCAGGGGGATGCCGGCCGCCGCGGCGGCCTCGCCGATCTCCTCGGTCGTCCTGCCGGGCACCCGCAGGTGGTCGCCGGAAAGGCCGGTGGCCGCGCCGTTCAGCAGGGCGGCCAGGCTGCGCAACTGCGGCGAACGGACCCGGACGTACCGCTGCGCGCTGCGTGAGATGAACTCCGACACCGTGGTGTCCGCGATCAGCCTGCCCCTGCCGATCACGATCAGGTGGTCGGCGGTCTGGGCCATCTCGCTCATCAGGTGGCTGGAGACGAACACCGTGCGCCCTTCGGCGGCGAGCCCGCGCATCAGCGTGCGGATCCACAGGATGCCCTCGGGGTCGAGCCCGTTCACCGGCTCGTCGAAGATCAGGATCTCGGGGTCGCCGAGCAGCGCCCCGGCGATGCCGAGCCGCTGCGCCATGCCGAGCGAGAAGCCGCCCACGCGCCGCCGGGCCACCTCGGTGAGCCCGACCTTCTCCAGCACCTCGCCGACCCGGGAGGCGGGCAGGCCGTTGCTCTGGGCGAGCTGGAGCAGGTGGTCGCGCGCCGTGCGGCCGCCGTGCACGGCCTTGGCGTCCAGGAGCGCGCCCACCTTGCGCAGCGGGTGGCGCAGCTCGGCGTACGGCACGCCGTCGATGCGCGCCACGCCGCCGGTCGGCCGGTCCAGGCCCAGCATCATGCGCATCGTGGTGGATTTTCCGGCCCCGTTCGGACCGAGGAAACCGGTCACCCGGCCGCTTTCCACGGTGAAGGACAGCCCGTCCACGGCGAGCGTGGAACGGTACCTCTTGGTGAGGTCCTCTGCGGTGATCATGTCTCAAGCGTCGCCGCGGAACGCCGGGAAATCGTCGTCCGCGGGCACGGTCTCCGGGATGGGAGCCGGGGGCGATCGCCGGTCCCGGGTGGGAGCAGGGTCCTAGTCAGGCACCGGACGGGCGTACGAGGCCCGTCTCGTAGGCGACGATCACCGCCTGGGCCCGGTCGCGCACCCCGAGCTTGGCGAACAGGCTGGTCACGTGGTTCTTCACGGTGGAGGGGGAGAGCCCGAGGTCGCCGGCGATCTCGGTGTTGGACCGGCCGCTCCCGATCAGCGTCAGGACCTCGCGTTCGCGGTCGGTGAGCGCGCCGAGCAGGCCGTCTCGCGGGGTGGCGCGCGGGCGCGCGGCGCGGACGAACGTGCCGATCAGCCGGGTCAGCAGCCGGGGTGCGACCGCCGACTCGCCCCGGTGCACGATCCGGACGCCCTCCACCAGCTCCTCGGGAAAGATGTCCTTGGGCAGGAACCCGGACGCCCCGGCGCGGAGCATCGCCACGACGTACTCGTCGAGGTCGAACGTGCTGAGCGCGAGCACCCGGACGTCCGGATGCTCGGTGACGATCCGCTCGGTGGCGGCCACGCCGTCCATGCCCGGCATGTGGACGTCCATGAGCACCACGTCCGGTCGCAGCACGCCGCTCAGCCGTACCGCCTCCTGGCCGTCGGCGGCCTCCCCGGCCACCGTCATGTCCGGCTGGGCGCCGACGATCATGCCGAATCCGGTGCGGACCAGGGCCTGGTCATCCGCGAGCAGCACGTTGATCAACGCTCGACCTCCGTTCGGGGTTCGGGGGCGGCTGCGCCGCGTGGCCGGGCACCGGCATGCGGGCGTGTACCCGAAATCCTCCACGCGGGCGGGGGCCCGTCTGCAACTGGCCCCCGCACAGCGCGACGCGTTCGGCCATGCCGCTCAGGCCGTAGCCCGCGCCCGTGGCGTCCCTGCCGCCGGGCGTCCAGCTCGTGCCGTCGTCCAGGACCTCCACGGCGACCGCCTCCTCCTCGTAGATCAGGTGGACGCTCGCGCGGGCCCCGGGGGCGTGCTTGCGGGTGTTGGTCAGCGACTCCTGGACGATCCGGTAGACGGCGTGGTCCACGGCGGCGGGCAGCGGCGCGGGCTCGCCCTCGATGGTGAGCGCGGCGGGAAGCCCGGCCGCGCGGGCCTGCTCGACCAGCGTGGCGACCTCGGCCGCGCCCACTCCGGAGTGGTCTTCCGGCTCCTTGTCGTCCTCGGCGCGCAGCACGTGCAGCAGCTCGCGCATCTCCGACATCGCCTCGCGGGCCGTGCGTTCGGCGGTGACCAGCACCTCCTGCGCCCGCGCGGGGTCGGTGGCCATGGTGGTACGCCCGGCGCCGACCAGCACGTTGATCACGCTGATGTGGTGGGCCACGACATCGTGCAGTTCCCTGGCGATGCGCCGCCGTTCGGCGCGGACCGCGTTCTCCGCCGCGTGCAGCTCGCGGCGCTCGCGCAGCTCGTACCTGAGCCGGAAGAAGTGCCCCACCCCGACCGCGAGCAGCAGCATGAGGCCGTTGCCCACCTGGTTGGCGCTGCCCTTGGTGGCCCACATGGCGAAGCCTTCGGCGATCGCGGTGGCCAGGGCGGTAAGCCAGGCGAGTCTGGCGGGGGTGTACCGGCCGAGGGTGTAGAAGGCGACCAGCGAGGCCGGTTCGGCGACGCTGAACGGGGTGAACAGGGCCGTTGTGATGTCGAGGGCGACGGTGGTGAGGGCGACCAGGAGGGGTCTGCTCCGCCGTGCGAGGAGGGCGAGCGCGCCGAGGACCACGGCCGCGGCGTCGGCCCGCACGGCAGGGGAGGCGACGGGGACGATGAAGCTCGCGGGCAGCGCGTAGAGGCCGGGGAGGGCCACGGCGATGGTCAGCAGCCGGTCCTGGACGCGCGGGCGACGCAGGATACGCCAAACAGGCCGTACGCCCGGGATTCGCATGGTTCGACGGTACGGCACGCGCGGCGTGCGCGAGCGCGTGCGATACCGTCGGCCAGAGGGCGGGACCGCGCGGCGCAGCCGTACGCGCCGGGCCGCCGACGCCGGAGCCGTCGAGCGGAGCAACGCGAATGAGCAGGTCGGTGCGGGTCGTCTGGGACGACGCACTCACTTCCTACAACTTCGGGCCCGGCCATCCGCTGGCCCCCGTGCGCGTCGAGCTGACCATGGCGCTGGCCCGCGAGCTGGGCGTACTGGCCAGGGTCGAGCAGACCGGATGCGCCCCCGCCACCGATGACGAGCTGGCGCTGATTCACTCCCGCGACTACATCGCGGCCGTCCGGCGGGTCTCCCGGGACGGCCGTCCCGACCTGGCGGCGGGGCTCGGTACCAGCGACAACCCGGCCTTCGCCGGGGTCCACGAGGCGTCGGCGCTGATCGCCGGGGCGAGCCTGGCCGCGGCCCGCGCGGTGTGGACCGGCGCGGCCGAGCACGCGCTCAACGTGGCGGGCGGCCTGCACCACGCGATGCCCGCCTGCGCCAGCGGCTTCTGCGTCTACAACGACCCGGCCCTCGCCATCGCCTGGCTGCTCTCCCAGGGCGCGACCCGGATCGCGTACGTGGACGTCGACGTCCACCACGGCGACGGTGTGCAGGCGATGTTCTACGACGACCCCCGGGTCCTGACGATCAGCCTGCACGAAAGCCCGCGCACGCTCTTCCCCGGCACCGGCTTCCCGCAGGAGACCGGGGCGGGGGAGGCGGAGGGCACCGCCGTCAACGTCCCGCTGCCCGCGGGCTGCGGCGACGCGGGCTGGCTGCGCGCCTTCCACGCGGTGGTGCCGCCGCTGCTCGCGCAGTTCCGGCCGGAGGTCCTGGTCACCCAGCACGGCTGCGACGGCCACGCGCTCGACCCGCTCGCCCACCTGACGCTCAGCCTGGACGGCCAGCGGGCCGCCTACCAGGAGCTGCACCGGCTGGCCCACGAGACGGCGGGCGGCCGGTGGGTGGCCACCGGAGGCGGCGGGTACGAGCTGGTCCAGGTGGTGCCGCGGGCCTGGACGCATCTGATCGCCGAGGCGTCCGGCCATCCGCTGGACCCGGACACCAAGACGCCGGAGGCGTGGCGCGAGCTGGCCGCGGAACGTACCGGCGAGCTGCCCCCGTTGACCATGACAGATGACCGCATTCCGGAATTTCGCCACTTCTCCCACGGTTATGATCCAGAAGACCCTGTTGACCGGGCCATTGTCTCGGCCCGGAACGCCGTGTTCCCCGCACACGGCCTTGATGTGCTGCTGTGAGTGCCCGTGGACGAGCTGACACCCCCGAGTCGATCCGAGCTTCGTGACCATCTGATCGCCACCAAGATCGCGGGCGACGTCGCCACCAGCCGCGAGAACAACCTCGACCACTACAGGTCGCTGGCCGAGCGCGATCCCTACTACCAGCTCGGCCTGACCTTCGCCCAGCCGTGGGGCTACCGCGACGTGCTGGCGCTGATGGCCAAGTCCGCCGGGGTGAGCCCGGACCCGGCGCACCGGGCCGGCCAGGACACCATCGACCCCGACCGCACCATCGACGCCCTGGACGAGATGGGCGCGCGGATCGGCGCCGCACTGGCCGGCGGGCGGCCCCGGCTGCTGTTCGCCACCGGGCACCCGACCGGGCTGCTCACCGTCCACCTGTCGCTCGCCCGGTTCGCCGTACGGCACGGCGCCAAGCTGCTCACTCCCGGCGAGGGCTGGGCCTACTCACCGGCCTACCACGGCCGCCGCACCCGGCGGGTCCGCTACCTGGACGGCGTGGCCATGCTGGACGACCATGGCGGATTCGTCCACACCCACGACTCCGCGCCGATGGAGGCGATGCTCGGCAGCCTGAACGGCGAGCGCCCCGACCTGGTGATCGCCGACCACGGCTGGGCGGGCGCGGCCGGGGAGGCGGGCCACCCGACCGTCGGGTTCGCCGACTGCAACGATCCGGCGCTGTTCCTCGGCGAGGCGGAGGGCAAGATCGCGGTGGCGGTGCCGCTCGACGACAACGTCCTCCCGAGGTACTACCGGCCCCTCACGGCATACCTCGTCTCGAGGGTCACGCAGGCCCTCTGAGTCCCGTTGGAGTGGATTCGGCCCTCCTTATACCAGTTTTTCGCGCCTGCATTCCGAGTCGCGCGGGCCTCGTTTGCCAACTTTTTCATGATCGTGGGCGACTCTTATGGGTAGACAGTTGTTCCGTTCCAAGAGCACGGCGAGGGTGCGGTCAGCCCGCTGGCCTGCGTTTTCGGCGATTCGACTGACACAGGGCTTCGAAGACTGATGGACTAGGGGGTTTGCGCACTCGGAGTCCCGCCTTACGCTGACGGCAGTACACGTGCGTGAGCAATGGCACCAGTGGGGATAACCCGGATACACGTGCGGAAGAGGCGTCCGATGGGTGCAGGTGAAAGACCTCTCAGCGAGGTGAAGTTCCTGACGGTGGCGGAGGTGGCCACCGTCATGCGGGTGTCCAAGATGACTGTGTACCGGCTCGTACACTCGGGCGAGCTGCCGGCCATCCGGGTCGGCCGCTCTTTCCGGGTCCCTGAGCAGGCGGTCCACGATTATCTGAGAGACGCCTACATCGAGGCGGGCTGAGGCGGCCGGGCGGTGCCCGGCGTCTCATCGAGTAGCGGCGTGCGCCGGCGAGCGCGGTCACGCCGCGAGTGCAGTCTCCCGGGGCTCCCCCAGGGGCGATCTACCGTGGATCGCCGGTAGGCTGTTGACTCGGTGTGCTGCTCAGCACACCGAACCAGCATCTACCAAGACCTGGGGGTCCCGTGGGCTCTGTCATCAAGAAGCGCCGTAAGCGCATGGCCAAGAAGAAGCACCGCAAGCTGCTCAAGAAGACCCGTATCCAGCGGCGTAACAAGAAGTAGCAGCGGACCTGCGAGGCGCCGATGACCCGTACCGTGCTCGTCACCGGGGTCGCCAGGCATATCGGCGCCCGAGTGGCGAGCGTTCTCGCGTCCGACCCGGGGATCTCCCGGGTGATCGGCGTGGACACCGTTCCACCGCCGACGCCGGCGCGTGACGGCGGTCCCGCGCCCGGCGGCGTGCCGCTCGGCCGTACCGAGTTCGTCAGGGTCGATCTGCGCAGCCCCGACATCGCACAGGTGATCGCGGCGGCCGACATCGACACCGTGGTCCACGTCGACCTCATGAGCGCTCCCAGGGCCCTCATGAAGGAACACAACGTGATCGGCACCATGCAGCTCCTCGGCGCCTGTCAGCGGTCCCCGCTGATCCGCCGGGTCGTGGTGCGCTCGACCACCGAGGTCTACGGCTCCTCCGCCCGCGACCCCGCCGTCTTCACCGAGGACGCGGAGCCTCCCGAGACCCCCAGTCACGGATTCGCGAAGGACGCGGTGGAGGTCGAGGGCTACGTGCGGGGCTTCGCCAGGCGGCGGCCCGACGTGACCGTCACCACGCTGCGCTTCGCCGACTTCATGGGGCCGGGGGTCGATTCTCCGCTCACCCGCTACTTCGGCCGGCCGGTGCTGCCCACCGTGCTGGGATTCGACCCCCGCCTGCAGTTCGTCCACGTGGACGACGGCGTGGAAGTGCTGCGCCGCGTCACGATGGAGGATCGCCCCGGCACGTTCAACGTGGCCGGGGACGGCGTGCTGCTGCTCTCGCAGTGCGTGCGCCGCGCCGGGCGGCCCACGATGCCGCTTCCGTCGCCGGCCTTCGGCGTGCTCGGCGAGCTGGCCGGGCGGGTCGGCCTCGCCGACTTCTCGCCCGAGCAGATCCGGCTGATGTGCCATGGCCGCGCGGTCGACACCACCCGCCTGGCCGACGAGCTGGGCTGGAAGCCCAAGTTCACCACGGCGGCGGCGTTCGACGACTTTCTGCGCTCACTCGGCCGCGACGCGGACGGCGGGCCGCTGGCCGCGCTGATCGGCCGGATCGAGGAGGAATTCGGCCGATGAGCCACGACGAGTCCTACGCGACGGTGGTCCCCATCGACGCGGCGGCCCGCGGGCGTGCCGGTTCGGCCCCGCCCGGTGACGATCGGCTGATCGAGCTCCTCGACTTCGTGCGCAGGCGGCTCGCCGGCGAGTACGAGATCGACGAGTTCGGGTTCGACCACGAGCTGACCGACAAGGTGCTGCTGGAGCTGCTGCGCCCCCTCTACCGGCACTGGTTCAGGGTCGAGACGCTGGGCCTGGACAACGTCCCCGCCGAAGGCGGCGCGCTGGTGGTGGCCAACCACTCCGGCACCGTCCCTGTGGACGCGCTGATGCTCCAGGTCGCCATGCACGACGAGGCGCACCGGCCGGTACGGCTGCTCGGCGCGGACCTCGTCTACGAGCTTCCGGTCCTCGGGCATCTGTCCCGCAAGACCGGGCACACCCTCGCCTGCCGCGAGGACGCCGACCGGCTGCTGCGCAAGGGCGAGCTGGTGGGGGTCTTCCCCGAGGGCTTCAAGGGGGTCGGCAAGCCGTTCCGCGACCGGTACAAGCTCCAGCGGTTCGGGCGCGGGGGGTTCGTGGCGTCGGCCATCCGGGCCGGGGTGCCGATCATTCCGTGCGCGATCGTCGGGGCGGAGGAGATCTACCCGAAGATCGGCGAGCTGCGGACACTGGCGCGGGCGCTGGGCCTGCCCTACCTCCCGGTGACGCCGCTGTTCCCGTGGCTGGGGCCGCTGGGGCTGATCCCGCTGCCGTCCAAGTGGATGATCGAGTTCGGGGAGCCGGTACGCACCGACGAGTGCGACCCGGACGCGGCCGACGATCCGGCCACGGTGTTCAACTTCACCGACCATGTGCGCGAGATCATCCAGCAGCGCCTGGACGACCTGCGGCTGCGCCGCGGCCCCGCCTTCCCGCCGCTGTTTTGAGCCGGCTCTCTCCGGGCCGGGTCTCTCAGGAGCGGTAGTGGCGGCGCAGGGCGATGGCGGCGGCCACGCCGCCCGCGAGCGCGCCCGCCGCGGCGGCGATGGGCAGCCCGATCATGGTGGCCTTGCGGCCCGTGCGGTAGTCGTGGATCGTCCACCCGTGGTGCCGGGCGTGCTCGCGCAGCTCGCCGTCCGGGTTGACCGCGGAGGCGTTGCCGACCAGTGAGAGCAGCGGCAGGTCGTTGGCCGAGTCGCTGTAGGCCGAGCAGCGGGTGAGGTCGAGCCCCTCCTTGCGGGCCAGCGCGCGCACCGCCTCGGCCTTGGCCGGGCCGTGCAAGAGGTCGCCGACCAGCCGCCCGGTGTAGGCGCCGTTCTCGGTCTCGGCCACGGTGCCGAGCGCGCCGGTCAGCCCGAGCCGCTGGGCGATCACGCTGGCCAGCTCCACCGGCGTCGCGGTGACCAGCCACACCCGCTGGCCGGCGTCGAGGTGGCTCTGCGCGAGCGCCCTGGTGCCCGCCCAGATGCGGTCGGCCATCACCTCGTCGTAGATCTCCTCGCCGAGCTGGACCACGTCATCGACCTTGAGCCCCGCTACGAAGGCCAGCGCGGTCTCCTTGGCCTCGGTGATGTGGTCGGCGTTCTCGTTGCCGCGCACCCGGAAGATCGCCTGGCCCACCGCGAACCGCAGCAGGTCTTTGGTGGTGAACAGGCCGCGCCCGGCCAGCCCGCGGGCGAAGTGGTAGATCGAGGCCCCGCGCATCATCGTGTTGTCGACGTCGAAGAACGCCGCCGCGGTGGGGTCGGGCTCGGCGACCGGCATGCTCACGGCGGCGGCCGCGGCCACCTCGCCCGCGAGCCTGGGCTCCTGCCGCCGTCGTAGTAGCCGCCTCATAATCCATCAGCTTAACCGTCCTGGGGGACCATGACCGGTCCGTCGCGTTAGCGGCGTATGACACGCCGATTCCACCGCGTATACGGGCCGTCCCGGCGTGTCGGCCGAGAGGGTGTCTTGTCGGTCGTCCAGCGGCCCCTCAGCGCCGCGTAGCGCCGTTCGGTCGCGGGTTCACTCGCCGGCCGGGGGTTCAGTCGCCGGTCGTGGCGGAGGTCGTCTCGGGGGCGGCGAGGCCGTCGATGTAGTCGAGGTAGCCGCTCGCCTGGCGCTGCGTCTGCGCGTCCATCTTCTGCAGCATCGGGTCCACCACCTGGTGCTGTTTTTCGGCGAACCGCCGCAGCGTCGGTTCCTCTTCTTCCTTGGTGTCCTTGCGCTTGACCCTGCCCAGCTCGCACACCGCCGACCGGGTGGCCCGGTCCATGTCCCGGATCGTCTTCTCCACCAGATCGACCCGTCCGGGCGTGCCGAGCAGTCTGGCGACCTCCGCGGCCCGTTCCTCGGCCGTCCGCAGCTTGCGCTGCGCCCGTTCCCGCTCGTCCGTGCTCAGCCCGACCATGGTGGACTCCGCCGCCCGCTTCAGCGGATACAGCGTGTCGCCCGGCACCGCGCGGTAGGCCACCAGCCCGGTCACGGTGAGTGTGAACGCCACACCGACGGCCGTGAGCTGCGAGAACACCGCCACTCGCCGATGCCCCCTGGACCGGCCGCCGGCCCGGCCCGCCCGGCGGCAGCGCCTGGAGCGGCGCGGCCGCCCGCGCACGATGTCCGCCTGACCGGCGGTGGGCGCGATGGTCTCCGCCGGTTCGGGAGGCGGGCAGGAGGCGTCCTCGGCGTACGCCGTGAGCAGGTCCGCCCGCAGCTTGGCGCGGAACTCCTCGCGGGGACCCGCCTCCTCCTGAATGCCGATCTTCGACAATCGTTCGGCCAGGCGGGTTTGGGTACGCCGGGTGGTGGCGGGGCGCCACCACCGGGGTCGCCACTTACGCATGAACGCTCCCTGCCGCCCCCGAGCGATGATCCATCGGTGTCACTTGCCTAACGATGGGCCGGTACGACAGGTTACGTTCCGTTTCCAGGGCACCTGTGGGGACCGCCCGCCGTACCTGTCGGTGACCGCCCGGCCCGTCGGCGGCTCCTTCAGGTTTCTCCAGGTTCTTTCAGGTTCTTTCAGGTTCTTTCAGGTGAGGTCCGCCCGCAGCGCGCGGGCCAGCGCGCGGGTCGCGCGGAACTGCAGGGCCTTGATCGCCCCGCTCTTCTTGCCCATCACCAGTGCGGTCTCCGCCAGCGACATGCCGTGCAGGAAGCGCAGCACCACGCACTCCTGCTGCTCCGGCTTGAGGTCCCGTACCGCGCGCAGAACCCTTTCGTTGACCATCGCCGTGACAACCGCGTTCTCGGGGATGTGCGGGCCGTCCAACGGGATGTCGAGCACTTCCGCCGTGGACACCTCCATCCGGTAACGCCCCGATTTGAAATGGTCGGTGACCAGATTGCGGGCGATCGTCACCAGCCAGGCGCCGAAGTCGCGTCCCTGCCAGGTGAAGTGCGCGATACGGCGGAGTGCGCGCAGAAACGTCTCGCTGGTGAGGTCTTCGGCGAGTGGATGTGAGCCGACGCGGAAGTAGATGTAGCGGTAGACGAGGTCCACGTATCGGTCATAGAGCGTTCCGAAGGCGTCGGCGTCTCCGGTCTTGGCACGCAGAACCAGGGCCCGGAGGTCGTCGTCCCCTGGAGCCGCCACATCCTGACGTACTGCGAACTCGCCCGCCCGTGCGCTTTGTGACATCCCCGCCCTAGGTGGCGGGGAAAGCCCGGCGAACGGCCACGTATTCGGCATCCGGTATCCCTGGGGGGAAGGGGGTCGATCCC
>NZ_POUA01000237.1 GCF_003236385.1 Spongiactinospora gelatinilytica
GTCCGCTACCCCCCACTCCCAGCCTCACCTCGCCGTGCCTCAGAGCCCGGTGTCCGCATCCGACCCCCATTTCGACCCCACCGACGCGCACACCACCACGCCTCCCAGCAGTGCCGGCGCTCCCCGATCCGGCCCAGGCCAGCCCGAAGCCCCCCGGGACCGCACGCAGCCCCATACCGAGCCGACCACTAACTCCATCGACGCCGACGACAGGCTCCACAACCCACGGCCCGTTCCCGGCGGCACCGACACCGGCATGCCAGCGCACGCCCCCAACGCTGAAACGGCCAGACCCGAATGGGAACACCTGCCCACCGACCTCCCCGACACCGGCATACCGGCACAGCCCCTCACCGCTGAAACGGCCAGACCCGAATGGGAGCACCTGCCCTCCGACCTCCCCGACAAGGTGGCCGCCTACCGGGCGGGGTACCTCGCCGAGGACCGGAGAACGCTGGAGAAGGCCCTGCGCTCAGGCGAGCTTCTCGGCCTCGCCACGACCAACGCCCTCGAACTCGGCGTCGATGTGTCGGGCCTGGACGCCGTGCTCATCGCGGGCTGGCCCGGCACCAGGGCCTCGTTGTGGCAGCAGGCCGGTCGCGCCGGTCGTGACGGCCAGGACGCGCTCGCCGTACTGATCGCACGAGACGACCCCCTGGACACCTACCTCGTCCACCACCCCGAGGCCCTGTTCGGCCGGCCCGTCGAGGCGATCGTCCTCGACCCGGACAATCCCTACGTCCTCGGCCCACACCTCTGTGCCGCCGCCGCCGAAATCCCGCTCACCGAAAGCGACCTTCCCATCTTCGGTCCCACCGCCCCCGAGGTGATCGCGGACCTGGTACGGCGGAGCATGCTCCGGCAGCGCACGTCAGGTTGGTTCTGGACACGCCGGGAACGCGCGACCGACCTCGCCGACATCCGAGGCTCCGGCGGAGCACCGATCCAGGTCGTGGAGACATCGACCGGACGCCTTCTCGGCACGGTGGACGAACCGTCGGCCCACACCACGGTTCACGAGGGCGCCGTCTACATCCACCAGGGAGAGACCTTCCTGGTGGACACCCTCGATCTCGACGAAGACATCGCCCTGGTGACCACCGCCCAGCCCGACTACACCACCTACGCGCGCGATGTCACGGACATCGCGGTACTCGACTCCCTGCGCTCACACCCCCTCGGCTCCGGCGAACTGCACTTCGGCACGGTGGAGGTCACCCGCCAGGTCGTCTCCTACCTCAAGCGCCGCCTCCAGAGCGGCGAGGTGCTCGGCGACGAGCCGCTCGACCTCCCACCCCGCACGCTGCGCACCCGCGCCGTCTGGTGGACACTGCCCACGGCGCTCATCACCCCCCTGGCGGAGGAGCACGGCCTGCACATCGGCGGGGCCGCCCACGCGGCCGAACACGCCTCGATCGGCCTCCTCCCCCTCTTCGCCACCTGCGACCGCTGGGACATCGGCGGTGTGTCCACCGAACTCCACCCGGATACGGGTCTCCTCACCGTTTTCGTCTATGACGGCCACGAAGGAGGCGCCGGCTTCGCCGAACGCGGCTTCGCCCGCGCCCGGGAATGGCTCACGGCCACACGCGAGGCGATCGAGTCCTGCGAGTGCGACTACGGATGCCCTTCCTGCATCCAGTCCCCCAAGTGCGGCAACGGCAACGAACCCCTTGACAAGCTCGGCGCCGTCCGTCTCCTCAACGCCCTCCTCTCCTCCCACCCCTGACCCCGCCATCAGACGCCCAGACTTGGAACACCCCACCAGAAACCGGCAGGCACCGACCGCCTTCGCCGGTAGCATGCCGCCACCGGTAGGCGAACCCCATGGGGTGAGGGACCCATCGCATGAGGCCCCTCATCGTGGGCCGGCACATCCCACAGCCGATCAACCCCAACCCCCAATGCGGCGCCCGAAAGGCAGAGTTGATCACAGCGGTCGATGCCCGGCCGACAGCGGCCTGGAAGGCCGGCGAACAGGCCCCGCCCGAGCCCTCGACGTAACCCGGCGTTCGGCCAAACCGGGTAACGAGTACCGTACGGACACCCGGACCTCCGCTATCAGCCCATCGACCTGACAGCGTTCCAGCACCGCGTGATTCGCCGAGGCCGCCGACTCCGCCTCATTACATGCCTGATCGGCTCCGCGCACGACCACCCGGGCAGCAGCCAGGGCACTGAGGTCGGCAGCGCTTCGAACCCGATGTACGGCCACCCGCGCCATCCCGACATAGGCCACCCCCATCGCCATCGCCATCAAAACCCCCATAAACGCAACCACCCACAACGTCGCCGACCCCCGCTCCTCTATGCCGTCCACACACCCGCCAGCACCCACGCCGAGCTCCTTTCTGATCCTTTTCCGGCCATCTCCAATCCCAGGCGCCCCTACTACGCTCAATCCCCGCCAAGCCACGCTCAGATGAGCAGCGCATGTCGCCAAGCAATGGCCTCCCGCCAAGTAGCGCGATAGGAACGCTCAGGTCGGGCATCACGCGCCACTCCGCGAGACGCGACCTCCAAGAAAAGGCACCGCCGCAACCTGGGTATCGACGTATGATCACACATCGCCGCTATCGAACTTAGCGACAAGAATCGACTGCCAGTGGCCAAGCGCCGAGTCGTGATGCGGAGTGAATCCAGCGGCCAGCAGGTCCAGGACCGCCGGCTGTAGCAGACGGACCACAGCGCTCGCACTTTCCGCCATACACCCGAATAGCGTCACCCACACCACACTCTGAACGCCAGCTCCCCAAGGCAGAACCGCACATCCCCGCCTCACCGCACGCCTCCAAGAGCGCGCCCACAGAGTTTCAACGGCCCCGAAGCCGCCCACCCCCAGGGATAAATCAGCGGCACCCGCAGCAGACCATGCCCAAATGAGCAAGATCCACTACCGATAGGGCCTATGTAAGGACCACCGTGCGAAATTCACCCCACCTCACGGGACGCCACCAGGGATAGTTGCCCCGGGCGGCGAACGCGCCACTTCGCTCCGACAAAGCCAGGGCCCAACAACCACTGCCCACCGGCAGCGACATAAAAGCTCCTTTCACGCCCCAGGGCGCAGGCCCTGTATGTCGCCGACTGGCCGACTCGCATCGCATGGGTCTCATGTCGTCGCCTCGTCGGCGCCCGGTTCTGTTATCGCCGCGGCATCGCTTCCCACAGAGACCGCAGGAAGTCGCTCACCCCACTTCGGACGCACCTGCGCGGACACGCTCACCCTGGTGGTGCGGGCATCCCGCAGTACGGCGACCTCCGCGCCGTCAGGAGCCAGATCTGCCACCAGTTGGCGAACCTGTTCGATCGACTCTCCCCTCGCCGCAGCCCGAGCGCCGGCTCGGGCAGCGTCCACGCATTCAAGCTGGGCCCCGACCACGGCCACCGCCCATATGGCCGCGGCCAAAACCACCATCAGCGATGGCAACACGGCCGCAGTCTCGGCCGTCACCGACCCTCGAGACCGCCCGTAACCCGGTAATAGGACGCCCGGCCGCGCACTTGTCCGTCTCGTGCGCTGGTCCGAAGGGATGCTTGCTGCCCGGCCGTAACGCACCCGCGCGATGGAGGATCGGGAACCGGGCCTGCGGACTAAAGGGGCCGAGCGCTCACCCAGCACACGAACGCAAGCACTCACCATGCGGCCGAGGAACACGCCCACCATGCCTCCTGCACGCCGACGCTGCCTCTCTGCGGGAGATGCACGCGAACCACTGGCACTTCGGCCGCCGCTCAGGCCGCCACCGGGCGAACCGGCCACGACCTTCCTGAACGTGCGAGGGCCGCCGGATTCGCAGTTCCCAGTGCCCCTCCTAGCAGCGCAATGCCGAGCACGCTGTAGATCGCCCATGTCGTCCCTCCATAACCATCTACGAACCTCACAAGCCCCGGATAACCACGCACAGGGGCCACCGCCGACAGGACCTCCCGGAAGTGGAAGTAGCGACGACCTCCGGGAATGTCATCACTGAACCTTTTCAACCTCAAGCTCCTTGGTCAGAGGCGGTAAACGAGACGCCGTAGCCGCATGACCAGGCGTCCTGCGGGGCACCATGCCCGGCCCGAGCCCGATAGAGACGCCTTTGACCCGGGGGCCAAGCGACCGGTTGAAGTTGAAAAGGACCCACTGATGCCGACAGCGGCCCCCGCCGGGTGGCGTGAACCCGCTGCGGCGGTCCTCACAGGGGACCGTCTATAGCAGGTGCCCCCTCGCCGCTTACGGGCGAGAGCGCCCTTGATCGCAGTGTCCGCAGCGGACGAAACTCCGCCACGCTGCAGGACACGGCGACGCCCACCCAGAGGCTTCCGAAAGCAGGCGCAAGCGAACCGGTTCCTACATCGAGCATGGGAACTATCCAGCTCTGGTAGGAATGGCCATCGCCATGTAGGCCAAGGCCGCCCTCACAAACCTCAACGATCACGTCCCCCGAAGTGGTCGAACTGGCCGCAGCCCGAGCGGCCGGCCTATGCGATGTCCAATCTGAACGTTCGCACTTGCACCACTGGACGGGACACCATCACCGCACACCCCCAGCCCGGCGGCCCTGCCTGGGATGACCTCATGGCGCCTGCCACCCCATAAAGCCATGGCGGGCTCACCATGCCAACACCACCCCACAGGACCGCGACACTCCATAAGCAACGAACACTCTTACGCGCATGGGGAGTGTCCGACGCTGGAAGGAACGGTCGGCACCTCGAAGGTCGAAGCATGGCTTCACATCTCCCCGAAGGCCCTCTTCGCCCCCGCTCAGTCCGGACACCCCCGGCGGGTCGAAGGCGTTAGCCGGCGACGCTGAGGGCTTTGTTGATCAGATTCATCAGCACCTCCTGAATCTCCGTCCCGGTCACCACCTTGTAGAGGAGCGCGGCGAACCCGCAGGCCGCCAGAGTGCCCATCGCGTATTCCGCAGTGGACATGCCCCGGTCTGAGCCGCCCTTCGCCGCGAACGCGACCCGTCTCACGCAGCGTGCAGCCAGTGACACCACCGCAGCACGTGCCCGATTGCCGACGCGCAGCGCGCTCACCCGGCCCGGCCACCGCCAGATCCCCCTGGCCATCGTCATCAACCTGTCCATCGCGGCCTCCCGCTCTCCGGCCCCAGGCCCTTCGCCCGGCGACAACGCGTTCAGAATCGCCGATTCCCCGCCCCCGCCAAGCGGCCGAACGTGATTCTGTGGATAACCGCAAGATCGCTGGAATCCCGCCCTGTGGACAACGTTCCAGGGCCACGAGATCTCCGAAATGCGACTGCCGGCCGGCCGTGCCCACGCCGTCACAAGCCCCCTCGCGCCCGGGCTCCATCGCTCTCGCGGCCCGCCAAGATCTGCACTGCCGAGCTCCTGCGAGGTGGTGCAATTCGGCTTGGCGCTCCTCAGACGGGGCGGTCCGGTGCGGGGGCCTCGGTACGTGTCTTCGGTCCCACAACACCATCGACGGGTCACCTTGTGGCAGGCCTGGAATCGGAGCGTCGCCGCGCGGGTCAGGTACGCGGTATGCGCCGGGCTTGCAGCGGCGCGCGCTCAACGTGGGCGTGCCGCCCTTCTAGGCTCGCCTGCGTGTAGGTGCCGGTGCCGGACGACGACACCACGAGAAGACGACGCCATGGGCGGGCGCCGTTGCTCGCGTCGTACGCGACCAGGCGGCCCCCGGTCCGCCGAAGCCCCGCCCTGGTGCGGACGCGCGCCGCCTTCAACACCTCCCCCGGACTACCGACCGTCATGGTCGTATCAGCGCAGGGCATGACAGTGGCACATAGTCATCAGGTGCGCGTCCAGTTCCGCGCGGTGTAGCCGGATCGACGCTGAGCCCATGTACTCCGGTCGCTTGAACCAGCTCAGCGGGCGGTACATCGACTCGGGCCGGGCCGGGCGCGGTCACCTTACGCCTGGTCAGACGGATGTGACAGCTCACGCTCGCCTCTGAGCAGCGAATATGAGGGCAAAAGGGCTCACTGATTCGCGCTCGGGCACACCGCACGGAGATCGAATCGACACTGACATCTTTCGTCCTCGCCTGCGGGGGCCTGATCACAACGTGATCGCGGTTCGCGCGAAGGAGCGGCGACGCAAGAGAGCCCTGGTAGACAGGTTGGATCGACCAAGAACAATCACTGGACCTGGGGTCCAGGGGTCTCTATCGTGCCGCCGCCGACTTGTCCTCGCGGACGCTCAACCATGTGGTCGGGATCACCCGGCGGCAGTGCAAGGCGGTCCGCTCGCCATGGCGGCGACTCAACCCGGGCCAGCAGCCCCCTGGCCTTGGCCTACCTGCGTAACAGCGAGACCTCTCCCTGGCGGGCGCTGGGTTAGCGTCTCGGCGGCCACTGCGGGGCGGCATGTGGAGCCGTCGGCGCGCTCGCCCGACTCGGCCGAGACCTTGAACCGGCTATCTGTGAAAACCATCGCGGTGTTTCAAAACTACGAGACTGCCCGAGGATGAAATGGCGCAAGTCATAGCCCTGCCCTGGCCAATTTGCTCGGAGGCCGAGGCTTCTACGGCAGCGTATGAAACGAGCAAGGGCGGCTCAGATGCGTAAGGCGGGCCAGGTGTTGAACAGCACGCTCAAGGTCGAGTACGTGCATCGTCACCCTTCGCACCCAGATCGAGGCCCGCGCGGAGGATCGCTGACTTCTACAAGGCCACCTGACGGGACATGGCCAGCGACGGGCCGCCGCGCATTACGTTCGTACTTAGCATGATCGAGAAGCCTCATCGGCCCGGCAGAGAACCGTCTCCATGATCGCAGCGGGGTAGCGCTCCGCCCTCGCTTCTACGGTTGCCTATAGGTAGGCCAGCAGCATGTCCAGGGGCCGTGGTACGCGATCCAGGTCGAGTGCTTCGACGAGGCGACCGGAGTAGCGGATCTTGCGGCCGCTGCCCGAGCCCATGAAACGGCGCAACTGATCGTGAGTGCTTCTGCCACGCCATGCGAGTTGCCTCTGGAGCGTGCGAAATGAGCTGAGCTCGCCGCCGACGTCGACAACGCGCTCGACCGCCGCGGTTCCGAGGGCGCGGATCAGCTCATCTTCCAGGTCGGCGACACACACGAAGAATCCGAGCGCCTCCAGATCGCTTCGGCTGAGGTCGGTTCCGAGGCCGGCGCGCTCCAGGCTCCTGCGGAAGTCACCTTCCTCACGGGCATCACACAGACCGGCCAGCCGTAGGCCGTGACCAAGGGGGCCGAACCTGCCGATGTACTTCCCGATGTTCGTGGCACCGCCCATCGCGAGAAGCGCGATGCCTTCGGCCATAAGGTTCCGGCCATGGCGCTTGGCCAGCGCTTCGATGGCCGACTTGTCGCTGGCGCCCTCGACCAGGACCACTGTGTGGGTGTCGCTCACGAGCCCAGCTTTCCACCGAACGTGGAGGGGTTCGACTCCTTTACGCCTTGGCGGGTCGTCACAACCGCAGTTCATGCTCTCCGACTGTCGCCCGGCTTATTTTCTTCCTATTGCCGAAGCCTGATAGTTCGCCTCGCTGCGCCCTGAGCGGTCAGTTCGAATAGAATGCCAAGACTGGTCATAGTCCCTTCAGCCAGCCCAAGGGCGGCCCAGAAGCCCAACCCTTCGGCCTGGAAGTAGAACTGGTGCCATTACAGAGCGCTAACGCCAAGCGGGTACATCAACCTATCCCCTTAGCCGAAGGGCATGAGCCACCTGTGTCAACGATTCTACATTGCCCCGATATTCGTAAATATCGCTGGTTGCCGAGAACGCTTCTATCAAAAGGTCAATACTTGGGCGGCGAGTCCGGCGATCACGGGGACGATGCCGAGGCAGACGAAGGCGGGAAGGAAGCAGAGTCCGAGTGGTGCCACCGCCTGAACACCGACTCGGCGGGCTGCGGCGGAGGCGGCGGCTCTGGCGGTCGCGGTGGCATCGTCCGCGAGGCGGGTGAGGGCTTCGGCAACGGGAGAGCCGGTGGTCGCGGCACGGATCATGGTACGTGCGAGTTGGGCTGTGGCGTCCTCCCGCAGCAGCCATGACCAGGCGTAATCCGGTGCGGCCCCTAGCCGTAGCTGGCCGTTCACCCAGCTCAGCCGATCGCCGAGGGGGCCGCCTATTGCGGCCGCGGCCGCTTCTACGGCGCTGGTCATCGGCTGGCCCGCGCGCAGGCAGGCGGCCATCAGGTCGGCAGCGAGGGGAAGATCGTCGGCTACGTGCGCCGTCTCGTGGCGGGACTCCGGCGGCCTTCGCGTGCGGAGGGTGAGAATGGTCCCGCCGAAAGCGACGCCACCCACGAGCACACCGGTAACACTGGCGCCAAAGATCAGTATCCCGAGGACCGCCATCCCGCTCGCAATGGCCGGTTCGCGGATGCCGGCCGCGTCCGGTCGGACGACGAGCGCAGTCGGAGAACTGGGCGAAGCGGGCATTGCCCGGTGCGTTGTCCTGGCCATGGCCTTTCCCGGTTCGTTGTTTCGTGGCGATCGTGGAGCGCCTTGCTCTGTCCTGCTGGTGATGGCATGCACCTCGGCAGCCTGGCGGCCGGCATCGCGGCGGTAAGGGTGAACGCCTGCGATAGGAAGAGCTCCGGCCATGAACCCACCGCGCGAATGATCTTCGAGGCCACGGGCGGGTTCTTCTGGGAGATGCCGAACCGGGCCGTTCTCCTCGTCGTGGGCGAGCGCCCCAAGATCGCGCTCCATGCCCTCCATTGAGCCGAGCATGAGAGCCCTGGGAAGGTGGCCATGCCGACCGAACCCGTCTCGGGGAGCCGAACCAGAACGCCTCTGGCGGCGTAGCTGATCCGCGTCGCGGATCGCCAGCAAACGATCCGCAGCCGTTGGCGCGGCAAGCCACAGCCACATTGCCAGGGAGCTCGCTACTACCGCGAGCAAAATCCAGGTCACTGCTCAACCTCACTTATCAGCAGAAGTCACTCCAGGAGAGGTCAGAGGTGACCTCCGGAGAGAGGTGGAATTTCATGTCGCCACCACTTCGCTCCACTTTTCCGATGCCTGATGTGGCCGCAGCAGCGCCTCCAATCGATCGCGTAGAGCAGATCAGAGATCGGATTCTCGGGCTTGAGCCGGTGGCGGTGTTGTGGAACTTGGGGCTGGATAGGTTCTCCTGATAGGTACTGAACTACCAAGGTCATGTTCCGGCCCGTGGCAGGAATTTCTGCGGCCGAGCCTCATAGGCTGCATACGCGGCGAGCGACGGCTCTCCCGCGCGCCCGGCCGGCCGCGCCTCAGTGCCGCGGTGCGAAGTTCGCGCTATGCCGCAGAGCAGCAACACTCCCGGCCCGTGACCGGGCTTGGCTCAAGGTGAGAAATCCGCGGGACGTCCATGCCGACCACCGAACATCTCCCGCTCTGCGACCCGATTCGCCACCCTGGCGCTCTCTGGCGCCAAGTGCGCATGGGGTTCCTCTGTCCGGTGCCCAGGGAGGAACGAGTTGCGGGTTTGGGGGCGAGTGCCGTTGGTCGTCGCTTTGACCGTTCCGGGGTCCAAGGGGTTCCGGTGGGTCTGTGTGCTCGGTGTGGCACGGAATTTCGCAAGTCTGTGGGATGCCCGCTCACGCCCGTTCGGCACGAGCTACGAGGTGGTTGGTCCACCAGAGCCCGCATGCGTTGAGTGACAGACCTACCAGAAGGCAGCCGAACCCCATGGGCCCGCCGAAGAGAAAGCCGATGGGATTCATCCCCATTCCTGTGGCCAGCAGCAGCCCCAAGAGCGGCAGAGCGGCCAGCAGGCATGCGGTGGCTCGCGGGCCCGCGAGTTGGGCGGCCGTGTCCTGGCGGTGAGCCTGTGCGGCCCTGAGCCCGGTCTCCACCCGATCGATGAGGGCTGACAGGCCCGCTCCGACGCGTGAACTCAGTTGCCAGCACGCTGCCAGCCGGCGCAAACCCTCACCGCCCTCCTCCGGGGCGACGGCCCGGAGGATCGCCGGGACATCACCACCGTTGCGTGCTGCCGTGTCCAGTGCCTGAGCCGCCGATGGCTCCGGGAAGCGCACCCATGCCACCACTCGGGACAGGGCCTCGGCCGGGTTGCGTCCGGCCGCGAGTTCGGCTCCGAGGCCGTGGCACAACTCAATACAGGCCGTGTGCCACAGCGCGGTGGCCTTCGCTCGGGCCGACCGGCGTCCCACACGGTCAGCGAACGGGAGGCGCCTTATGAGAGGCGCACCGATCCGGGTCACAAGGCGGATCAAGGCATTGAAGTCTCCCCGGGCGGGCTCCATCGAGATCTCATAGGGAGCTGCCCGTTCTGGATCGGGACGAATGGGTCTGGGGATGAGCCCCATATGTGCGGGGCCATACCGTCGAGCCGGGGAGTTGGCCGGCCTGGGTGCTTGGGTCGTATCCGCATGGGCGTACAGACCTGTGGCCAGTCGTCGGGCGAGGGACAGGAGCGGGCGGGGCGCGGAAGCCGCGGGCGGACGCGTGCGCGGATCTATGGCCAGCCCGTGGCTGACCGGAATAGGCGGTCCATTAGCGGCCGCTGCGCCGACGCGGGGGCGTAGTGCCATGGAAAGACCACGGGGCAGGGAAACGGCGCCCTTGGGGGCTGGACCTCCGTCCGCCTGGGCGTACGGCGTCATGGTGAGGTCACGGGATGGGGGCGCTGTCGCCGCGGAGGCAGGTCTCCGGCCCGCGCGGGTGTACGGGCCTGTGACCAGCCCCTGGGCAGGAGAGACAGGGGTTCCAGGGGTGGAGGTCATGTCTCGGTGGACCCGTAGGTGGTCGGTGAGGGACGGGATGGCGGTCGTCTGGAGGCCGTATGGGAGTCCGCCGGGATCAGCGGCGGCGGTTTTTGGACCTGGTGGATGGGCGGACCTGGCGGCGATGAGGCGGGAGAGTCTCGCGCCGGCGGGGCTGGGCAGGGTCCAGATCCATACCGCCAGGGCGGCGAGTACGGCCGTGGCCATGGCGCTCATGAAGTCGCCTCCGGAAGCGCTGGGCGTGCGGGATCGTCCCGCAGGCGACATGGCGACGCGGAAGCGTCGCCTGGAGGCTGCGGGCCCGTGGAGTCGACCTCTGGGGGCTGTCGGCTTGTGCGATCACCCTTCAGGGAACACAGGCGCGCGGAATCGCTGTCTGAAAGCCGCACTGCTGCGGGTTCGCCCTCCTGAAGCCCGGAGCTCGCGTGATCACCGTCCGGCGAGTGCGGGCTCGCCCGTCCACTCTTCCGGAACCACGGCCTGGCCGGATCGCTCTCGGAAGGACCCAGATCAGAAGAGTCACCCGCTCGAAGCTCCGGGCTCGTACGATCATCGGCTTGAAGCCGTGGGTTCGGGCACCCGTCATCCGTAGACCACAGACCCGAAGCACCCCCCTTCGGTGACCCCGACCTCGCTGAGTCGCCCTCCGAAGGCCGCAAACCCGAAGGATCACCATCCCGAAGCCGCGAACTCGTACGATCAGCGTCTAGAACCCGCGAGCCCCCCGGAGCACCCTCCCGGGGAGGATCACCGTCTCGAAGCCCTGAACCCGAGCGACTGCGATCCGCAAGCCACGGACTTGGACGACCTTCCTCCGAAAGCCCCGTCTCCGAAGGATCACCCTCGCGAAGACACAGGCTCACACGCTCACCGTCCGGAAACTGCAAGCCTGCGGGGCCATCCCCATCCCCGGGCGGCCGAAGCCCGGAAGAATCACCGTCTCGAAACCCTGAGCCCGGGCACCCATCATCCGCAAACCGCGGACTCGAAGGACCACCCTCCTGCAGCCACGAACTCGTACGATCACCTTCTAGAGCCCGCGAGCGCCCCGGAGCACCCTCCGGCAACCGAAGCCGGGGAGGATCACCGTCTCGAGGCTGTCGGCTGGGGCGACCGCGATCCGCAAACCACGGGTTTGGCGGATCACTCTTCGGTGACCCCGACCTTGCCGGCTCGCTCTCCGATGACCGCAAGCCCGAAGAAGCATCGTCTGGGAATCGCGAGCCTCTGGGGTCGGCCTCTGAAGGATGGAGCTTCGGGGGATCTTCCTCTGATGGCCGCAGCCGTGCAGGATCGCCCTGTCGAAGCCCCTGGCTCGTGCGATCAGCGTCTTGAAGCCGTGGGCCCGGTCGCGGACCTACGGGGGCAGTCTCCCAAAGGCCTAAGTTCACGCAGTCGCCTGTTGAGTGCCGCGGACTCGCCGGGTCGTACTGCGGAAACCGGGTGCTCGGGCCATAGTCGTCTGACCGGCGCGGGGTCGTGCGGTTGCGCGGTGGAGGTCGCAGGTCTGTGACGGCGCCGGCGGGGAGCCGGTCGGCGAGGGCGGGGAGGC
>NZ_POUA01000238.1 GCF_003236385.1 Spongiactinospora gelatinilytica
GCTCGACCCGGAACTCCCCGGTGGCCGGGGTGGCGGCCTGGGGAGTGCAGGTGGCGCGGCGGGTGCCGGTGCCGCCGCCGGACGGGCCGTGGCCGGCCACCGGGGAGTTCCGGGTCGAGCTGTGCGGGCCGATGTGCCCGCCGCCCACGCGGGAGCAGCGCCGGGCCATCGAGGCCAGGTTGCGCGCCATGCCCGGGGTGACCGCGGTGCGCTACTGGTCGAAGCAGGAGGAGTACCGGGAGTTCGCGCAGCGGGTGACGAACGCGGAGTTCCTCGCCACCGTCGAGGTGGCCGACATGGGGGAGTCCTTCCGGGGGGAGCTTCGGCCGCAGGTCCACCCCCTGGCGTTCGTCGAGGAGGCCGAACGCCTGCCGGGGGTCGCCGCCGCGTACGTCGAGCGGCCCGGCTTCTGGCTGGGCAAGGCCGACCTGGCGGTGCTGATGTGCCCGAAGACCCCGCCGCTGGACCCCAAGGACCCCTGCGCCGGCCGCCAGGAGGTCACCGACCAGGAGAAGGACCGGATCGCCCAGCGGCTTTTCGAGACCTCGGGCGTCGGGGAGGTCTACTTCAGCGACGCGGACCATTCCCGCAAGGTGGAGGAGCACGCGATGGTCTACTCGCGCCGGCACCGGGACGACGAGTCCAGGTCCGTCGGTTTCTACGTCAAACTGGAGGACAAGGCCGCCGCCGGGGCCGTCGAGCGCGCGGTGGGCCGTCTCCCGGGAGTGCGCCGGGTGATGGCCGTCACGCGTTAGGGCGGGCCGGAAAAGGGCGGATGTGCATCCGAGTCCCTGTGGGGAAAGGTATTCTCGCCCGTCATGAGCCCGCCCGAAGCGCCGGAGACCGGATCAACCGTGGAAGAGAAGCAGGCGGACATTCCGCCCTACGTCACGATCGTCCTGCCCTGTTACAACGAGCAGGACCACGTCGTGGACGAGGTCGAGCGCATCTGCAAGGCGATGGACCACAGCGAGTACACCTATGAGCTGGTCGCGGTGGACGACTGCTCCACCGACGAGACGCTGAACAGGCTCCGGGAGGCCGCCCCGAGGTTTCCGCACATGCGGGTGCGCGCCTTCCACCGCAACGGCGGCTCGGGCACGGTACGCCGGATCGGCACACAGGAGGCGCGCGGCGATATCGTCGTGTGGACCGACGCCGACATGTCCTACCCCAACGAGCGCATCCCCGAACTGATCGACGTGCTGCACAAGGACGCCGCGATCGACCAGGTCGTCGGCGCGCGGACCAGCGAGGAGGGCTCGCACAAGCTGCTGCGGGTGCCGGCCAAGTGGTTCATCCGCAAGGTGGCCGAACGGCTGGCGGGCCAGAAGATCCCCGACCTCAACTCCGGCCTGCGCGCGTTTCGCAAGTCGGTGTCCAGGCCGTACCTGCGGCTGCTGCCGCCCGGCTTCTCCTGTGTCACCACGATCACGCTGGCCTTCCTGTCCAACCAGCACGGCGTCTACTACATGCCGATCGAGTACAGCAAGCGGGCGGGCAAGTCGAAGTTCGGCTTCGTGTCCGACGCCTACCGCTACATCCTTCAGGTGCTGCGGATGGTGATGTACTTCAACCCGCTGAAGGTCCTTATGCCCCCCGCGCTGGGGTTGACCATGATCGGGTTCGGCAAGGGCGTCTACGACGTGCTGCACTACGGCTTCTACCTGACCAGCAACGCGGTCGTGACGTTCCTGTCCGGCCTGCTGATCGGCTCGGTGGCGCTGCTGGCCGACCTGATCGTCCGCTCCAGGAACGAATAGAGGAACGACCAGCCGATGCGGATCGCCATCGTCGGCCCGACATATCCCTACAAGGGGGGTGGGGCCCAGCACACCACCGAACTCGCCCACCGGCTCGCCGCCCTGGGCCACGACGTGGTGATCGAATCCTGGCGCGCACAGTACCCCTCGTTCCTCTACCCCGGGCGCCAGACGATCGACACGCCCGAGGGCACGCCGTACCCCAACGCGTTGCGCGCGCTGGACTGGCGGCGGCCGGACGGCTGGGTGCGCTGCGGCCGGCGGCTGCGCGGCGCCGACCTGGTGGTGCTGACCGTGCTGAGCCCCGTGCAGGTGCCCGCCTACCTGGGCATTCTGGCCGGCGTCGGCCGCCGCACCCGCGTGGCGGCGCTGTGCCACAACGTGCTGCCGCACGAGCGCAAGCCGTACGACACGCCGCTGATGAAGGCCCTGCTCAAACGGGTCGACCGGGTGCTCGTCCACTCCGAGCAGCAGGCCGGGCTGGCCCGCGGGCTCGCCGCCGCGCCGGTCGTGGTGGCCGCGCTGCCGCCGCACCTGCCCGCCGCCGGGACGGCCGCGGCGGGCGGCGAGGTGTGCGGCAGGCTGCTGTTCTTCGGGATCGTCCGGCCCTACAAGGGGCTGGACCTGCTGCTGCGCGCGCTCCCCGACGGGATCTCGCTGACCGTGGCGGGCGAGTTCTGGGGCGGCCTGGACGACACCCGCGCGCTGATCGGCGAACTGGGCATCGGCGACCGCGTGGAACTGCGGCCCGGCTACGTCGCCGCCGATGACGTCCCGGGCCTGTTCGCCCGCGCCGACGCGCTGGTGCTCCCCTACCGCAACGCCACCGCCAGCCAGAACGTCTGGCTGGGCCACGAGCACGGCGTTCCGGTGATCGCCACCCGGGTCGGAGCGCTGGCCGACAACGTCACCGACGGCGTGGACGGCCTGCTGGTCGAACCGGGGTCGGTACCGGCGCTGCGCGCGGCGATCGAACGCTTCTACGAGCCCGGCGAGCCCGAACGGCTGCGCGCGGGCGTCAAGTCCGTCGATCCCGAGCCGTTCTGGACCGCCTACGGCGACCGCCTGCTCAACGGCTGACCCAAGGACCACCCGGCCCCGGTACTGTTGTGCGGCGTGGGAAGCCAACGTCAGGCGCAGCTCGAATACTCCGAGTTCCAGGCCGCGATGCTCGACGAGGCGAAGCGGCGCAGGAAGGCCGCCAAGATCATCGCCGTGCTCGCGCACTTCCTGGGACGCACCGGCGAAGCCCCGCTGGCCGGGCTGACCGTGGCCGACGTCGGCTGCTCGGCCGGGTTCATCGCCGACGAGCTCGCCGCCGCCGGGGCGGCCCGCACCTTCGGCCTGGACATCGACGTGCCGGGGCTGCGCAAGGCCGCCACGCGGTTCGGCGAGCGGGTGGAGTTCGTGTGCGCCGACGGCACCGCCCTGCCCTTCCCCGACGGCTCGATCGACGTGCTGGTCTTCAACCACATCTACGAGCACGTCGTCGACCCTGACGCGATCATGGCCGAGATGCGCCGGGTGCTCGCCCCGACCGGCGTGCTCTACCTCGGCCTGGGCAACCGCCTCGGCATCATCGAGCCGCACTACAAACTGCCCTTCCTGTCCTACCTGCCGCCCGCCCTCGCCGACCGCTACGTCCGCGCGAGCGGCCGCGCCGACAGCTACTACGAGCGCTTCCGCACCCGCAGGGGCCTGCGCAAGATGGTCAGGGGCTTCCGGGTGCACGACTACACCTTCCCGGTGCTCGCCACGCCCGAGCGGTTCGCGGGCGGTGAGCTGTTCCCCGGCGTGGCCGGCAAGGTGGTGCGCGCGGTGCTCGGCGGCATGCCGCGCGCCGCGCTGCGCGCGCTGCTACCGCTGGTGCCGACCTACCTGTGGGTGGCGACCATCGGCGACCTGCGCCCGGCCGGAGTGCCGCTGCCCCAGCCGCCCGACCGGGTGCGTCCCCTTTGAGGATCACCGTCAAGGGCGCGGTGCGGATCGGCTTCCTGGCCGTCGCGCTGGGCTTCGGCGCGTGGGCGGTGGCCCGCGAATGGGACTCGGTGGTCACCGGGTTCTCCCGGCTGTCGTGGACGTCGGTGCTGCTGTCGGTGGTGGCGGTGATCGCCGCGCTGGGCGGTGGGATGCTGACCTGGCGGGCGCTGCTGGCCGACCTGGGTTCGCCGCTCCCGGTACGCCAGGCGGCCAAGGTCTTCTTCGTCGGCCAGCTCGGCAAGTACATCCCCGGCTCGGTGTGGCCGGTGCTCGCGCAGATGGAGATGGGCCGCGACCTCGGCGTCCCGCGCTCGCGCAGCGCCGCCGCGTTCTTCCTGACCATGCCGATCCAGATGGCCGGCGGCCTGCTGGTCGCCGCCGTCACCCTGCTCACCGCCGGGCCCGCCGCGATCGGCCCCTACGCCTGGGCGCTGCTGCTCGTCCCCGTGCTGGCCGTACTGCTGGAACCGCGGGTGATCAACGCGGTCATCGGCCTCGGGCTGCGGCTGTTGCGCCGCGAGCCGCTGGAACGCGCGCTCACCCGGCGCGGCATGCTCGGCGCGCTCGGCTGGTCGCTGGCCGGCTGGGCCGCGTACGGCCTGCACCTCGCCGTGATCCTCGGCCAGTCGGGCGCGACCGGCGTGTCGGGGGCGCGTCTGGTGGCGTTCGCGACGGGCGCGTTCGCGCTGTCATGGTGTCTCGGCATCATGACGTTCGTGGTGCCCGCCGGGGCCGGAGTGCGCGAGCTGGCGATGGTGGCCGTGCTCTCCCCGGTCCTTCCCCAGGGGCCCGCCATCGCGGTGGCCCTGACCTCCCGGATCGTGCTGGTGGCGGGCGATCTGCTGTGCGCGGGTACGGCCGCGCTGGCGGCGCGGTCGGCGGCCCTACCTGAGGCCGGGCCACAGAGTGACAAGGCGCCCCGAAATGCCCTGTGATTTACCGCACGTTTTCGGGGAGGCTGGCAATAGAGTTGTCTGGAGAGGGGGACGCACGGTCCCGCGTGACCATGGAGGGGAGCGATCAGTCTTGTCCCTTCGAGTGCTCCTCGACGCGGCAGCGGTTCCGGCCGATCGCGGCGCTCTGAGCAGGTACGTCGATGGGCTCGTCGCCGCCCTCGACCATGCCGGCGCCGATTTCGCGGTGGCCTGCCAGCGTGCCGACGCCGAGCGCTACCAGCGGCTCGCGCCGTCCGCGCGCGTGCTTTCAGGGCCGCCGTCCATCACCAACCGGGCCGCCAGGCTCAACTGGGAGCAGACCAGTGTGCCGGTGCTCGCCCAGCAGGTCGGCGCGCAGGTGATCCACGCGCCCTACTACTCGATCCCGCTGCGGTCGGGCATGCCGACCGTGGTGACCGTCCACGACGTCACCTGGTTCACCGACCCCGAGCAGCACGGCGCGGTCAAGGCCGCGTTCTTCCGCTCGGCCACGCGCAGCTCGGTGCGCCACGCGACCCGCGTGGTGGTGCCCTCCAAGGCCACCAGAGACGAACTGGTCCGGGTGCTGTCCGCCGACCCGACCCGGATCGACGTGGCCTACCACGGGGTCGATCACGGCATCTTCTACCGGCCCGCCGAGCAGGAGATCAAGCGGGTCGCCGACCGGCTCGGCCTGCACGGCCAGCCGTATGTGGCGTTCCTGGGCCCGCTCGAACCGCGCAAGAACGTCCCCAACCTGATCCGCGGCTTCGCGCGCGCGGTCGGCGGGTTCGCCGAGCCGCCCGCGCTGGCGCTCGCCGGGGGCATCCGCGACGAGGGCGTCGAAGCGGCGGTGGCCGAGGTGTCGGCGACGGTCCGCGTGGTCCGGCCGGGTTACCTGCCGTTCGCCGACCTGCCGGGGTTCCTCGGCGGCGCGCTCGCGGTGGCGTTCCCGTCCCGGGGCGAGGGGTTCGGGCTGCCCGTCCTTGAGGCGATGGCCTGCGGCGCGCCCGTGCTGACCACCCACCGCACGTCGCTGCCCGAGGTCGGCGGCGACGCCGTCGCCTACACCGAGCCCGACATCGACAGCATCGCCCAGGCCCTTTCCGACCTGCTCGGCTCGCCGCTGCGGCGCGAACGGCTGGCGTCGGCGGGCCTCGACCGGGCCAGGGAGTTCACCTGGGAGGCTTCGGCCGAAGCACATCTCACGTCTTATCAGCGCGCGGTCGAATAGTGCACTACGCTCGCGGGGGTGACGGAGATTTCCTCCCCCCGCCGCGCTGACCTGGAAGGTCGCGGTGATCTCGAAGCCATTCTGCTCGTCGGCGGCAAGGGCACCCGGCTGCGGCCGCTGACTTTGGGAGTGCCCAAGCCGTTGCTGCCAACGGCCGGCGTCCCCTTCCTGGCGCACCAGCTCGCCCGGGCCCGCGCGTACGGCGTGCGCAGGATCGTCTTCGCCACCTCCTACCGGGCCTCGATGTTCGCCGAGGCGTTCGGCGACGGCTCCGCCTTCGGGCTGGAGCTGGCGTACATGATCGAGGACACCCCGCTCGGCACCGGCGGCGCGATCCGCAACGCCGCCGAGGCGCTGACCTGCCCGCCCGGCGCGCCAGTGCTGATCCTCAACGGCGACATCCTGTCCGGCCACGACATCGGCGCACAGGTGGATCGGCACGTGACCGCGGGCGCGGCGGTGACCCTGCACCTCACCGAGGTGGACGACCCGTCCAGGTTCGGCTGCGTGCCGACCGACGAATCAGGGCGGGTCACCGCATTTCTGGAGAAGACCCCCAACCCGGTGACCAACCGGATCAACGCCGGGTGTTACGTGTTCACCCGCTCGGTGATCGACACCATCCCGGCGGGGGAGGTCGTCTCGGTGGAGCGGGAGACCTTCCCCGGGCTGATCGAGGCGGGCGAACAGGTCCTCGGCTACGCCGACCGGACCTACTGGCTCGACGTCGGCACGCCCGCCGCGTTCGTGCAGGGTTCCCGTGACCTGGTCCTCGGCACCCTGGCCTCGCCCGCGCTGCCCGGCCCGCCGGGGGAGGTACTGGCCCTGCCGGGCGCGATGATTGCGTCCGACGCCAAGGTCGGCGGCGGCACGGTGGTCGGCGAAGGGGCGGTCGTGGAGTCCGGGGCGCAGGTGAGCGGCAGCGTCATCGGCGCGGGCGCGGTGATCGGCGCGGGCGCGGTGGTGTCCGACTCGGTGGTGGGCGCGGGCGCGCGGGTCGAGTCCGGCGCGGTGGTGCGCGACTCCGTGGTGGGCGACGAGGCCGTGGTCGGTCCGGGCAACGAACTGCGGGCAGGCGCCCGGCTGTGGCCGGGGGTCCACCTGCCCGCGTGCGCGGTCCGTTTCTCCAGCGACGTCTAGCGCTGGCCTGGGCGGTCCACGACCTTGGTCTCCAGGCGGGCCGTCAGGGTGAGCAGCGTGCCCGCCTGGACGAAGATGGGCGGTTCGTTGGTGTAGGTCATGGTGTGGTCCTTGACGGTCACGCCGTAGGTGCCGAGGAACCGGAAGTTCACGGGGTCGAGGATCAGGTCGTACCGGATCCAGTCGCCGGTGTGGCTGAACGCCACGCCCTTCCTGCCGTCGGCGTCCTCGACCTCCGGGATGTAGGTCACGCCGGGGATGGTGGGCAGGGCGCGGAACAGCGCGGCCCGCACCTCGGCGGACAGCGCCTGGGTGTCCATGAGCTGGTAGACGGCCTGGAAGAGCCGTTCGTCCATGGACGGCAGGGGCTCGTCCGAGTACGGCTTCTCCTTTTCCAGGACCGTCCGGATCTTGCCGAGCACGCCCTCCGGCGTCACCGGCGGCTCGGCCAGGTCGTCATCGCCGAGGCCGGGATGGTTGCCCTGGATCAGCAGCTTGCCGCCGGTGTGGTACCAGGCCACCTGCCCACCGTCCACGCTGGTCCACTGCTCCCAGGTGGTCCGCTTGGACGGCTCCACACCGAAGCCTTCGCCGGAGGGCGCCTGGAGCTCCTTGATGTAGAGCCACTGGCCGGGGTTCGTCGTCATCCCTGTGTCGTTGTAGGCGGCCTGGGCGGCCCGTTCGCCCAGGTCCCTGACGCTCGCCACCGGGGACATGGCCGACCGGTCGCGGGCCAGTACCGTGCCCGCCCCGACTGCGACGGCCAGGGCGCCCGCGATGGCCAGCCGCAGCCCGAGCCGTACGCCGTGCGACCGCCACCGGGGCCGGACGGCGTACGGCTCAAGGACCTCGCCCCGCGCCGCGGCCAGCAGCCGCTCCCTGGCCGCGATCTCGGCCCGCTCGGTCATCGGCGGGGTGCCGCCGCGGAATTCCTTGATCGTGCTCATCACAGTTCCCCTTCCCCCAGTGTTGCCCTGGCCTTCCTCCTGGCCCGGTGCAGGCGCGACCGCACGGTTCCGAGCGGAATCCCCAGCGCTTGCGCGACCTCCTCGTAGCTGAAGTCCTCCCAGGCGACCAGCAACAGCACGTCCCGGTCGCCGCGAGAGAGCGCCGCGAGCGCCCCCGCCAGCTCGCGTTCCTTGTCCAGCGCGGCCACCCGGTCCACCACCGCGTCGGCCTCGGGTTCGGGCAGCGGATCGACGCCGGTGCGGGCGAACGCCCGCAGCATCCGCTCCTCCTGCCGGCGGTGCCGGGCGACGAGCGTGGTGGCGATGCCGTACAGCCAGGGACGGGCCATCGGCACGGAACGGTCATAGGTACCGCGCCTGCGGAAGGCGGCGAGGAAGGTCTCCGCCACGATGTCATCGGCGGCCTGCGTGCCGATCCGGCGCGCCGCGTACCGGTGGATCTGTCGCGCGTACCGGTCGAACAGCGCGGCGAACTGCTCGGGGTCACCCTCGGACCGCCGAATCAGCTCGGCGTCGTCGAGCTCGGCCGTCTCAATGGTCAACGGCCCTCCTTAGTGAGATCGGTCGTTCACCACGATGTCTCCCGCAGGCGGCCACCGAGTTCACGGCCGAACTCGGCGGCGGTGGTGCCGGACCCGCACGCCCACCCCGATGCCCGGCTTCACGCCTGCTGCCGTGCGGGTACGGGTCCGCCAGGGCGAGGCCGAGATCGTCAGGACCTTCCCCCCGGCCTGCCTGGCAGGCCAAGGGGAAGGTCACGCTCCCGACCTTGGTGACCAGCGGGTAATCGGTGAAGGAGCCGTGGTCGCCGCCTGAAGCCGGGGGAGAGCACGACCAGCGGCAGCGTGCCCTTACGCCCGGCCGGGCGGGCACCGGCCACCGCGTGCGTCTTGGCCTCGCTGAGCACCTCCTCGGGCACGTCGGTGATCTTCTTGCCCTCCAGGAACGCCTGCGCCTCCGGACCGGTCATGTACGGGGCGGCGCGCCCACCACCGCCCTTCTTCGCCGGGTACCACACGGAGACCATGAGCTGCCCGGTCTTCTCCGCCGGCACCCACGGGTCGGGACGGCTCCGGTCCACAAGATGGAACGTGACAGCGCCCACCGGCTGAGCCCCGGTCGGCCGCGGGAGCGCCAGGGGAGTGGTGGGGGCCGTGGTGGAGGTCGAGGTGACGCTCGTCCCGGGCGCGGCGGCCGGTGCGGAGGCCGCCGCTGACGACGCGAGCGGCAGGACGGCGAGCAGGGCGAGCAGGCCCACGGCCGCGCCGCCCACCGGGCTGATCTTCATTGTCATGACGTCCATGCTTCCGACCCGACCGGGGCGGCACATCGTTCCGACGTGCGGCATTCCGCTGCGACTCAGGTCGGCTCGCACCTGCGACTCCAGTGGCACGCGTCCTTCCCTTCGAGCCCCCTTCGCCCGAAGCGCCGGACTGTTCCCCGCGTCACCGACGCCCCGGAAGGCGGTGGTTCGGGCGCGGTACGAGTACCCCCGGGAACTCCGCCGTACTTAGGGCCTCCGGGGGCGGACGGCTGTGGGGAGCCGGTCGGGCGTACCGGCTCCCCACGGTTCGACGGCTAGACGATCACTTGATGGCGAGGTTGAAGTAGCCACCTGCCGAGATGGCCTTCACACCCGTGGTCGCCACCGACGGCACGGTGCTCTGTCCCTGCGCGTTGTACCACCACGCGACCACTTGCCCGTCGTCCTTCAGCGCGAGGCTGTGCTGCGAGCCGGCGCCGATCGCGACGACGTGGTCGTCCACCTCGATGGGCATGTCGAGCTGGTGGTGGTTGTTGTTACCCCATCCGATGACTCTGCCGTTCTTGATCGCCAGCGTGAACGTCGAGCCGACGGCGATCGCCGTGACTCCGGACCCGGCCTCCTCGGGGATCGTGCACTCTCCGAAGTGGTTCGGCCCCCAGCAGATGACCTCCCCGTCCTTGAGCGCGACGCTGAAGTACATCCCGGCGGCGATCGCGTCCACGCCGGACAGCGCCTCGGCCGGAACGTCGGTCTCCCCGTGCGAGCCGAAGCCCCACGCGATGACCTTGCCGTCCTTCAGCGCCAGGCTGTGCAGGTATCCGGCCGAGACCGCGTCCACGCCGGCCTCGGTCCCGGCGGGCGGAGCCAGCGTGCCGCCGGGCTGCGTGAACCGGCCCCAGGACCACACCTTGCCATTCTTGATCGCCAGATTGTGCCTGTAACCTGCCGAAATCGCCGTGACGCCGCCCCTGCGCAGGTCGATCGGCACGAACGTGCGGTCATCGCCCGGGTTGCCCCACGCCATCGGCACGCCGTCCTTGAGCGCGAGCGCGTGCGCCAGCCCGGCGGACACCTGCGTCACGCCGGACGAGACCGAGTCCGGCGGCGAGGACTGCCCGTCGTAGTCGCTGCCCCACGCGATGACCTGCCCGGCCACGGATGTCTTCGCCGCTCCGGCCGCACCCTGCGCTTCACCGTGGACCGCGTCCTCGTGTCCAAGGTGGACGGCGGTCTGTGGGCGCTCGGCCGTACCTCGGTCCCGGACCGGGAGCTGATCCAGATCGCCCTGGACCGTCAACGATGCCTGCCCGCCACCGGCCTCGACCCGGCCGCCGTCCAACGCTTCGTCGACCAGGTCATGTCCCGCCTCACCCGGGCATCGGCCATGCCGTAAGGACCCTGGTCACGGCCCGGAACGCAGCGGTTCCCCGCACGCCGCCGGGCGGTGTGCGGGGAAACCGGTGAATCGGGGAACGCGAATCAGCTGTTGAAGTTGCGGCTACCGCGGCTCACGATGGTGTTCCGCTCGCCCCAGTAGGTCCGGACCGTGGCCCGGTAGAGGGTGTCCTCGTACGCGGTGGCGAGGCTCCGGCAGGTGCTGCCCGGGTGGCCGTAGGCGTTGTTGTTGTCCCGCCAGGTGTAGGAGGGGCCGCCGCCGTTGACCGGGGTCAGCTTGACCTCGACCCAGCGCCGGCCCTCGCTGTTGTACGCCTGGGCGCAGATACGGTCCGCACCGTCGTCGTAGGTGATGATGCCGTCGCCGACGCCCCAACTGAACGAGGCGGCGGAGGCGGGCTGCGCGATGGCCAGGGTTGCCGCCGCCACGCCGATCCCGGCCAGCATCGTCTTGAACAAGAGCTTCATGCTTACCTTTCCCCGAACGACCTTCGCTTACAGAACAATCTTCTCTTGCCTACGTAAAGATCATGCGTTAGATGCATGTCCTCTACATAGATCGCGGGTTACGATCAAGACAAATGGCGCATTTGCCACATAAGCCACGGGAGTCCTGCGGTGCTGCTCAGGTCGGGCCGGTGCCGTACTCGGTCATGGCGAAAGAGGGGCAGACTGGGCAGGTGAAGGAGCGGGTGTGGCGGCCGGAGGGGCCGGTGGATGTGACGCTCGCGTTGGCGGTGCATCGGCGGGGGAGCGGCGATCCGGCGTGGCGGCGTGGGGCCGATGGGGCGGTGTGGCGGACGTCGCGGACCCCCGATGGGCCGGCCGCGTTGCGCGTCGCGGCACGGCCCGCCGAAGGCGCCGTACTGGCGTCCGCCTGGGGCGATGGGGCCGGTTGGGCGCTGGACATGCTGCCCGCGCTGCTCGGCGCGCACGACGACGCCACCGGGTTCGAGGCCCCCGAGGGCGTGCTCAGGGAGACCGCGCGGCGGCATCCGGGGTTTCGGATCGGGCGCAGCGGCCGGGTGTTCGAGGCGCTGGTGCCCGCCGTACTGGAACAGAAGGTCGTGGGCCGGGAGGCGTTCCGGGCCTGGCGGTGGCTGCTGCGCAAGTACGGTGAGCCCGCGCCCGGCCCCGCGCCCGAGGAGATGCGGGTGTTCCCGCCGCCCGAGGTGTGGCGGACGGTCCCGAGCTGGGACTGGCACCGCGCCGGGGCGGAGGCCGTGCGTGCCCGCACGATCGTCAACGCCGCCCGGCACGCCGCCAAGCTGGAGGCGGCGGCGACCAGCCAGGACGCCGACCGGCTGCTGCGCGCGCTGCCCGGCGTCGGCGTGTGGACCTCCGCCGAGATCCGCCAGCGCGCCCACGGCGACCCCGATGCCCTGTCAGTGGGCGACTACCACCTGTGCTCACTGGTCGGCTGGGCGCTGACCGGCGCGAAGACCGACGACGCCGGGATGCTCGAACTGCTCGCCCCCTTCCGTGGCCACCGGCACCGGGCGGCGCGGCTGGTGGAGCTGAGCGGCGTACGCC
>NZ_POUA01000239.1 GCF_003236385.1 Spongiactinospora gelatinilytica
GCGTGGTGGTCGCTGCCCGGGGCCGGGTGGACGTCGGCGTGGGTGGCGGTGAGGCCGCGGTAGAGGATGTGGTCCGGGCGGGTGATCGGGAACTCGGCGGGCCAGGTGAAGCCGAAGCCGGTGCCCGCCTCCAGGTGGGCGTCCGACAGTGGGGGTACCAGGCCGGTGCGCCGCCGGTCGGTGGTGGCGGTGTTGAGGTCGCCCAGGAGGAGGAGCCGCTCGCTCGGGTCGTCCTCCACCAGGCGCCTGGCCGCCAGGAGGGTCTGGTCCCGCCGTACGGTGTGGCCCGGCCGGGCCGAGGCCAGGTGCATGACGTAGACCGTCACCTCGCCGCCCGGGGTCCTGACGACCGCGCGCAGTGCCCGGTCCCAGCCGAGGCCCACGTCGATGCGGCGGGCCGAGACGATCGGGTGGCGGCTCCACAGCCCGACCGTGCCCGCGGTGTAGGAGTGCGGGTGGCGGCGGCGGAGTTCGCGGCCCACCGCGCGCAGCGCCGGTCCGGTCACCTCCTGGAGCGCCAGCAGGTCGCTGCGGCCGGCCACCGCGCGTACGGCGTCGGCGGGGCGGGGATTGGCCGCGCCCACGTTGAGCGTGGTCGCGGTGAGGTCGCTGGGCCCGCCCGGCGGGTCGCGCAGTAGCGCGGGCCCGAACATCGCGCCCCACACGGCGGCCGGGACGAGCGAGGCGGCCACCGGCCGCCAGGAGCCGGTGCAGCAGGACGCCAGCAGGAGTACCGGCACCCCGGCCCCGAGCCACGGCAGCAGGCTCTCCACGACCGGCATGACGCCGCCGACGTCCGGTACCAGCCGGTGACCGCCGAGTAGCAGCGTCAGCAGGCCCGCCACCACGATGATCGTCCTCTTCAGCAGCACACCGTCCCCGTCCCGCCCGCTCGCACGCCGGAATGGGTAAGGCTAGGGCGAGCGTCCGGCCGTCGCCATGCCGACACACGGCGGATACGCTGACACCTGACCGAATATGATTCTGTGGCCTTTTGGAGGCACAGTCCGCATGCGCATCGGTATGGCACTTGGATACGCGGGGGGATTCAAAGAGACGGTGGCCGAGCTGGTCGATCACGAAAAGGCCGGGCTCGACATCGTTTTCGTTCCCGAGGCGTACAGTTTCGACGCCGTCAGCCAGATGGGCTACATCGCGGCCGTGACCGAGCGGGTGCGGATCGCCTCCGGCATCCTGCCGATCTACTCGCGCACCCCGACGTTGCTGGCGATGACGGCGGCCGGAATGGACTACGTCTCCGAGGGCCGGTTCGTACTCGGCCTGGGGACCTCAGGGCCGCAGGTCATCGAGGGGTTCCACGGCGTGCCGTACACCGCCCCGGTCGGCCGCACCCGGGAGATCATCGAGATCTGCCGCAAGGTGTGGCGGCGGGAGCGGCTGGAGTACGAGGGCAGGCACTACAACCTGCCGCTGCCCGAGGGCGCCGGCACCGGCCTCGGCAAGCCGCTCAAGCTGATCAACCACCCGGTGCGCGACCGCATCCCGGTCGTGGTGGCCGCGATCGGGCCGAAGAACGTGGCGCTGGCCGCCGAGCTGGCCGAGGGCTGGCAGCCGATCTTCTACCTGCCGGAGAGGGCCGCCGCCGTGTGGGGCGGGCCGCTCGCGGAGGGCCTGGCCCGCCGCGACCCCGGGCTCGGCCCGCTCGACGTGATCGCGCAGGCCCCGCTGGCCATCGGCGACGACGTCGCCGGGCTGCGCGAGTTCGTCCGGCCCGTGCTCGCGCTCTACATCGGCGGCATGGGCGCCCGCGGCCGCAACTTCTACAACGACCTGGCCCGCCGCTACGGGTACGAGCAGGAGGCCGAGCGCATCCAGGACCTCTACCTGGAGGGCAAGAAGGACGAGGCCGCCGCCCTGGTGCCCGCCGAGCTGCTGGAGAAGTCCTCGCTGATCGGCCCGGAGGGCTTCGTCCGCGACCGGATCCAGGCGCTGCGCGAGTCGGGGGTGACCACGCTCAACGTCACGCCGCTCGCGGACACGCCCGGGGAGCGGGTGAAGCTGATCGAGCGGATCAGGGACCTGGCCTCCTGATCGGCCGCGCCGCCCGCGCCGGCGAGCGCCAAGGCCCCCGCCCTGCGGGACAGGGCGGGGGCCGCTGCCGTGCATCGGGGCACGGGGCCCCACGGCGGGCCGCACCCGTCAGGGAGGAGAGGCGGGTCCGGCCGCCGAGATGGCCAACTTATCGCACAATCGCCTTGACATATCATCATATCCGAAAGTCATGGAATAAATCACTTTATAGCGGGACTTGTAGGCGATGCGGTGGGCCGCATGCCGTGTCCGATCGAAGGTCTTTCCCGGCGGGCCCTTGCCGTACGTTATGCCGTGTGCCGTACATTCGGCGCATGTCCGCCAACCACCACGAGCGCCGCAGGCGCGTGTCCGACCTGCTGCCGCCGGCCGGCGCCGAGGCGATCCTGGTCACCAAGCCCGTCAACGTCCGCTACCTCACCGGCCTGGTCAGCAGCAACGCCGCACTGCTGGTGACGGCGGGCGGGCAGGCGGCGCTGGCCACCGATCAGCGCTACGCCGAGACGGCGCGGAAGGTCTGCGCGGACATCGAGGTCATCGAGGAGCGCGACACCGTCGGCGCGCTCGCCGGGCGCGCCGGTCCGGCACGGCTGGCGGTCGAGGGTCACCACCTGCCGGTTTCCGAGTTCCGCAGGGTCGCCGCGCTAGAGGGCGTCCACGGCGACCCGCTGCCGCTCTCCGGACTGGTGGAAGGGGTGCGGACGGTCAAGGACGAGGCCGAGATCGACCTGCTCCGCACCGCGTGCGCGATCACCGACCAGGCGTTCGCCGACGTCCTCGCGGCGATCCGGCCCGGGGTGACCGAGCGGGAGATCGCCCGCATGCTGCACGGCCGGATGCTCGAACTCGGCGCGGACAAGCCCGCCTTCGACTCCATCGTGGCCGCGGGCCCGAACGGCTCGGTGCCGCACCACTCGCCCACCGACCGGCCGGTCGCCGCGGGCGAGTTCGTCACGATGGACTTCGGCGCGCTGCACGCCGGCTACCACGCCGACATGACCAGGACCGTGATGGTCGGCCCGCCCGCCGACTGGCAGCGCGAGCTGTACGAACTCGTGCGTACTGCGCAGCGCGCGGGCAGGGACGCGGTCAGGCCCGGGGTCACCGCCCACGACCTGGACGCCGCCGCCCGCGATCTGATCACCGACGCCGGGCACGGCGAGCACTTCGAGCACGGCCTCGGGCACGGTATCGGCCTGGAGATCCACGAGGTTCCGTTTCTGGGCCGGGACAAGCCCGGTAGGATAGAGGATCGAGTTCCGATCACCGTCGAGCCAGGGGTCTATCTCCCCGGCAGGGGCGGGGTTCGCATCGAGGACACGCTCGTGACGCGCGTCGACCGACCGGAGCTCCTCACCCAGACGACCAGAGAGCTGCTGATCCTGTAAGGCGGGAGTGGCAGCCGTACGCAGGAGACAAGCGAGTGGCGACGACCAACGACCTCAAGAACGGCATCGTACTTCGGCTGGACGGCGGCGAGCTGTGGACGGTCGTCGAGTTCCAGCACGTCAAGCCCGGCAAGGGCGGCGCGTTCGTGCGCACCAAGCTCAAGCACGTCCTGTCCGGAAAAGTCGTCGACAAGACCTTCAACGCGGGGGTGAAGGTCGAGGTCGCCAACGTCGACAAGCGGGAGATGCAGTACTCCTACCCCGACGGTGACGATTTCGTGTTCATGGACACCGAGACCTACGACATGGTCCAGGTGCCGCGCGGCACCGTCGGCTCGGCCGCCGACTACCTGCTGGAGAACACGCTGGCCACGGTCGCCTTCAACGACGGCGCGGCGCTCTACATCGAGCTGCCCGCGGCGGTCGAGCTGACCGTGTCGCACACGGAGCCGGGTCTGCAGGGCGACCGCTCCACCGGCGGTACCAAGCCCGCCACGCTGGAGACCGGCGCGGAGATCAAGGTGCCGCTGTTCATCACCACCGGAGAGAAGGTCAAGGTCGACACCCGCACCGGCGACTACCTCGGCCGCGCCTGATGACCGCACGGGGCAAGGCCCGCAGGCGAGCCCTGGACATCCTCTTCGAGGCCGAGCTGCGCGGCGAGGACCCGGGCAGGATCCTCGCCGAGCGGCTGGAGCGTGCCGAGCCGCCGGTCAACGAGTACACCGCCGCGCTCGTGGAGGGCGTGGTGCGCCACCTGCCCAGGATCGACGAACTGATCTCGACCTACTCCGAGGGCTGGAGCCTGGACCGCATGCCCGCGGTCGACCGCAACGTGCTCCGCGGCGGGTCCTACGAGCTGCTGTGGATGCCCGACGTCCCGGAGGGCGTGGTGATCAGCGAGTGGGTACACCTGGCCTCGGAGCTGTCCACCGACGAGTCCCCCCAGTTCATCAACGGCATCCTGGCCCGGTTCAAGGAGCTCAAGCCCAGCCTCAGCCTGTGAGGACCCGCCGCCCGGCGTAGGCTGGGGCGGGTGGGACGCCCTTTCCCGAGGGCGCGGTCGAGGGAGGCTTTGACGTTGCGGACCGAAGGTGTGACCCGGCAGGCGGCCGTGCCTGCGGCGCGGACCGCCGTGCTGTGGGACGCGTTGCGGGCGGTGCTGGCCGAGCGGGCCTACGCCACCGGCCGCGCGCGGCTCGACATCATCGACGCCGGGGGCGGCACGGGTGGTTTCGCCGTGCCCCTGGCGGGGCTGGGGCACGCGGTCACCGTGGTGGACCCGAGTCCCGACTCGCTCGCCGCGCTGGAGCGGCGCGCGGCCGAGGCGGGCGTGGGCGTGCGCGCGTTGCAAGGTGACGCCGCCGACCTCGGCGACCTGCTTCCCGAGGGCGGCGCGGATTTGGTGCTGTGCCACAGCGTGCTGGAGTACGTCGATGACCCGGCGGGCGCGCTGCGGGCGGTGGCCCGCCTGCTGCGGCCGGGCGGCGTGGTGAGCCTGCTCGCCGCCAATCCGGTCGCCACGGCCGTCCACCGGGCGCTGAGCGGGCGGTTCGATGAGGCCAGGCTGGTCCTCGGCGACGACGAGGGGCGCTGGGGCGACCGCGACCCGACCCCGCGCCGGTTCACCGGCGAACGGCTGGCCGCGTTGCTCGCCGCCTCCGGCTTCACCGTGGGCGAGGTGCACGGCGTGCGGATCTTCGCCGACCTGGTGCCGAGCCGGCTCGTGGACGGCGAGCCCGGCGCGGCGGAGGCCCTGGTCGCGCTGGAACGTGCCGCCGCCACTCATCCGGTGCTGCGGGAGATCGCCACCCAGACACACGTCCTGGCCACCCTCGGGTAGGCCGCCGGATCGAACGCGCGTTCGCCTAGGATGGTGTCGTGTCCCGCAAACAGCAGGTTCCCAGGGTCGCCACGACGGGGTCGGCCGACGACACCGGCTGCCCCATCCTGCATGTCGACATGGACGCGTTCTACGCGAGCGTCGAGCTGCTCGACCGGCCGGAGCTGGCCGGCACCCCGGTGATCATCGGCGCGGCGGGCGCGCGCGGCGTGGTGCTCAGCGCCACCTACGAGGCCAGGCGGTACGGCGTGCATTCCGCGATGCCGATGACCCGCGCGATGCGGCTGTGCCCGCAGGCCACGATCATCCCGCCCAGCCACGGCAAGTACTCGGTGGTGTCCCGTGGCGTGATGGAGATCTTCCAGACGGTGACGCCTCAGGTGGAGCCGATCGCCTCCGACGAGGCGTTCCTCGACGTCGGCGGCGCGCGGCGCAGGCTCGGTTCGCCCGCCCGGGTGGCCGCGATGATCCGGGCCCAGGTCGCCGAGCGCTTCGGCATCACCTGCTCGGTGGGGGTGGCCAGCAGCAAATTCGTGGCAAAACTGGCATCTCGCCAGTGCAAGCCCGACGGCCTGCTGGTGGTCCCGGCCGACGGGGTGGTGGAGTTCCTGCACCCGCTTCCGGTCGGGGCGCTGTGGGGGGTCGGCGACCGCACCGAGGAGGCCCTGCTGCGGCTGGGCATCAAGACGGTGGGCGACCTGGCCAGGGTGCCGGTCGCCACGCTGCGCCGGGAGCTGGGCCACGCGGCGGGGGGCCACCTGTCCGCCCTGGCGTGGGGTCGCGACGAGCGGGAGGTGACCCCGCACGTCCCGGACAAGAGCATCGGCGCGGAGGAGACCTTCGCGGCCGACGTCGACGATCCGGAGACGATCCGCAGGGAACTGCTGCGCCTGTCGGAGAAGGTGGCGGCGCGGCTGCGCGCGGGCGGTCACATCGGCCGCACGGTCAGTGTCAAGCTCCGCCGCGCCGATTTCACCACCATCACGCGTTCGCGCACCCTGCGCGAGGCGACCGATGTCACACAGGAGATTTACGTCACAGCCTGCGAGTTGTACGCCGCCGCAGACCTCGCGCGCGTGCGACTGCGGCTGGTCGGAGTGCGAATGGAGAACCTCCTGAGGGCCGAGGCGTCCGTGCGTCAGCTTACTCTTGGAGAACGAGAGTCCGGCTGGAGGGAGGCGGAACGCGCGATGGACAGGGCGGTCGCGAGGTTCGGCCCGGGGGCGGTGCGTCCGGCCTCGCTGGTGCGGCCAAAGTTTGATGGAATAGATCTATGACGTCACCTCCGGTTTGGTCTACGTTGGACGTTTTCTTTCGCCTGCGTCTACAGCCTCGTATTCTGGGGATAACCGACCGCGAGGTCCGGACACCCCGTGTCGTCCGTTGCCGTCTTCCCCGTCCTGGGGCCGTCCTTGGGAGGCGCCGTGCCGCTCTCTGAGCACGAGCAGCGCTTGCTCGACCAGATCGAGCAGGCCCTCTACGCCGAGGACCCGAAGTGGGCCAATACCGTACGAATCCGTGACCCCCGTAACCACTACAAGCGCCGCTTGGTGAAGGCCAGCATCGGGTTCCTTCTCGGCGTCGTCCTGCTGATGGTCGGCGTCGTGTCGCAGCTCATCCTGCTCGGTGTCGGCGGCTTCGTGGTCATGCTCCTGGCGTGTCTTTGGGGCTTGTCGAGCTGGAAGAAGATGAACGGGTTCGGTGACGGCTCGCCGCCACCGGCGGGCCAGCCCGGCGCCGCACCTCCCGGCCGGCCGGCCGGTGGGCGGCGCGGTGGTCCGCGGCCCAGCTTCATGGAGCGCATGGAGGAGCGCTGGCGGCGTCGCCACGACGAGCGCTGAGCGACCGCTCCGCAGCGCCGCACGACCCGCCGGAACCCCTCCCGCACCCCTTCGTCCCCTTCGCCCACCGGCGCGGGGGACGAGATCACTGCGAAAACGAATGTGGCCGCCCCCGCAAGCCCGGGGGCGGCCACATTTCGCCGGTGCTCAGCCCGTCGTCTTGCGCATCCGCAGGTTCTCCAGCCGGTCGAACCCGTCCAGCAGCCGCCCGCCGACCAGGCGCAGCCGGCGCAGGGTGGACGGCGGCAGCACTACCGCCCTGATCCGTCGCCCGCGTGACGCGGTGGCGGCCAGCGCGCGGCGCACCCGCCGCAGATCCTCGCCCATCGGCCGCTGATCACCGGGAGACCTGGCGAACAGCATCCGCTCGGTCGCCGTGGCGATCCGCTCGATCGCCGCCGTGGTCAGCGGGTCGAAGCCGTGCTCGGCGGCCAGCCTGCGGCTCAGCGCCCGCGGCGTCTCACTCGCCGCCCGGCTCAGCCCGTAGTCGTACAGGGCGTCGCCGAACTCCGCCCACGCCGCCGACACCGGCGAGGCCCGCCTGCCCGCCCACACGCCGACCGGCGGATCGGCCGCGCCCCCGAAATCCGGACCCGGACCCGGACCCGGACCCGGGCTGGGGTCGTCCGCGACGGGCCTGGCCACGACCCGCAGCCGCCGCCTGCGCATGAACACCCGCAGCGCCGCCGGGATCAGCACGATCAGCAGCAGCACCAGCGCGCCCGTGCCGATCTGGCCGGCCACCGACGTGCTCTCCTCCGGCGCCGCCGGAGTGATCGTTCCCTCCCGGTCGAGCAGCGCCGGGTTGCGCGGGCGCTCCGGCGTGCCACTGGTCGTGCCGGTCTCCTCGTCCTCGCCGCCGGTCGGGCCGGGGGAGGAGGTGGCCGGGCCGGGCTCGTCGGGCGGCGGCAGGCTGTACTCGGGCGCGCGTGCCGTTCCCTGTCCCTGCGTCCCGGAGGGGGTCGGCTCGAAGGGGAGCCAGCCCACGCCCTCGAAGTACAGCTCGGGCCAGGCGTGCATGTCGTGCGTGCCGACCTGCCAGCGCCCGCCGCCCAGCGGCGTGCCGCCGGTGTAGCCGACCGCCACCCGGGCGGGAATGCCCAGGGTGCGCGCCATCACGGCCATCGCCGCGGCGAACTGCTCGCAGTACCCCACCCTGCTGCTGATCAGGAAGTCCAGCAGCGCGGAGTTGCTGTGGCCGCTCTTGGTGTTCACGCTGTAGGTGAAGTCGCCGTCGTCGGTGAACCACTCCTGCAGCCGGACGGCCTTCTCATAGGGGGTCTTCCGGTTTCTGGTGACCCGCTCGGCCTCCTCGCGCACCTGCGGCGGCAGCCCCTGCGGCAGCGACAGGTAGCGCGCGGCGACCTCCGGCACCGGCTCACCCGACCCCTTCAGCCGGTCGGCGGTCGCCCTGGGCTCGCCGCTGATCACCTGGTAGCGCAGGCCCCGGGTGGAGTCGCGGGTGGAGAAGACCATGAGCGAGGGGCGGTCGGCCCGCCAGTCGCCCTCGGCCGTCACCCGCAGCGGCGGGTACGGCAGCGGCAGGAACTCCACGTCCAGATCCTCACTGATCTGGATGTCGGTCTTGACCTGCCGGTCCTGCGGGGTGGGGGTGAGTCCGGGCGGCGCGGGCAGCGGCCCGTTCTCAACCCGGTTCTCCGGGGTCCCCGAGGGGTTGGACATGGTCCACACGTCGCTGTTGAAGGTGTCCAGCGCGTACAACCGCAGGTACCTCGGTACGCCGTCGTCGTTGGTGTAGGTGAGGACGGGCGTGTTGTCGGGCAGGGTGAGCTGTCCCTTCAGCCCCACGATGGGGTTGGGGATGCTGATCGTGTTGCCCTCGCCCCTGCCGTCGCCCGCACCGACGCCGAAGGTGAACAGTGGGTTGGGTTCGAGCGTCGGCACCAGCGCGGGCACCAGCACGGCCAGCCCGATCGCCGCGACCCCGATCCGCTTGCCGGACAGCCGCAGTTGCCCCCTGTCGCCCTCCGGCCTGGACGTACCGCGCATCCGCCGGACCAGCACCGCCCGGCCCCAGTGGCCGATCCGCTCCCGGCCGTCGGCGAGCAGCAGCGCGGTGAACCCCAGCGCCGCCACGATGAACGACGGCCAGGGGATCTGGTCGGTGACGATCTCGGCCGGCACCACGAACAGCGCGAGCAACGGCAGCCCCGCGAGCGCGGCCCGGCGCAGCCGTACGGCCAGCAGGTCCACCGCGATGGCGATCAGCCCGATGCCCAGCGCGGTGAACAGCATGATCGACGGGTTGGCCGGGACCGGCGGGGCGTAGCGCTGGATGTCCTGGAAGCCGTCCTCGACCAGGCTCACCAGAGCGGCCGCGGAGTCGCTGGTGGGGACCAGCATGGCCCACGCCTCATCACCGGCGAAGGCGGCGGTCAGGTAGATCCACAGCCCGGCGAGCTGGGCGAGCGCCGACAGCCAGCCCGGTACGGCCAGCCGGGAGGCGATCACCCCCATCGCGCCGATCACCACGATCGCGCCGAGGGTGGTCCAGAGCCAGGCCCCTCCGGAAAAGAGCTGGTGCAGGGTCGTGGCGACGGCCATCGTGGCCAGCGCCGCGGTGATCGGAAGTCTCATTCGCCGCCTCCGCCGGCCGTGTTGCCTATCGGGGTGCGGCCGCCCCGGCGGGCGGCCTCGGGCCATACGGCCGCGATGGATCCGCCGGAGCGCAGCCGCGCGACCCGCCAGCCGTACCCGGCCAGGACGGTCCTGACCTGCTCGTACTCCTCGCTGGGCGGTGCGTCGGGATGCTCCCACACGGCCGTGTCGAGCACGACCGCCACACCGGTGACGCTGCCGTGCCGCAACCGGGCCAGGGCGGTGACCTCCTCGGCCCGCAGCGACCCGAGCACGGCCACGAGCAGCCCGTCGCCGCCGCCCTGCCGCAGCGCGGTGACCCCGTAGTCCAGGGAACGCGTCTGGCTCTGACGTACCACCGCCAGCGTGTCCAGCAGCGAGTGGCTCAGCCCCGTGTCGGTCAGGTGCTCCGCGCCCTGGTCGGTGACCAGGCGCAGGCCGAGGCCCTCACGGGCCAGGTGGACGCCGATGGAGGCCGCGGCCGAGACGGCGACCTCGAACGACGAGCGCGGGCCCTCCCCCCGGTGGGCCATCCTGCGGGTGTCGAGCAGGAGCGCGCCGCGGCTCTGCCACTGCTGCTCCTCCCGCCGCACCATCAGCTCGCCGTGCCTGGCGGTGGAGCGCCAGTGGACCCGGCGCAGGTCGTCCCCCTGGCGGTACTCCCGCGGCGCCACGTCGTCATCGCCCGCCGCCGCCACGCTCCTGGTACGGCTGTCGCCCCCGCCGGTCCACTCGCCGGAAAGGCGTACGTGCGGAAGCGGCACCACCTGCGGCGTCACCACCAGGGTGTCGCTGATGGTGAACCCGCGGGCCAGTTCGACCAGCCCGAACGGGTCGGTGATCCGCACCGAGAGCGGCCCGATGGGGAACCTGCCGCGCAGGTCGGAGCGGACCCGATAGTCGATCTCGCGGATGCCCTGCGGCTCCACCCGGTCCAGCACGAACCTGGGGCGCGCGCCGAGCGCGTAGGGAACGGTGTCCTCCACCAACAGCAACCCGGTCGGCAGCCGGGTGACGTTCTCCAGCCGCAGGGTGACCGTCGCCTCGACGCCGACCTCCGCCCGTTGCGGCTCCAGGCGGCGGGCACAGCTCAGCCGGTAGCGGGTGCGCGCGACGACCATCGCCGCCAGCAGCGGCAGCGTCAGGATGAGGATGCCGATCCGCAGCAGGTCGTGTTCGCCGAGCAGCACGGCGCACAGCAGGGCGGCGATCCCCGAGGCGACGAACGACCGCCCGCGCGCGGTCAGCGCGCCGAGCCCGGCCTTCACCGCCTGGTTCCCACCCCGCCGGGCCCCCGGCCCGGTGCGTCGGGCACGGGCACGCGGCGTACCAGGTCGGCGACCACCTGCTCGGGATGGCGGCGCTGACCCTGCGCCTCCACGCTGGGCAGCAGCCGGTGGGCGAGCACCGGGACGGCGAGGTCCTGGAGGTCGTCGGGGATGACGTAGTCACGGCCCGCCAGCGCGGCGTGCGCCCGCCCGGCCCGCACGAGCTGGAGCGTCGAGCGGGGCGAGGCCCCGAGACGCAGGTCCGGCGTCTGCCGGGTGGCGGTGACCAGGTCGATGGCGTACTTCTTGATCGGCGGGGCGACGAACACCGCCCGCACGGCCTCGATCAGCGCCCGCACCTCGGCGGTGGTCGCCACCGGCTCCAGCTTGTCCAGCGGCGAGGCCGCACCGTGGACGTCCAGCATCTCCAGCTCCGCCGCCGGCTCGGGGTAGCCCATCGCGATCCTGGCGGTGAAGCGGTCCCGTTGCGCCTCGGGGAGGGGATAGGTGCCCTCCATCTCGATCGGGTTCTGGGTGGCGATCACCATGAACGGCGTGTCGAGCCGGTAGGTGGCCCCATCGACGGTCACCTGGTGTTCTTCCATGCACTCCAGCAGCGCGGACTGCGTCTTGGGGGAGGCGCGGTTGATCTCGTCGCCCACCACGATGTTCGCGAAGACCGGGCCCGGCTTGAACTCGAACTCGCGGGTCTGCTGGTTGTAGGCGCTCACCCCCGTGATGTCGCTGGGCAGCAGGTCCGGGGTGAACTGCACCCGGCGGACGGGGCAGTCGATGGACCGGGCCAGCGCCTTGGCCAGCATCGTCTTGCCGACACCCGGCACGTCCTCGATGAGGAGGTGGCCCTCGGCCAGCAGGACGGTCAATGTGAGCCGGACGACGTCCGCCTTGCCCTCGATCACCGATTCGATCGCGTGCCGGATCCGGTGCGCTGTGGAGACCAGATCCTCGAGTTGATGTCCGACGTCATGGCTGACAGCCACCGGGCCTCCATGATGGTGGTACGGCATGCCCCCACAGGCGCTTTTGCGGGGGCCTTGCGTTTCTTTTCCATTGTGTGTACAGACACTACGTTGCCAGGGGTTCCGGGGCGACTTATAGCCGATTTACCGGCGAATGCGGCTATAGCCGGGCTATCGCGATGCCCCCGCTCCACGGCGCCCCACCACTGCCC
>NZ_POUA01000023.1 GCF_003236385.1 Spongiactinospora gelatinilytica
CCCTGTGACACCTCACCGGCGGATGGGAGTACGCGGACACCACCAGAGGCGGATCGGGCATCAGACCGCCCGATCGGACCGGCGCGGGCCGAGCAAGGGGTCAGGTCAGGCGTCCCGTGCGGACAGACGCCCATAGGAGCGGTGGGAGGGGGCTACTCGGACACGGCCAAAGGGGATCGGGCCGGTGCCGGGCGAACACGGGGCCGCGTCAGGCGTCCTGTGCGGACAGGTGGCCGGTGGAACCGGCCCGCGCCGCCGGGGCCTCTGATGCGCGCCGGGTGAGCACCAGGGGGGCGTCCTCGGTGATGGCCACCGTGTGCTCGGCGTGGGCCGTGCGCGAACCGTCCGCCGAGCGGATGGTCCAGCCGTCGGCGTCGTAGATGATCTGGTCGGTCGTACGGGCGAACCAGGGTTCGAGCGCGAGGGCCAGCCCCGGCCGGAGCGTGAGGCCGCGCCCCGCCCGGCCCTTGTTGGAGACGTGCGGGCCCTCGTGCATGGTGCGGCCGATGCCGTGGCCGCCGAACTCGGTGTTGACCGGGTAGCCGTAGTCGCGCGCCACCGCCCAGATCGCCGCGGAGATGTCGCCGACGCGGTTGCCCGGACGGGCCATCTCGATCGCCGCCTCAAGCGCCTCCTCGGTGGCGCGGATGATCCGCAGGTCCTCCTCGGCGGCGGTCCCCACGATGATCGTGCGCGCCGAGTCGGCCATCCAGCCGTCGATGCCGACCGCGATGTCCGCGCTGAGCACGTCGCCGTCGCGCAGCGTGTAGTCGTGGGGCAGGCCGTGCAGGACGGCGTCGTTGACCGACAGGCAGATGACATTGCGGAACGGGCCGCGCCCGAAGGACGGCGCATAATCCCAGTAGCACGACTCCGCCCCGCGTTGCTTGATCATGCCGCGCACATGGTGTTCCAGGTCGAGGAGATTGACGCCAACGTCGGCGAGCCGGCCCACCTCGGATAGCACCTCGGCGACGAAACGCCCGGCCACATGCATGCGCTGGATCTCCGCGGGCGTCTTGAACTCGATCACGAGTACCTCACTCAACAGGTTGTCGGTATTATTATACCGGCACCCTAGCACTTGCCGGTATAATAATACCAGCCCTATCCTGGGGGCATGGTCCGTCAACCGCTCACCCCTGAGCAGATCGAAGCCGGCAGGCGTCTCGGCGCCCTGCTGCGCCACGCGCGAGGGGAACGCGACCTGACCGAAGTCGCGCACGCGGCCGGCATCTCGCCGGAGACCCTGCGCAAGATCGAGACCGGGCGCCTGCCGTCCCCGGGATTCGGCACGATCGTCTCCCTCGGCGAGGCCCTCGACGTGCCGGTGGAAGAACTGGCGGCCACCTGGCGTGGCGGCCACCTCCCGCTGGTGGCCGTCTCCTAGCCACCGTCACCGCCGGGCAGTGACGGCCCGGGGGTGTCAGCAGGTGATGGCCGCCTCCCGGTCGACCAGATCTGGTCGCCGCCCTTGTTGCCGTGCACGGAGGCGAAGAGCGTGCCCTGATAGTGCCCGCTGACGCACGGCACGGTGCTGCTCGCGGAGTGGGACTTCGCGGAACCGGCCCTCTCGCCGAACCATTCGTCGTAAGGCGCGTTGTTGTCCGGCTCCACCCCGCTCGACATGATGGTCAGCAGGCCGGCGGCGATCACCGCGGTCATCGTGGCGAATTTCCGGAGCCGATTCATGAGTCCTCCGATCGAAAGCGGTTTCCGGTACGCATGACCATATCCAGCCAATGGAAGGAGTCGATATCTCCTATGATTTCGTGCTCATCAAGGATGGCCATTGCGATTTCCCGCCTACATGACACCGCGCCCCCGCAAGGTGATCAACGATGAATCGGCGTACGTCTGACAGGCCGGGCCTGTTGACCCTGTCCAAGCCTGTCGATGCGCTGGAATCATGAGGGCCGTGGAGCTTCGTCAGCTTGAGTACGTCATCGCGGTCGCGAAAGAACTGCACTTCGGCAGGGCCGCCGCCCGGATGCACGTCACGCAGCAGTCGGTCAGCGAGCAGATCCGCAGACTGGAGCACCAGATCGGCGCCCCGCTGTTCACCCGCACCAGCCGCCGGGTGACCCTGACCGCGGTGGGCGAGGCGTTCCTGCCCGAGGCCCGCCGAACGGTGGCGGCCGCCCGGCACGCGCTCGACGCCGGCCGCCGGGCCGTCGTCGCCCCCGCGGGCGAGCTCCGCTTCGGTCACGCCGAGGACCTCGGCCCGCGGCTGTTCCAGCTCGCCGTACCCCTGTTACGCGCCCGCCTGCCCGAGGTACGGCTGGCGCCGTCTCCGATGACCACCTCCGACCAGCTCAACGCGCTCGACGACCACCGCCTGGACATCGGCTTCGGCTACTCCGAGGCCCGGCCCGGCCTTGCGTCCCTGCTGGTGGTCCGCGAGCCCTTCGTCGTCGCCGTGGCCACCGGTCATCCGCTCGCCGCCGAGGACGCCATCGATCCCGCCCGGCTCTCCCAGCAGCCGATCATCGTGAACGAGCGGGAACTCAACCCCTGGCTGCACGACCACATCGTCGGCCACCTGCGAGCCCACGGCGCCGTGGTGACGATCCACCGGGAGATCTCCAGCCTGGACCGGCTGCTGCCGCTGGTGCTCACCTGCGCGGCCATCGGGATCACGGTCGCCGCCTCCGCCGCGGCCCGGCCGTTCGCCGACGTGGTCTACCGGCCCTTCACCGACCCGTGCCCGCTCGCCGACCAGCGCATCGCCTGGCGGCGGGACACCACCGCTCCCGCCGTGCCGGCGTTCGTCGAGATCGTCCACGAGCTTCGGGACGCGGGGGCGTTCGTGCTGGGCGTACCGGGCCTGCCGGGCCCACGGGACGGACGTGCCCGCTCGCCGCGAACCCACCCCGGGGCGGTGAGAACGCCGGCCGCAGGACCATGGTGGCCGGCTGTGCGGGGCCCGGTCACCGAGAGGCCGGCCGCCTGCCGCCCGCGCGGTCGAGCGCGGCGGTGTAGGCGGCCTGCATCTGCGCGGCGATGGCAGGCCCGGCGGGGGCCGGCTGCCGGCGGGTCCCGGGGCCGAGGTGGGCTTCGCGGAGTTCGTCCATGAACGCCGCCACGGCCGCCGGACCGCCGGTGGCGAGCACCTCTCCTCGGGCGGCGTACTCATCGCCGACCGGGAGGTACCGGGTCCCCCAGGCGCCGAGCTGGACGAAGACGGGCACCAGCTGGATCGCCTGCTCGGTCAGGCTGTAGACGACCTTCTGCCGGTGCGAGGGGTCCTCGGCCTTGGTCAGCAGCCCATGCTCGACGAGCTGGGCGAGCCGGTCGGCCAGGATGTTCGACGAGATCCGCTCGGGACCGTTGAGCAGTTCACGAAAGTGCCGTGCGCCGGTAAAGATCACGTCGCGGAGGACCAGGAGGGTCCAGCGGTCGCCGAAGATCTCCAGCGACAGGTTGATCGGGCACGTCGATCGCATGTCCTTGCGCACTGCACTCATCTCCGAACCGGTTGCGTTTCGCAACATCGTCTCCTACGGTGAGAGCGGTTGCAAAACGAGAGCAGTCCAAGGAGGCACGGATGTCACTGGAGAACCTGCCCGAGGTGGTGTCGCGCGAGGAGTGGCTCGCCGCCCGCAAGGAGCTGCTGGTCAAGGAGAAGGAGCTCACCCGGGCCCATGACCGGGTGAACGCCGACCGCCGCCGGTTGCCGATGGTGCGCATCGACAAGCCGTACACGTTCGAGGGCCCGAACGGGCGCGTGAGCCTGCTCGACCTGTTCGAGGGGCGGCCCCAGTTGGTCGTCCACCACTTCATGTGGATCAACGACGTCGATGCCGAGGGAAACGAGCACCCCCGCGACACCGGCTGCCCCAGTTGTTCCTCCGCCGCCGACCGCATCGGCGACCCGAGGCAACGTGGTCGTGGCGCTGACCGGCGACTACGGCCTGTTCCTCGCGGCGCGCGCCCTCACCGGCGCGATCCAGGGCCTGTTCATCGCCACCGCGTTCACGGCGGGCACGGCGGTCGTCCCGCCCGAGCGGATGGGCCGGGCGATCGCCGTGATCATCTCCGGCGTCTCGGTGTCGGCCGCAGTGGGCGTGCCGCTGGGCACGCTGATCGGACAGGAACTCGGCCGGCGCGGCTCGTTCACCGCCATCGCCGTGCTCGCCACGCTCATGCTGATCGCCACGTCGGCGGTGGTCCCGTCGGTGCCCGGCACCGGGGGCGGCGCGGGTGACCAGGCCAGATACGCGTTCGCGCCCCGGGTGCTGGCCGTGCTGGGCCTGTGCTTCCTGGTGTTCGCGTCGCTGTACGCGGCACTGACCTACATCGTGCCGTACCTGGAGGGCGTCACCGGCATCTCCGGCGCGCTGATCGGCGTGTTCGTCCTGGTCTACGGCGCGGCCACAGCGGTGGGCTCGTTCAGCGGCGGCAGGTTCGCCGACCAGGGCGCCGGACGCACCCTGATCGTGGCGACCATCGGCGCCGCGGTCTGCCTGCTCGCGCTCTACCTCGTCGGCCCGGTCGCGTTCCTGGTGGCGCTGGTGCTGCCGGCCTGGGGGCTGTTCGCCTTCGTCACGGCGCCCTCGCTGCAGTACCGTGTCGTCAGCCTGGCCGGGCCGGGTGGCGCGCTGGCGCAGTCACTGCCCGCCTCCGCGATCAACATGGGCGTCGCGTTCGGGTCGTTCGCCGGGGGCGCGGCGATCGGTGGCTTCACCACCTCCGCCGCGATCATCACCGGCCTGGTCATCGCCGTGGTCGCCATTCCGGTGGCCTGAGCCACCGGCTTCCTGAAGCCGCCGGTGGTCAAGGACGCCACGGCATCGCGGGAGGCGGCCCGCGTCTGACGGTACCGACCGACGGGCTCTCGCCTACTGCGCCTCGCGCAGCCAGGTCTCGAAGCTCACCAGGCCGGGGAACCGTTCGCGCAGGGCCGGAAGGTCGGCCTGGTACCCCTCGTTCTCGAACCAGCCGAACATGGTGGCGGCCTCCTCCGCCTCGGCCCGCAGTTCTTCGAGGGGCTGGTGGACGAAGCGCGTCGGAGTGCCCCCGACCTTGGTGAAGACCTCGGCGATCTCGGTGACGGTCAGTTCGTCGCCCGCGATCTCGATCCGCCGGCCCAGGAACTCCCCAGGGGCCCCGAACACCTCGGCGGCGATCCGGCCGACGTCGGCGCGCACCGCTCGGCTCGCTCCTGTTCCAGGTCGTACGCCGGCACGCCACGCTCGCACACGAGCTCCTCGCCCGGATCGGGGTCACACCACCACAGGAGCTGGTGCTGCTGTACCTGGAGGATCACGGCCCGGTCCAGCAGTCGGAGCTGGTCCGCTTTCTCGGCCCGGACCGCTCGACGGTCTCGGTGACCCTCGGCGCGATGGAACGGGCCGGCCTGATCGCCCGCTCACCGTCCGAGACCCACCGCCGGGCCATGCTCGTGCGGCTCACCGCCACCGGCCGGGACCTGTGCCCGCGCACTCGTCAGGTCTGGGCCGAGCTGGAGGACCGCGCCTTCGGCGGGTTGACCACCGCGCAGCGGGGCGAGCTGGCCGCCGCCCTCGCCGCCGTGCGCGACGCGCTGGACAGGAAATGAGCACGGGCCGGCGAGGTGCGCCGGCCCGGGGTCGGAGCTACCTGGCGTGGGCGGCCAGGCCCTCATGGAGGTTGCGGTAGGCCGGGGTCCAGGCGAGGTCGCGGGTGGCCTTGGCGTGGGAGACGCGCATCTTCGTGTCGATCAGGAGACAGCCGAGGTACGGCACGGCCAGGCGGATCATCCACTGCGGGGTCACCACCGGGCGCGGAGTGCCGTGTACGCGGGCGACCGTGGTCAGGAAGTCGCGCCAGCTCATCGGTTCGTCGTCCACGATGTTGTACGCCTCGCCGGCCTTGCCCCGTTCCATCGCGGCGACCGCGGCCGAGGCGGCGTCGTCCACGTGGATGAAGGACGTGACCCCCGTCCTGCCCCGTGGGAGCACCGGCGCGTGCTTGCGCATCATGTCGGCGAACATGTCGCTGAACGCGTTCTTGCCGTAGAACATCCCGTACCGCAGCGCGATGCCCTCGATGCCGTCCGCCGCGAACACCTGCCGCTCGGTCGCCACGCTGGAGTCGGTGACCAGGTCGGCCACCGTGCCGACGTGCCTGCCGAACTCGTCGTCCTCGGTGAGCAGCCGCTCGCCGTGGTCGCAGTAGCCGTACCCGGTGATCAGCGACTGGGTGACGAACCGCCGCGCGCCGACCACGCGGGCCGCGTGCAGGAGGTTCTCCGTTCCCTTGCCGCGCAGGGCGATGGTCAGGTCATCGGGCCGCAGCTTGCGCGGAGCGCCGCGCAGCGCCGTGGCCTGGTGCATGACCACGTCGGCGCCCTGGCCGTCGACCGCGCGGAGCAGCGCTTCGCGATCCAGTACGTCGGCGATGACGGGAATCGCCCCGTAATTGGTGATGACCTGCCGTTTGGCCGGATCGCGGATGATAGCGATCACTTTGTGCCCCGCGTCGGCCAGCGCGGACAGCAGCGGAACCCCGACCGCGCCGGTGGCTCCTGCCAGCAGGACCCTCATCGCGCCCGCCTCCCCACCGAAAGGGTGACGCCGGGCGGATCGGGCGCCTTTGAGGCCACGACCACGTTCGCGATGGCCCGTGCCATGACGACCTCCATGTCTGACTTACCGAATTTGATGGCACCCATTACGACAAGTCGACAGGGCCTCACTGTGACATGGCGGGCGAAACCGATGCCCAGGGCCGTCCAGCCGAGAACACCACAGTGACCGAGATCACCTTGCGAATCGTCACAGCGGCCCGGCGGAGGTCATCTCCATGGCCGTATCGCCGGCCGTCCCGAACCGCGGCGGCGGCCCCGAGATCTTCCAAGGAGCGCCGATGACCACCACCACCCCGCTGCTGTTCGTCCACGGCTTCTGGCACGGTTCCTGGTGCTGGAGCGAGGTGCTCGCCCACGTCGCCGACTCCGGCCGGCAGGCCCTGGCCGTGGACCTGGCCGGGCACGGATGGCGCGCCCGGCGTCCGGAGTCGGTCACCGGACGGCCGTTCTCCCCCGAGCGCCTGGCCACCGAGAAATCACCGGTGGCGGACGTCGATCTCGACCAGGCCGGTGACCTGCTGGTGTCCCAGATCAGGCGGCTGGGGCGGGGCGGGCCGGTCACGGTCGTGGCGCACAGCATGGGCGGGTCCGTCCTGACGCGCGCCGCCGAGCAGGCCCCCGAACTGATCGCGCACGCGGTGTACCTGGCGGCGTTCATGCCCGCCTCCGGCGTCTCGGCCATGGAGTGCGCCACGATGCCGGAGAACGCGGGCGAGCTGATCGCCCCGTCGGTGCGGGCCGACCCGGGGGCGGTGCGGGCGCTGCGGCTCGACACCGTCTCGGCCGAGCCCGCCTATCGCGCCCAGCTCCGCCAGGCGTTCTACGGCGACCTCGACCCGGCCGACGCCGACGCCGCGCTCGGGCTGCTGACGCCGGACGCGCCCCTCGGGATCGCGCTGGGCACCACCACGCTGACCAGCGACGGCTGGGGCTCGGTGCCCCGGACGTACGTGGGGTGCGCGCAGGACATGACCATCCGGCCGCCACTCCAGCGGAAGTTCATCGACGACGCCGACGCCGCCTTCCCCGGCAACCCGACGTTGACCGTCGCACTGGACGCCGCCCACTCGCCGTTCCTGTCGATGCCGGACCGGGTCGCCGAGATCGTCGGCGGGCTCGGCTGACGCGGCGCGGCCGCCGTACCGGTCAGTTCCGCTTGGACCTGCTGTCCTCCACCCAGAGGAACCAGCAGTAGACCCCGAAGACCACGGCGGCCGGCGCCACGAGCACGATCTTCCAGGCCCCCGGAACGACGACCATCAGCACCACGACGGCCAGCACACCAAGGCCGATCTTCTTCAGGAGCGACATCGACACCCTTCCACGCAGGTGATCGAAATTGTCCACTTCGTCCTCCGGCGAAGTCCAGCCATCGGCCACCAGAAATTTGGGACCGTTCCGGTTGTCCCAGAATCGGGGTATTTCCTCGTCAACTACTCGGCCGAGGAGTAACATCCCGTCGGCGGCGTAGGGCGGGGGCCGATCGCCCTACGCCGCCCTGGCCGCCCGCCGCCCATCGGTATATGCCCGAAGTGACCTCATCAACATGGGATCGCACGCAACTCGCCGTCGCCGAGTACACCAGCCTGCGTGCGGAGATCGTCCAGCTCACCGGATTACGGACCCAGCTCATCGGCGGATCGGTGGTGGTGTTCGGCGTCGTGCTCTCCGTCGGCTTCGAGGCCGGCAACACGGCCGTCGTCCTCGTCTACCCGCTGCTGTCCCTGGTGCTCGGGATCGCGTGGCTCTACAAGGCGCACCTGATCACCAGGATCGCGGCCTACCTGCGCGAGAGGGTGGAAGGCCGGGTGATCTTCGCCGTGTGGCGGGAACCGGCCCCGGAGCTCGCCGGGGCCGGGCCGCGCCGGGCGGGTCAGAAGGGGTAGGCCGGGGGTTCGCCGCGCATGGTGATCCAGCGGGTCTCGGTGAACGCCTCGATGTTGGCCTGAGCGCCGCCGAAGCGGGAGCCGGTGCCGGAGGCGAGGACGCCGCCGAACGGGGCGTTGGCCTCGTCGTTCACCGTCTGGTCGTTGATGTGGACGATGCCGGTCGGGATGCGTTCGGCGGCGGCGAGGCCGCGCATCACGTCGCGGGTCACGATGCCCAGGGCCAGGCCGTAGTCGCTCGCGGACGCCAGCCGTACCGCCTCCTCGGTCGAGGTGACCCGGGTGACGGGCGCGACCGGGCCGAACACCTCGTCGGCGAACGCGGGCGCGGTCAGCGGGACGTCGGCCAGCACGGTGGGCCGGTAGAACAGCTCCTGGTAGGCCCCGCCGCCGGCGAGCCGGGCGCCCTGCTCGACGCTGGCGGTGACCAGGCGGTGGATCTTGTCGCGCTGTCCCGCGTCGATGACGGGGCCGAGCGCGACCTCGCCGGCCGCCGGGTCGCCGACCGTCAGTGCGGCGGCCTTGTCCGCGAGGCGTTCGACGAACGCGTCGTACAGCCCGTCGGCGACCAGGTGACGGCCCGTGGTCATGCAGATCTGCCCCTGGTGGAAGAACGAGCCCCAGGCGGCCAGGGTGGCGGCCTGGTCCACGTCCGCGTCGTCGAGGATCAGCAGCGCGGAGTTGCCGCCGAGTTCGAGGTGCGCGCGCTTGAGGTGCCGTCCGGCGAGCTCGCCGATCCGGCGGCCGACGGCGGTGGAGCCGGTGAAGGAGATGACCCGTACGCTCGGATGGGTGATCAGGGCCTCCCCGACCTCCGGGCCGCCGGGCAGCATCTGCAGCACGCCCGGGGGCAGGCCGGCCTCCTCGAACACGCGGGCCATCAGGGTCCCGCCGGTCACCGCGGTGCGCGGGTCGGGCTTGAGGATGACCGCGTTGCCGAGCGCGAGCGCTGGGGCCACCGAGCGGATGCCGAGGATGATGGGCACGTTGAAGGGGGAGATCACCACGACCACCCCGGCCGGCATCCGCCGGGCCATGGACAGGCGGGGCTGCTCGGAGGGCAGGATCTCACCGATCGCCCGCCCGGGCAGCCCGGCGGCCTCGTAACACTCCTCCGCCGCCACGTGCAGCGAGAATTCGGCCATGCCGGGGACCGCGCCGACCTCGCGGATGTTCCAGCCGCGGATCTCCTCGGTGTGCTGCTGCCACAGGTCTCCGGCCCGGCGCAGGACGGCGGCGCGGGCCGTGTGCGGCATCGCCGCCCACTCGCGCTGGGCCTCGGCCGCGGCGGTGGCGGCCTCGGCGACGTCCTCGGCCCCGGCCATTCCCATCCGGCCGAGTTCGGCCCCGGTGGCGGGCTCGATGACGGGATAGTCGCCGCCGCGCCCGGCCGTCCACTCGCCCTTCTTGAAGATGTTCCCCTGCCAGTCGACGCCGTCGAGCAGTGTCACTGAGCTCCCTCTCCCTTGTCTCATGTCGCTCGTGTCTCAATGGTCCATGCGGAGGATCGGTTTGATCACTTCGCCGCGGCGGCTCGCCGCGAGCGCCTCGCCGATCTCCCCCAGCTCATAGAAGCGGGCCAGCCGGTCGAACGGGAAGCGGCCCTGCCGGTGCAGCTCGATCAGCGCGCCGATCAGGGGCTGCGCGCGGCCGCTGCCGCCGAGCGTGCCGACGATCCGCTTGCCCCACAGGGTGGACAGGTGGTCCAGGCCGAACTCCGCCCCGGCCGGGGCGCCGCCGATCAGCACGCAGGTGCCGAGCATCCCGACGCTGTCGGCCGCCTGCCGGACGACCGAGATGACGCCGGTGCACTCCAGGGCGTGGTCGGCGGGCCCGTCGCACAGGCGGCGCACCTCGGCGACGGGGTCGGCCGCGCGGGCGTCCACGGTGTGGGTGGCCCCCAGTTCGGCGGCCAGCGCCAGCCGGGCGGGGTGCCGGTCCACCGCGATGATCGTGGTGGCCGGGGTGAGCCGGGCGGCCATCACCGCGGCCAGGCCGACCGCGCCGACGCCGTACACGACCAGGCTCGCCCCGGGGGCGGGGCGCAGGGTGTTCAGCACGGCACCGGCGCCGGTGGAGAACCCGCAGGCCAGCGGCCCCAGCAGGGCCAGCGGCGCGTCCTTGGGCACCACGACCAGGGCCTCGGCCCAGGTGAGCGAGTAGGTCGCGAACGAGGACTGGCCGAAGAAGTGGCTGTGCACCGGGGTCCCGCCGGGGCGGCGCAGCGCCGGCCGCCCGGCGCTCGGGCCGAGCAGCCGCCCGCCCCCGCACAGCGCCTCGCCGAGCCGGGCGCAGTACCTCGGCTCGCCGTCCCGGCAGTTGCGGCACGTGCCGCAGGAGGGCCAGCCGATGACCACGTGGTCGCCCGGCCGTACCGCGGTGACGTCGTCGCCCACCGCGACGACCACCCCCGCGCCTTCGTGCCCGAGCACGCCGGGGAACGGCATCGGCAGGTCGCCGTGCCGGGTGATCTCGTCGGTGTGGCAGATCCCGGAGGCGACGATCCTCACCAGCGCCTCCCCCGGCCCTGGTTCGTCGAGTTCCAGTTCCTCGACGCGGAACGGCGCGCCGAGCTCTTCCACGACGGCGGCGGACACCTTCATCGGGGGTTCCTCCCGGCTGCGAAGGGGGACGGCAGTGGCGGAGTCAGGCTCTCCACCAGGCGGGCCACGCGCAGTACGGCCTCGTCGCGCATCGCCGCGCCGATGATCTGCAGGCCGACCGGCAGGCCGTCGGCGAGCGCCACCGGCACCGAGATCGCCGGGAGCCCGGCGACGTTGCAGGGCGAGGTGAGCCGGGTCAGCACCGGCTCGATGGGCCATTCGCGGCCCTCGATCGTGACGGTCATCGCGCCGATGGGCGGGGCGAGGATCGGTACCGTGGCACTGACCAGCACGTCGTGGGCGGCCAGCGCGTCGCGCAGGGCGGCGGTGGAGCGGCGCAGCGCCGCCTCGTGCCGCTCGGTCTCCGCGGCCGAGGGCGGGGCCTTGCGCATCAGCTCGGCGATGTCCGGCCCGAACAGCGCGGGGTCGCGCTCGAACGCCTCCCGGTGGAACGCCCCCGCCTCGCGGACGATCCGCTCCAGCGCCGCGTACGGCATGAGCGGCTGGTCGGCCACGGCTACGTCCGTCACCCGCGCGCCGTGCCCGTCCAGCAGGGCGCGGACGTCCGCGAGCGCGGCCCGCACCTCGGGCGCGAGCACCGCGTCGTACCAGCCGCCCAGCCAGCCCACCCGCGGCTCGTCCGGGTGGTCCCGCGGCAGCGGGCCGGCCAGGGCGGCGGTCAGCGCGGCGGCGTCGTCCACCGTGCGCGCCAGCACCCCGAGGTGGTCCAGCGAAGGGGCCAGCGGCAGCACGCCGTCCAGCGGAATCCGGCCGCGGGTCGGCTTGAAGCCGACGCAGCCGCTCAGCGCGGCCGGGATGCGCACGCTGCCGGCCGTGTCGGAGCCGAGCGCCCCCAGCGAACTGCCCGCCGCCACGGAGGCCGCCGACCCGCCGGAGGACCCTCCGGGGATGCGGCCCCGCCGGTAGGGGTTGTGCGTGGGGCCGAAGAACGGGCTGTCGGTGCGCCCGCCCCAGGCGAGTTCATGGGTGGTGTGTTTGCCGAGGAGCACCGCGCCCGCGCGGCGCAGGCCGCGCACCGCGCTCGCGTCCCGCTGCGGCACGTTATCGGCGAACACAGGCGAGCCGTAGCGGGTGGGGACGCCCGCCGTGTCGATCAGGTCCTTGATGCCGATGGGCAGGCCGTGCAGCGGGCCCCGCCGTACGCCGCGGGCCGCCTCCGCGCTCAGCGCGGCCGCCTCGGCGCGGGCCCGCTCGGCGGTCACCGTGACGTAGGCGTGCAGGCCAGGTTCGGTGGCCTCGATCCGGCTCAGCAGGTGCTCGGTCAGCTCCGCGGGCGTGATCTCGCCGCGGGCGATGGCGGCGATGGCCGCCGTGGCGGTCTCAGCGGGAAGCGGCATCGCCGCCCCCCTCCCTGACGTGGTAGCCGACCGGGAACAGGCTCAGCCCGGTCCGGTCGCGTACCAGGCCCCACAGCCCGCCGGGCAGCCAGAGCGCCGCCGCGACGCCGACCGCGCCGAGCAGCACCAGGTACCACGAGCCGTAGTCGGCGAGCACCTGCTGCAACGCGAAGAACACCAGCGCCCCGAGCAGCGGGCCCTCGATGTAGCCGATCCCGCCGATCACCACGATGAAGATCATGTACGCGGACCACTGCACGCTGAAGATGGCGTCGGGGTTGACGCTGAGCGAGCTGATCGTGATCACCCCGCCGGCCGCGCCGCAGCCCGCCGCCGAGATGAGGTAGACCAGCCGCTTGGCCCGCGTCACGTCGATCCCGGCCGAGCTGGCCGCGGTCTCCTCGTCGCGCACGGCCATCAGCGACAGGCCGACCCGGCCGCGCAGCAGCAGGTAGCACCCGCCGATGGTGGCCAGCGCGAGGGCGAGCGCGATCCAGTACGTGAGCGCGCCGCGGAGGGTCTGGTCGATGCCGGACATTCCGGAGAGGCCCTTCCCGCTGCCGCCGCCCACGCCGTCGATCCGCACCACCAGCAGCCGGTACACCTCGGCGATCACCCAGGTCCCGACCGCGAAGTAGTCGCCGCGCAGCCGGAACGCCAGCCAGGAGGTGGGCACCGCGAACAACGCGCAGGTGAGCGCGCCGAGCGGGACCGCCAGGTACGGCTGCACGCCCTGGTCGGCCAGCGCGATGACGCTGTAGGCGCCGATGCCGATGTAGGCCTGCTGCCCCACCGACACCAGCCCGCCGAACCCGGCCAGCAGGTTCCACATGCTCGCCAGCGCGATCAGCACGAACAGGTTGACCAGCGTGTCGGTGACCGTGCTGAACACCAGGAACGGGAGCGCCGCCAGGACCACCGCGATCAGCGCCATGGCCGCGCCCGACACCTTGGAGGACCTGGCCGCGCGGCTCACCCGGACCTGCGCCGCCCGCGCGATCAGCGTCTGTGACAGTGTCATGCGGCCCTTCCCGCGAGCAGGCCCTGCGGCCGGAAGGCCAGCACGGCGAGGAAGATGAGATGCCCGGCCAGCAGGGTCAGCGCCGGGTCGACCTGCGCGCTCAGCGACTGGGCGACGCCCAGGACCATCCCGCCGAGCAGCGTTCCCCACAGGGAGCCGAGCCCGCCGATGACGACGGCCTCGAAGGCGAAGATCAGCCGGGAGGGTCCGATGGACGGGTCGAACGACGAGCGCATCGCGAACATCAGCCCGGCCAGCGCGACGGTGGCGAACGCGATGGCGGTGGCGATGCCGTACACGTGCCTGCTGTCGGCGCCCATGAGGCTCGCGGTCTCCCGGTCGTCGGCGGAGGCGCGCAGCATCCGGCCGAGCCCGGTGCGCGACAGGAACACCTGGATGCCCGCCAGGGCGGCGCAGGCCAGCAGGAACGTCGTCAGCGACAGGTAGCCGACCGAGGTGGAGTCGGTGAGGTGGAAGGAGGCGGTGGCGAAAGAGCCGCCGTCGAGCGTGCGGGTGTCCGCGGAGAAGACCTCCAGCAGGATGTTCTGCAGCACGATGGACAGGCCGAAGGTGACCAGCAGGGTGGCCAGCGGGCCCGCGCCCAGGCTGCGTTGCAGCAGTACCCGCTGGGTCAGGTAGCCGAGCAGGGCGAACAGCGGCACGGTCACCACCATCACGACCCACAGCGGCAGCCCGGTCCCGCTGACCAGCGCGAGCGCCAGGAACGAGGCGACCACCGCGAGGTCGCCGTGCGCGAGGTTGACGATCCGCATGACGCCGAACATCAGCGACAGGCCGGTCGCGAACAGCGCGTACAGGCCGCCGAGCAGCAGCCCCTGGACGATGGCGTTGAGCCAGCCCATGTCAGTCGCCTCCCTTTCCCGGGGTCCCCCCGGCGTACGCCGTCCCGATGCCGAAGTAGGCGTGCTCGACCTGCTCGGGGGTCAGCTCCCTGGGCCGCCCGCGCAGCACGGACCGGCCTTCCAGCAGGCAGTGCAGCCGGTCGGCGACGCGCATGGCCTGAGAGACGTCCTGCTCGACGAGCAGCGCGGTGGTGCCGGCGGTGACGATGTCCGGCAGCACCTCGTAGATGCGGCGGACCACCACCGGCGCGAGCCCGAGTGACAACTCGTCGATGAGCAGCAGCGCGGGGTTGGACAGCAGCGCCCTGCCGATCGCCACCGCCTGCTGCTCGCCGCCGGAGAGCTGGGCGGCGTTCTGCGCGCGCCGGTCGGCCATCCAGGGGAACAGCTCGTACACGCGGGCGAGGTTCCAGGCGCCGGGTCGCCCGCGGTATGCGCCGGCCAGCAGGTTCTCCTCCACCGTCAGGGACCGGAACAGCCGCCGCCCCTCCGGCACCAGCGCGATGCCCGCCGGCACCCGTTTGTGGGCGGGCATCCTGGTGATGTCCCTGCCGTCGAGCGTGATGGACCCCGACGCCGGCGGGTTGAGCCCGGCCACGGCCCGCAGCAGCGTGGACTTGCCCGCGCCGTTGGCGCCGATGATCGCCAGTACCTCGCCGCGCTCCACCTCCAGGCTGAGCCCGTCCACCGCGCGCAGTTGACCGTGGTAGACGGTGAGGTCGCGGATCGACAGCAGCGTCATGCCCCCTCCTCCGGCGCGCTCGTCCCGGAACCGGTCTCAGGACCGGCCCCGAGGTACAGTTCGCGCACCTTGCGGTCGGCGAGCACGTGCATCGGCTCGCCGTCGGCGACGACGTCGCCGCCGGCCAGGCAGATCATCCGCTCGACGGTGCTGACCAGCGCGTGGACGACGTGCTCGATCCACACCACGCCCAGCCCTTCGGCGTGCAGCCGCCCGACGACCTCGACGAGTTCGTGCACCTCGGGCTCGGTCAGCCCGCCGGCGACCTCGTCCAGCAGGAGCAGCCGGGGGCCGGTGCCGAGCGCGCGGGCCATCTCCAGGCGCTTGCGCTGCAACAGCGTGAGCCGGCCCGCCGGGGTGTTGGCGAGGGGGGCCAGGCCGGTGCGCTCAAGTACGTCCATCGCGTGCGCCCACGCCTGCCGGCCTTTGAGGCCCGCCCCCTGGTGGCCGCAGACCAGCACGTTCTCGAAGACGGTCAGGTGCGAGAAGGGCCGCGGCACCTGGTAGGTGCGCCCGATCCCGGCCCTCGTGCGGGCGTGCGGCGGGGCGCCGGTGATCTCCCGCCCGGCGAACCACACCGTCCCCCGGTCCGGCCGGAGGTCACCGGAGATCATCCCGAACAGGCTGGACTTGCCCGCCCCGTTCGGGCCCACGATCCCCAGCGCCTCCCCGGCCCGCACCGACAGGGAGAGGTCGCCGGCGACGGTCACCTTGCCGAAGCTCTTGGTGATGCCGGTAAGGCGCAGCAGTGGCTCGGTCATCAGGCGTTGGTGGGCAGCAGGTCGCCGCCGATGGGGACGGCCTTGTTGGCGGAGTTGTCCACGATCACCACGTCCCAGGGGAACCGCTCGCCCTTGCGCCACTGGCCGCCGACCGGGTGCTGGAGCGCGATGCCGGGCTGCGGGCCCGCGGTGAAGTCGAGGTCGCCGCTCATGCACCTGATCTTCATGCCGCGCAGCTTGGCGGCCACCTCGTCCCGGTCCTTGGGGTCGCTCGCCTCCTTGAACGCCTGGATGGCGATCTCGAACAGCGAGTACACCGAGCCGAGGGCCTGGGTCCACTGCTTGCCGGTCTCGGCGGCGAAGTCGTCGGCGAGCTGCTTGGCGGACTTGCCGTCCAGGACGGACTTGTAGGGGTGGGCCGGGCTCCACCAGAAGTCGGTGGCGATGTTGGCGGCGAGCCCGCCCAGCGCCTCGGCCTCGGAGGGGAACAGCATGACCTTGGCGACGGTGGCCAGCTTGGGCTTGAAACCCTGCTGGCGGGCCTGCTTCCAGAAGGTCTGGAAGTCCGGGGGGATCGGGGTGCAGGTGAACAGGTCGGCGCCGGACTCCTTGAAGGTGGCGATCTGCGCGGTGAAGTCGGTGGCGCCGTTCTGGTAGGCGCCGCCGTCCACCGGGGTGTAGCCGGACTTCTTCATCATCGGCCCGAGCCCCTGCCGGAAGGCGTTGGCGTCGGTGTCGTTGGGCCACAGCGCGGCCACGTTCTTGGAGGAGACGTCGGCGCGGTCCCACATCGGGAAGAAGCAGTCGGCGAACTCCTGCATGCCGAAGAAGAACAGCGTCGTGTACTTGAAGCCCTCGCCCGGCTTGCCGCCCCGGCCGTGGAACCACGCCTCCCACGGGGCGATCGTGGTGACGTTCGGGATGCCGTTGGCCTCGCACTGGTCGGCCACCGGGTTGGTGGTGTCGGGCGTGGAGGACCCGACGATGAGGTCCACCTTGTCGCTGTTGATCAGTTGCCGGGTGACCTCGGTGGCGCGGTTGGGGTTGGACTGGGTGTCCTTGACGACGATCTCGATCCGCCGCTTGACGCCGCCCGCCGTGAAGCCGCCGCGCACCGCCTGCTGGATCTGCTTGACCACGAAGTTGTCGGCGGTGGCGAATCCGGCCAGCGGCCCGGTCTGGGGGCTGACGTAGCCGATCTTGAGTACGTCCGACGACGAGCCGCCGGTGCCCTTCAGGCCGCCGCAGGCGCTCACCAGGGAGGCGCCGCCGAGGGCGGCCGCCCCGCTGAGGAAGGAACGGCGGCCCAGGCCGCCCGTGGGGATGTCGCGCACGGCAAACTCCTTAGTCGACGGTGTTCGCGGGCATCGCTCGTCGCCGGGACACCGCGGTCGCTCTTCGAGGGCACAACTCGCTCGTCCACCCCCAGGGAAGACCGGATCTCGGGTGGCGGGAAGTTGCCCTGACCGTATGGTCCGGCCAGCGCCAGAGCAACGGTGGGTTTCGATGAGTGAAACGCGATTTGTGCTATTGGAACGACTGCTGGCCGCGCGGGCGGTAGCCGAGGCGCTTGGAGATCTCGGCGGCCGTGCGCCGCAACGGCGGCTCCAGCCGGGCGGCCAGCGCCTCCATGGTGGCCGGCGCGCTGGTCAGGTGGACCGCGACGTTGACCGCGGCGACGACCTCGCCCGCGCGGTCGCGGACCGGCGCGGCGAACGAGCGCAGGCCCGGGGCCAGCTCCTCGTCGTTGACCGCCACGGCGCTCTGGCGCACCTTGGCCAGGGCCGCGAGCAACTGCTCCCGGTTGGTGATCGTCTTGGGGCCGCGCCGGGCCAGGTCGGTGCGGTCGAGGATCTGCCGGAGCGCCGCCGGGTTCTTGTGCGCCAGCAAGACCTTGCCCATCGAGGTGCAGTAGGCGGGCAGCCGGGAGCCGACGTGCAGGTTGAGGTCCATGGCCAGGGCGTTTCGCCGGCTGCTGCGCCTGCGGTCGACGTAGACGACGTCGGGGCCGTCGCACAGCGCCATGCTCACGGTGAAGCCGGTCTCATCGGCCAGGGCCTGGAGCAGCGGGCCGGCGACCCGGGTCAGCTCCATGGAGTCGATCGCCGCGAAGCCGAGGTCGACCACCCGCGGGCCGAGGAAGTACTTCCTGGTCTCCGGGTCCTGGCGGATGTACTCGAGCTTGGTCAGCGTGGCGACGTAGCGGTAGGTGGTGCTCTTGTTGAGCCCGACCGCCCGCGCGAGGTCGGCGATCCCGAGCACGGAGCGGTCGCCGCCGAAGGCCGACAGGATGCGCAGGCCGCGCTCCAGGGACACCGAGAAGGCGCTGGAGTCGCCCTTGGCACGGCCGCGGGGACGGGGAGGCTCGTCGTCGCTCACATCGTCAGGATACGGTCTGTTGGTTTCAGATATTCAAACGCTTTTGACTGCCGTGCCGATCGCGTGAACGCTGCTGGCCGACACAGCCGTACGAGACGCCGACCCGAGCGAGGAGACCCGACCCGATGGCCGAGGCGGAGCCCACCTGGGGCGGCGGGGTCAAGCCGCGCGCCGGACACTTCATCGGCGGCGAATGGACGCCCGCCGGTTCCGGCCGCCGCTATGCGAACCGCTCGCCGTGGTCCGGCGCGGTGCTGGGCGAGGTCGCCGCGGGCGACGGAGATGACGCGAACCTGGCCGTCGCCGCGGCGCACCAGGCGTTTCGCGACTGGTCGCGGGCGCTGCCCGCGGCGCGCCAGCGGGTCTTCCTGCGCGCGGCCGACCTGCTGGAGTCGCGCCAGGCCGAAGTGCTCGCCGACCTGGCCGCCGAGACCGGCTGCGGCCGGCACTTCGCCACCGTCCAGACCGACTTCGCGGTCCGGCTGCTGCGCCAGGCCGCGCAGCTCACGTACCGGCCGATCGGCGAGGTGCTGCCCTCCGACATCGCGGGCACCCAGGCCATGGCGGTGCGGCGGCCCGTCGGCGTGGTGGCCGCGATCGTGCCGTGGAACGCCTCGCTCGCCCTGTCCGGGCGGGCGATCGTCGGGCCGCTCGCCCTCGGCAACACCGTGGTGCTCAAGCCCTCGGAGGAGTCGCCCTACACCGGAGGCGGGCTGTGGGCGCGGATACTGACGGAGGCCGGGCTGCCCGCGGGGGTGCTCAACGTCGTCACGCACGCCCCCGGCGAGGCGAGCCGCATCGCCGACACCCTGCTGGCGAGCCCCCTGGTCAAGCGGATCAACTTCACCGGCTCGACGCCGACCGGAAGGCGGCTGGCCGAGAAGGCCGGCGGGCACCTCAAACGGCTGGTGCTCCAGCTCAGCGGGCAGAACCCGCTGATCGTCACCGCGGACGCCGACCTCGGCTACGCCGTGGACGCCGCCGTGTACGGGGCGTTCATCCACCAGGGGCAGGTGTGCATGTGCGCGCGGCGGATCTACGTCGAGCGCCCGCTCGCCGCCGAGTTCATCGAGCGGTTCGGGGCGAGGGCGGCGGCGCTGCCCGCCGGAGACCCCGCGGACCCGGAGACCGTCGTCGGGCCGGTGATCAACGAATGGGCGCTCGCCCTGCTCGACCGGCGGGTCAGGGAGGCCGAAGGGCTCGGCGCCCGCGTGGTGGCGGGCGGCGTGCCCGCGCCGCCCTGCTATCCGGCCACCGTGCTCACCGACGTGCCGGACGAGGCGGAGATCGCGCAGGGCGAGACGTTCGGGCCGGTGGTGATCGTGGAGGTGGCGGACTCCGCCGAGCAGGCGGTCGCCCGCGCCAACGGCTCCGACTTCGGGCTGGCGGCCTCGGTCATCACCGGCGACCCGCGCCGCGGCCTGGCCCTGGCCACGATGCTGGACGTCGGCATCGTCCACGTGAACGACCAGCCGGTCAACGACGAGCCGCACATGCCGTTCGGGGGGGTCAAGGACAGCGGCTGGGGGCGGTTCGGGCTGGGGTTCGCCGCCGAGGAGTTCTGTGAGCTCCAGTGGGTCACCGTACGCGACCAGGACCGCGCGTTCCCCTTCTAGTGCATCGGGGTCAGCGGCTCCCGGTCATGCCCGAGACCCAGCGCCTGGACTCGGTGGGATAGCCGTCGTCGAAGATCAGCCAGGTCCTGGTGGAGCGGACCCCCCGCACGGCGTGGATGCGGGCCAGCACGACATCGCGCAGCGAGGCGTTGTCCGGCGTGCGGACCAGCATGACCAGGTCGAAGTCACCGCCGACGAAGGCCAGGTGCTCGATGTGCGGGACCTCGCGCAGCCGCGCCAGGACCGCCCGCCAGGCGTGCTGGTCGATGGTGACCAGCACGTACGCCCCGGTGCCGAGTCCGGCGCGGACCGGGTCCACCCTGGCCGTGAACCCGGTGATCACGCCCTCGCCGAGCAGGCGTTCCAGCCGCGCGTAGGCGTTGGAACGCGACACGTTGACCCGTTCGGCGAGCGCGCGGATGGACAGCCGGCCGTCGGTCTGCAACTCGCGGATGATCGCCCTGTCGATGTCGTCCAGGACGGCCGCAGTTCGTCCTGCCGGAACCGGGGCAGGTGGGCCTGGGGTGTGCAACTGGTCCATGAAAGCTCCGCTCGACGGCCATATGTCCGTGCTTTCGGCCGAGTGTTGAGACTTATGGCCGAACTGCTTCATATTCCTAACACTGATGTAGTGTGGAGGTGAAGTCACATGACGGGTCTCGCGCAAGCCCTGCTTCCCTCGGCGGAACCGGTGCGGTTCCTGACCGACGAGGGGGCCGTGGCCAAAGGCCGTCATCGGCACCCGGTCCCCGATCCCGGGCTGCTGCGCCGGGCGTATCGGGCGATGGTCGTCGGCCGCCGGTTCGACGCGCAGGCGACCGCGCTGACCAAGCAGGGACGGCTGGCGGTATATCCGTCCAGCCACGGGCAGGAGGCGTGCCAGGTCGGCTCGGTCCTCGTCCTTTCCGAAGGCGACTGGTTCTTCCCCACCTACCGGGAGTCGGTCGCGCTGGTGACCCGGGGCATCGACCCGGTGGAGGTGCTGTCCCTGCTCCGCGGCGACGCGCACTGCGGGTACGACCCGGTGCGCCATCACGTGGCCCCGCAGTGCACCCCGCTGGCCACCCAGTCCGTGCACGCGGCCGGGCTCGCGTACGCCGAGCGGCGCGTGGGCACCGGGCGCGTCGCGCTGGTCTGCGTGGGCGACGGCGCGACCAGCGAGGGCGACTTCCACGAGGCGCTCAACTTCGCGGCGGTGTTCAAGGCGCCGGTGGTCTTCCTGGTGCAGAACAACCACTACGCCATCTCGGTGCCGCTGGAGCGGCAGACCGCCGCCCCGTCGCTGGCGTACAAGGGCATCGGGTACGGCGTGCCGTCCGAGCGGGTGGACGGCAACGACCCGGTCGCGGTGCTCGCCGTGCTCACCTCGGCCGTCGAGCACGCCCGTTCCGGTCAGGGCCCCTACCTGGTGGAGGCGCACACCTACCGGCTGGAATCGCACACCAACGCCGACGACGCCTCCCGCTACCGCACCGACGACGAGGCCGAGAAGTGGAGGCGGCGCGACCCCATCGCCCGCCTGGCGCGGTACCTGCGGCGGCGCGGGCACCTCACCGACGCCGACACCGCCGCGTGGTCCGCCGAGGCCGAGGAACTGGCCGCCGACCTGCGGGCGCGGATGAACGCCGACCCCGAACTCGCCCCGCTCGGGATGTTCGACCATGTCTACAGCGCACCGACCCCGCAGCTCACCGAGCAGCGCGAGGTCCTGCGAGTCGAACTTTCGGCCGAGCGGGCCGCCGACGAGGCCGAGGAGGCACTGACATGATCACAATGGCCCAGGCGCTCAACGCGGCCCTCGGCGACGCCATGGCCGAAGACGAGCAGGTCGTGGTCTTCGGCGAGGACGTCGGCGCGCTCGGCGGGGTGTTCCGCATCACCGACGGGCTGACCGCGAAGTACGGCGAGGACCGCTGCTTCGACACGCCGCTCGCCGAGTCGGGGATCGTGGGGTTCGCCGTCGGCATGGCCATGGGCGGCTTCCGGCCCGTGGTGGAGATGCAGTTCGACGCGTTCGCCTACCCGGCCTTCGAGCAGATCGCCTCGCACGTGGCCAAGACCCGCAACCGCACGCGCGGGCGGGTCGGCCTGCCGCTGGTCATCCGCATCCCCTACGGGGGCGGAATCGGCGGCGTGGAGCACCACTGCGACTCCAGCGAGGCCTACTACGCGCACACGCCCGGCCTGAAGGTCGTCACGCCCGCGACCGTCCAGGACGCGTACTCGCTGCTGCGCGAGGCGATCGACGATCCCGACCCGGTCGTCTTCATGGAACCCAAGAAGCTGTACTGGTCCAAGGCGGACATCGGGCGGCTCGCGCGCACCGAGCCGTTCGGGCGCGCCGCCGTCCGGCGGGCCGGGAGTGACGCCACGCTCATCGCGTACGGCCCGAGCGTCCCCGTCGCCCTGGAGACCGCCGAGGCCGCCACCCAGGAGGGCTGGGACCTGGAGGTGATCGACCTGCGCACGATCGTGCCGTTCGACGACGCGACCGTCACCGCGTCGGTCCGCCGTACGGGCCGTTGCGTGGTGGTGGGCGAGGCCGCAGGCTTCGCGGGCGTCGGCGCGGAGATCGCCGCCCGAGTGCAGGAGCGCTGTTTCCACAGCCTGGCCGCCCCGGTGCTGCGGGTCACCGGCTTCGACGTGCCCTATCCGCCTCCCATGCTGGAACACCACCACCTGCCGAGCGTCGATCGCATCCTGGACACCCTCGACCGGCTCCAGCGCGACGACCTGCCCGACACGCGGTTCCTGGCCCTGGGCGGCGCGGCGTGAGCGCGACGGTCTTCCGGCTGCCCGACCTGGGCGAGGGCCTCACCGAGGCCGAGATCCTGGAGTGGAAGGTGTCGGTCGGCGACACCGTGGCGATCGACCAGATCGTGGTGGAGGTGGAGACGGCCAAGGCCGCGGTGGACGTCCCGGTCCCGCTCGCGGGCACCGTGGCCGAGCTGTACGCCGAGGTGGGCAAGGTCGTGGCGGTGGGTTCGCCGCTCATCGCGGTGAGCGGGCCCGGCGAGGCGGCGGACGGCGAGCGGCCGGACCCGGCGGCGGCCCGGTACCGCGAGGAGGAGCGGGCCGGGTCCGGCAACGTGCTGGTCGGGTACGGCACGAAGGAGGGCAGGCGGTCCCGCAGGCGCGCGGCCCGCAAGGCGCCGCCCACAGAGACCGGCACAGTGACCGCCCCAGAGACCGCCGTAGTGCAGGCGCGCGGCGAGGCCCCCCGGGTGATCTCGCCCGTGGTGCGCCGGCTGGCCAAGGAGGGCGGCGTCGACGTCGGCGCGCTCCCCGCGAGCGGCCCGGGCGGCGTGGTGCTGCGCCAGGACGTCGAGGCGGCCATCGCCGCCGGGCAGGCCCCCCGGCAGGACGACACCGATGTGGTACGCGTGCCCCTGACCGGGATACGGCGGACGATCGCCGACAAGATGTCCCGCAGCCGCCGGGAGATCCCGGACGCGACCACGTGGGTCGAGGCGGACGCCACCCCCCTGGTGCGGCTGAAGGAGGACATCCGGCGCGCCGACCCGGGCGCGGGCGTGGGCATGCTGGCCCTGTTCGCCCGGATCTGCCTGGCCGGGCTGCGCCGCTTCCCCGAGCTCAACGCCACGGTGGACACCGAGCGGCAGGAGATCGTCAGGATGTCCCGGGTGCACCTGGGGTTCGCCGCGCAGACCGATCGGGGCCTGGTGGTGCCGGTCGTCCGCGACGCCCACCGGATGACGCTGGCCGAACTCGCCGCCGCGCTGCGCGAGCGCACCGACCGGGCGCGCGAGGGGCGGCCGGCCCCGGCCGACCTCACCGGGGGCACGTTCACGCTCAACAACTACGGGGTGTTCGGGGTGGACGGCTCCACGCCGATCATCAACCATCCCGAGGCGGCCATGCTGGGCGTCGGCCGGATCGCCGACAAGCCCTGGGCGTTCGAGGGCGAGGTCCGCCTGCGCAAGGTGGCTCAGCTCTCGCTCACCTTCGACCACCGGGTCTGCGACGGCGGCGTCGCGGGAGGCTTCCTGCGGTTCGTCGCCGACTGCGTGGAGCGGCCCGAGGTGCTGGTCACCCACCTGTGACGGGTACGGCGGCGCGCGCCGCCGTACCCTGCGGGGTCAGCCGTCGTAGTCCAGGGTGAGCTCGCCGGAGGCCGGGACGGCCTGGCAGGTGAGGACGAATCCGGCGGCCAGCTCTTCGGGTTCCAGCGCGAAGTTGCGCCGCATGTCCACCTCGCCGCTGACCAGCCGGGCCCGGCAGGTGCCGCAGACGCCGCTGCGGCACGCGTACGGCGCGTCGGGACGGACCCGCCGCGCGGCGTCCAGCAGCCGGGTCTCGCGCGTGGCGCGCAGCGTGGTGGCCCGGCCGTCCAGCACGATCGTCACCTCGCTGCCCTGCGCCTCCTCGGCCGGCTCCTCGTGCCGCCGCGGGGCGGGGGCCTCGTCCTCGACGTAGAACAGCTCCTGGTGGACGCGCTCGCGCGGCACGCCGAGATCGGCGAGCACCCGGCGGGTCTCCATGACCAGGCCCAGCGGCCCGCACAGCCACCAGTGCCCCACCTCGGCCACCGGGTACAGCCTGGGCAGCAGGCCGGCCAGGGCGGCGTGGTCGAGCCTGCCGCCGAGCCCGGCCTCCCTCGGCTCCCGCGACAGCACGTGCGCCACGTCGAACCGGTCCAGGTGGGCGTCCTTCAGGTCGGCCAGCTCGTCGGCGAACATCACCGTCTGGCCGCGGCGGTTGGCGTACAGCAGGGAGACTCGCGCGCCGGGGTCGCGCAGGGCGGCCCCGGCGATGGACATGATCGGCGTGATGCCGGACCCGGCGGCGATCAGAACGTGGTGCTGCGGCCGGTCCAGGGGCGGGGTGAAGTTCCCGGAAGGCGGCAGCGCCTCGATGACGTCGCCGGGGCGGACCTCGTGTACCAGCCAGGAGGAGAACAGCCCGGAGGGCACCTCGCGCACCCCGATCCGCAGGGCCTCCCCGTCGGGGGCGCAGATCGAGTAGGAGCGGCGTTCCTCCCGGCCTTCGACCAGCCGCCGCAGGGTCAGGAACTGCCCGGGCGCGAAGGCGAACGCCCCGGACGCGGCCGCGGGGACGTCGAAGGTGATCGCGACGGCGTCGTCGCACAACCGCTCGACCTCCTGTACGGGCAGCGGGTGAAAGCGGCTCACGGCTTCAGATCTCCTTGACGCGTTCGAACGGTTCGAGGCAGCGGCGGCAGCGGTGCAGCGCCTTGCAGGCGGTGGAGCCGAACGGCGACAGCTCGACGGTGTCGGCCGAGTCGCAGCGCGGGCAGCGCACCACCCGCCTGATCGGCCCCAGATCGACCGCCCCCGGGCGGGGGGCCGCACCGGGGGGCGCTATCCCGGCCGCGCGCAGCTTCTCCCGGCCCGCCGCGGAGATCCAGTCGGTGGTCCACGGCGGGTCCAGTACCGTGCGCACCTCGACCCTGGGGTAGCCCTCCTCGCGCAGCCGGGCGCGCAAATCCTCCCGCATCGCCTCGATCGCGGGGCAGCCGGTGTAGGTGGGCGTGATGGACACCACCACCACGCCCTCCGTCTCGCGCACGTCGCGCAGCACGCCCAGCTCGGCCAGGGTCAGCACGGGCAGTTCGGGGTCCATCACGGTCTCCGCGGCCTGCCTGGCGGTCACCATGTCGCCTCCGGGTGGGCACGGGCCACGCTCTGCAGCTCGCCGAGCAGCGCGGGCATGGCGGCCGAGTGCTCGCCGTACCGGCCGGTGCCGCCGCGCGGCGGCTCGGGCAGCTGCCGGTGGCGCAGCGTGGCCGCCGCGGCGACCTGGGCCAGCACCTGTTCCAGTTCGGGGCGCGCGGTGGCCGGATCGACGCCGATCCCGGCGGCCGCCATCCGGAGTTCGACGGGGTGGGCGTGCAGCAGTTCGGCGGCGCCGGCCAGGATGGAGTCCCAGGCGAGCTGGGCACGGCGGTGGGAGACGTCGGTGCCGTCGCCGAGCCTGACGACCCACTGCGCGGCGTGGTCGCGGTGGTAGGCCAGTTCCTTGACGGCCTTCTTGGCCACGGCCGCAAGGCCCGCGTCCCGTGAGCGGGTCAGCCCGCCGAACACGGCCAGCCGCCAGGTGGCGAACACCAGCAGCCCGGTCATGGCCACCGCGAAGTCACCGGTCGTCTCGGTGAACCGCACGTTGCGGAACTCCGCGGCCTCCCGGAAGAACGCCAGCCGGTCCTCGTCCCGCCCGGCCCCTTCGGCCTCGCCCGCCATGGTGAGCAGCAGGCGGGCCTGGCCGAGCAGGTCGAGCGCGATGTTGGCGAGCGCGACCTCTTCTTCGATCTCCGGGGCGCGGGCGCACCACTCCTGAAGGCGGTGCGACATGATCAGCGCGTCGTCGCCGAGCATCAGGCAGTACGCCGCCAGGTCCGCGGACTCGACGGACTCTGTGGACTCAGATGTGAGGGACGTCATCGGGGATCTCGTAGAACGTGGGGTGACGGTAGATCTTGTCGGCGTTCGGGGCGAAGAACGGGTCGCGCTCCTCCGGGCTGGAGGCGGTGATGTGCTCGCTGCGCACCACCCAGATGCTCACGCCCTCGGCCCTGCGGGTGTAGAGGTCGCGCGCGTTGTGCAGGGCCATGGCCTCGTCGGCGGCGCGCAGCGAACCGGCGTGTACGTGGTTCAGGCCGCGCCTGGCGCGGATGAACACCTCCCACAGCGGCCAGCTCATGCCGCCCGCCCTACCCGCTTGGCGGCGTGCGCCGAGGCCGCCTCGCGCACCCAGGCGCCCTCCTCGTGCGCGGCCCGCCGTACGGCGATCCGCTCGGCGTTGCACGGCCCGTCGCCGGCGATCACGCGGCGGAACTCCTCCCAGTCCACCTCGCCGAAGTCGTAGTGCCCGCGCTCTTCGTTCCAGCGCAGCTCCGGGTCGGGCAGCCGGATCCCGAGGGCGTCGGCCTGCGGCACGCTCATGTCCACGAACCGCTGACGCAGCTCGTCGTTGGAGTGCCGCTTGATCTTCCAGGCCATCGACCGGGCGGTGTTGGGCGACTCGGCGTCCGGCGGGCCGAACATCATCAGCGACGGCCACCACCACCGGTCCACCGCGTCCTGGACCATCTCGCGCTGCGCCGGGGTGCCGCGCATCATCGTCATCAGCAGCTCATAGCCCTGCCGCTGGTGGAAGGACTCCTCCTTGCAGATGCGGATCATCGCCCGCGCGTAGGGGCCGTAGGAGGTACGGCACAGCGGCACCTGGTTGCAGATCGCCGCCCCGTCCACCAGCCAGCCGATCACCCCGACGTCGGCGAAGGTCAGGGACGGGTAGTTGAAGATGGAGGAGTACTTTTGCGCGCCGGAGATCAGCTTGGCGGTGAGGTCGGCCCGGTCCGCGCCGAGGGTCTCGGCCGCCGCGTACAGGTACAGGCCGTGGCCGGCCTCGTCCTGGACCTTGGCCAGCAGGATCGCCTTGCGCCGCAGCGAGGGGGCCCGGGTGATCCAGCGGCCCTCCGGCTGCATGCCGATGATCTCGGAGTGGGCGTGCTGGGCGATCTGCCGGACCATCGTGGCGCGGTAGGCGTCCGGCATCCGGTCACGGGGCTCGATCCGCTGGTCACGGGCGATGATCGCGTCGAAGTCGGTCATTCCGTCCCCTCCTTTCTGACCATGGTGAGCACGTCGTAGGCGGCCACCACGGCCCCGTCCTGGTTGGTCACCCGGGTGTCCCAGCGCACCTCGCCGTAGTCGGCGTCCTCGCGAGGGGTGATCTGCTTGGCGGTCAGGGTCACGCTCAGGTCGTCGCCGGGGTAGACGGGGGTCAGGAAGCGCAGGTTCTCCAGGCCGTAGTTGGCCAGCACCGGGCCGGGGTCGGGGTCCACGAACAGGCCCGCGGCCAGCGAGACGATCATGTAGCCGTGCGCCACCCGGCCCTCGAAGAACGGGTTGGCGGCGGCGGCCTCCTGGTTCATGTGCGCGTAGAAGGTGTCGCCGGTGAACTCCGCGAAGTGCTCGACGTCCGCGAGTGTCACGGTGCGCGGGCCCGCGGTCACCGAGTCGCCCACGCGGAGTTCGCCGAGGTGCTTGCGGAAGGGGTGGACGCCCTCGGCACGCGGCGCGCCCTGGGTCCACCGCCCGGTGAGGGCGCTCATCATGGCCGGTCCGGCCTGCACCGCCGTGCGCTGCATGTGGTGCAGCACGCCCCGGATGCCGCCCAGTTCCTCGCCGCCTCCGGCCCTGCCGGGGCCGCCGTGCACGAGCATCGGCAGCGGCGAGCCGTGACCGGTGGACTCCGCGGCGTCCTCGGCGTTGAGCACCAGGATGCGGCCGTGCCAGGGCGCGACCCCGAACACGACCTCGCGGGCGAAGCCGGTGTCGGCGGTCACGACCGAGCCGACCAGGCTGCCCCGGCCGCGCGCCGCCAGTTCGACCGCCTCCCGCGTCGAGTTGTACGGCATCAGCGTGGCGACCGGCCCGAACGCCTCCACCTCGTGGACCTCGCCGCGTCCGGGGTCGTCCGCCCGCAGCAGGATCGGCGACAGGAACGCGCCCCGCTCGGCGTCGGCGTCGATCACCGCCACCCGGCCGGGGTCGCCGTAGATCGTGTCGGCCGCGCCCATCAGGGCCTTGACCGCGCGGCGGACCTCGTCGCGCTGCTCGCGGGCGGCCAGCGGGCCCATGGTGACCCCGTCGCCGGCCGGGTTTCCGATCTTCACGGCGGCCAGGCGTTCCGCGGTGGCCTCGGCCACCGCGCCGAGCAGGTCGGCCGGGACGATGGCGCGGCGGATCGCGGTGCACTTCTGCCCGGCCTTGGCGGTCATCTCGGTGACGAGCTGCTGGACGTACAGGTCGAACTCCGGTGTGCCGGGCCGGGCGTCGGGGCCGAGCACGGAGCAGTTCAGTGAGTCGGCCTCGGCGTTGAAACGCACCGAACGGGCCGCGACCGTGGGGTGGTCGCGCAGCCGGGCCGCCGTGGCGGCCGAGCCGGTGAACCCCACGACGTCCTGCTCGGTGAGGTGGTCGAGCAGGTCGCCCGCCTCGCCGCAGAGCAGTTGCACGGTCCCCTCGGGCAGCAGGCCGGACGCAACGATCAGCTCGACCAGCTTGTGGGTGAGGTACGCGGTCGGGGTGGCGGGCTTGATCAGGCTCGGCATCCCGGCCAGGAAGGCGGGCGCGAACTTCTCCAGCGGCCCCCACATCGGGAAGTTGAAGGCGTTGATCTGCACCGCGACGCCCGGCAGTGGCGTGCACAGGTGCCGGCCGACGAAGGTGCCGCCCTTGCCCAGCGGCTCCACCTCGCCTTCGACCAGCACGGTGTCGTTGGGCAGCTCGCGGCGGCCCTTGCTGCCGTAGGAGAGCAGCACGCCGATGCCGCCGTCCACGTCGATGCGGGAGTCGGCGAGGGTCGCGCCGGTGCGCGCCGACAGCGTGTACAGCTCCTTGCGGTGCTCGCGCAGGTACAGGGCGAGCTGCTTGAGCAGCAGGGCGCGCTGGTGGAATGTCAGCTCGCGCAGCGCGGGGCCGCCGGCCGAGCGCCCGTACGCGAGCGCCGCCGCCCGGTCCACGCCGGCGGCGGAGATCCGGGCCACCTCCTCCCCGGTCACCGCGTCCAGCACCGGGCGTCCCTCATCCGGCGGGACGTGCCATCGGCCTGACACGAAGCTACGCAGTGCGGTCAACGTGGCCTCCTTGATTAACCTACCGGACGTTCAGTTAGTAATGTAACGTAGCCACATGACAGATGGAAGCCTCGTCGCGGTCTCCACCGAGGGGCCGGTGGCCACGGTCACGCTGACCCGTCCCGCGCTCACCGCCCCGCTGAAGGTCGAACTGCGCGACGCCGTCGAGACGCTGGGGCGCGACCCCGAAGTGCGGGCGGTGGTCATCACCGGCATGGGAAGGGCCTTCTGCGTGGGGCAGGACCTGGCCGAGCACGCCGCCGCGCTGGAATCCGATCCCGAACACGCCTTCGACACGCTGCGCGAGCACTATCACCCCATCGTCCAGGCCCTGGCCACGATGCCCAAGCCGGTGATCGCCGCGGTGAACGGCTCCTGCGCGGGGGCGGGACTCAGCATCGCCCTGGCGTGCGACCTGCGGATCGCGGCCGAGGGGGCGCGGTTCGCCACCGCCTTCACCGGCATCGGCCTGACCTGCGACTCCGGGCTGTCGGCGAGCCTGGTCCGGGCGGTGGGCGCGGCCCGCGCGGCCGAACTGGTGCTGCTCGGCGAGCCGTTCACCGCCGGGCAGGCCGCAGAGTGGGGCCTGGTGACCCGAGTCGTACCGGCGGGCGAGCTAGCCACCGCGGCGGCGGAACTTGCGGCTCGGCTGGCCGCCGGGCCGACCCTGGCCTTCGCCGAGGCCAAGCGGGCCATGGCCGCCGCCACCACCCCGCCGCTGCCGGAGATCCTTGAGCGGGAGGCGGCGGCCCAGGCCCGGCTGGGGCGGACCACCGACCATCGCGACGCCGTGCGGGCCTTCCTGGACAAGCGCCGGCCGGTGTTCACCGGCCGGGCCGATCAGCTCCAGTCGTGAAAGCCCCGGCCGGTCTTGCGGCCCAGCTCGCCGCGGGCGACCTTCTCGCGCAGCAGGCGCGGCGGCGCGAACCGCTCGCCCAGCGTGCGGTGCAGGTACTCGGCGATGGCCAGGCGCACGTCGAGGCCGACCAGGTCGGTTGAGCGCAGCGGCCCCATCGGGTGCCGGTAGCCGAGCTCCATTGCCCGGTCGATGGACTCGGCGTCGGCCACGCCCTCTTCGAGCATCCTGATGGCCTCCAGGCCGAGCAGCACACCGAGCCGGCTGGTGGCGAATCCCGGGGAGTCCGCCACCACGACCTCGGACTTGCCCAGCGCGCGCACCCAGCCCATGGCCCGGTCCCGGGTCCGCTCCTCGGTGGCGGCGCCCATCACCACCTCCACCAGGCGGGAGGCGGGGACCGGGTTGAAGAAGTGCATGCCGAGGAAGCGCCCGGGGCGGCGGAGCACGGCGGCCAGCTCGCCGATCGACAGCGAGCTGGTGTTGCTGGCGATCACGGTGTCCTCGGTCACGACCCCTTCGGCCGCCGCCAGCACCTCCGCCTTCAGGACGGCCCGCTCGGGCACCGCCTCCACGACGAGCTCCGCCGTGGCGGGAAGTTCGGCCACGGCGGTGACCACGCGCACCCGGCCGAGCACCGCGGCCGGGTCCTCGGCCAGCCTGCCCCTGCCCGCGGCGGTCCGCACGCCTTCGGCGATCCGCTGTGCGGCGGCCTTCGCGGCGACCGGCTCCACCACGACCACCCGGGAGCCGAGCGCCGCGAAACACTGGGCGATGCCCGCGCCCATCCGCCCGCCGCCGATCACGCCGACCTCGGCCGGGATCCCCGTCATGACGACCTCCTGTCCAGGAAGGCCCGCATGCGTTCCGCCTTGTCCGCTCCCTCGAAGAGCACGGCCTGGGCCAGGTCGTCGGCCACCGGGTGCGGGCCGCGGGCGTCCAGCACCAGCTTGGTCAGCCGCAGCGCCACCGGGGAGGAGGACGCCATCCGGTCCAGCAGCACGTGCGCGCGCTCCAGCAGCCGGTCGGCCGGTACGACCTCGGCGACCAGCCCGAACCCGTGCGCCGCGGCGGCGTCCAGCCGCCTGCCGCCGAGCAGCACCTGCTTGGCGACCGACCGGCCGGCCAGCTCCGCCAGCCGCCAGCACGCCCCCGCCGCGGCGAGGATGCCGAGGCCCGGCTCGGGGTTGCCGAACACCGCCGACTCGCTCGCCAGCCTGATGTCGCAGGAGTAGGCCAGTTCGGCGCCGCCGCCGAGCGCGTAGCCGTCCACCGCGGCCACGGTGGGCATCGGGAGCCGGGCGATCCGGTCGAACAGCCTGCTGTTGATGCCCGCCAGCGCCTCCTCCCGGCCGCGCTCCAGCAGTTCCCGGATGTCCGCGCCGGCCGCGAACACGCCGCCCGCCCCGGTCAGCAGCAGCAGGCGGGGACGCCGCTCCAGCTCGCCGCACAGCGTGTGCAGTTCGTCGACCATCGCGGCGTCGATGGCGTTACGGGCTTCGGGTCTGTTCAGCGTGACGACGACCCGATCGTCCCGTTCTTCGACCAGCAGCGTCCGGTGGCTCATGCGTGCTCCATCCTTGCGACCTGGGCCCACCATATACTTACCGTACGTTCGGTTGGTTAGCTGGATCCGGACATGCCCCATAATGAACAAGGTGACGACGTTGGACCGAAGCCGGCCACGGCGGGGACGCCCGGGCTACAACAGGGAGAGCCTGCTCCAGGTGGCGGTCCAGGTCTTCAACGAGCGCGGCTACGACGGCACGAGCATGGACGACCTGTCCAAGAAGCTCGGCATCAGCAAGGCCGCCATCTACCACCACGTCTCCAGCAAGGACGAACTGCTGGAACTCGGGGTCAACCGCGCTCTCGACGGGCTCTTCGCGGCGGCGGCCGACGCGACCGCCGCCGAGGTCCCCGCGATCGACCGCCTCGCACAGCTCATCCGGGCCAGCGTCACGGTGCTGGTCGAGCGGCTGCCGTACGTCACCCTGCTGCTCAGGGTCCGGGGCAACACCGAGGTGGAGCAGCGGGCGCTCGACCGGCGGCGGCAGTTCGACCGGCTGGTGGCCGGGCTGGTCGCCGAGGCCAAGGCCGACGGCGACATCCGCCCCGACGTCGATCCCGCGGTCGCCGGCCGGCTGCTGTTCGGCATGGTCAACTCCGTGGTGGAGTGGTACCGGCCGAACGAGGCGACCAGCGCGGCCGAGCTGGCCGAGGCCATCCGCACGATGGCCTTCGACGGCTTCCGGCGCTGAGCGCCCGGCCTGCGGTCACCTGCCCACGTACACCGGGTCGCGCCCCTCGCGCAGCGCGGCCAGCCGTTCGGCGAAGTCCTGGGTGCCGAGCAACCGGTAGAGGGCGGGCACCAGTTCGGCGAAGACCTGGTGCGCGTGGCCCTCCAGGGCCAGGCGGCCCACCCGCAGCGTCTCGCGCAGCACCAGCGGCGGGTGCGCGGCGATCGTCTCGGCGAGCACCACGGCCCTGGCGAACTGCCGCCCCGGCTCGACGACCTCCTGGACCAGGCCGAGCCAGCGCCTCGGCGGCGTCCCACGGCTCGCCGGTGAGGATCCAGCGCATCGCGTTGCCCCAGCCCACCTCCAGCGGCATGCGCAGGCCGCCGCCTTCCGCGGGCGTGGTCCCCCGGCTCATCTCCCCCTGGCTGAAACTGGTGTCCGACGCGGCGACGCGGATGTCGGCGGCGAGCATCAGCTCGTGCGCCATCGCGCCGACCCGTCCCTGCACGGCGGCGACCAGGGGCTTGGACAGCCGGGTCGTCGTGCCGAACGGGTTGATCCTGCCCGGGCCGTCGGGGCTGTAGGTCCGGGCCTGGAGGGTGGGCAGGAAGCTCACCGGGTCCAGGCCGGCGGAGAAGTCGGGGCCTGCCGCGTGCAGCACGACGACCACGACCGCGTCGTCGTTGTCGGCCCGGTGGTAGAACTCGCCCAGGGCCTGGAGGGTGGGCGGGTCTATGGCGTTGGCGGCGTCCGGCCGGTCCAGCCGGATCAGCGCCAGCCGGTCCCGCCGCTCGTAACGGACCGTTTCCTGCTCGGTCGGGTTCATCTGCGCGTTCAACTCCTGATTCAGCGCCTGTTGGCGGCGACCGCCCGGGGGTCCCTGGCGTCGTAGGTCTCCATCGCCCGCAGCCCGAGGCGCAGGTCGGCCACGGTCCGCGCGATCGGGCCCTGCTCGACGAACGCCTGAACCGCCATCGGCGGGTCGAAGGACGGCGACCCGGACCAGGCGGGCACTCGGCCGGGCGTCGGCCGGAGGCCCGCCACCCCGCAGCACGCCGCCGGGTAGCGGATCGAGCCGCCGATGTCGCTGCCTGCGCGAGCGCGCACATGCCGAGCGCCACGGCGGCCGCCGCGCCGCCGCTGGAGCCGCCGGGGGTCACCGCCGGGTTCCAGGGGTTGACCGTCGCACCGTACAGGTCGTTCTCCGTGATCCAGCGGGTGGCGAGCTGACCCACGTACACGAGGACCACATGGGCTGGTCGGTGAGCCCTGCCGGGGTGCCGATGTTCCCGGAGGCGGAGTACGTGGTCCAGCGGACAGAGGTGGCGCGGCTCGCCGCGGACGGCCCGATGCGGGAGTACCTGATCGTCCCGCTCCAGCGGGCCGGCCTGCTGCGGGAGATCTCCGGCAGGCGGCGGCTGGCGGACGCCGGGGGCGGCCGGATCACCGCCGTCCCGACGCCTGGGCACACCGCCGGACACCAGTCGGTCCTCGTGGAGGACCGCGGCAGGCGTCTGGTGAGCACCGGAGACGTGCTGGTGCACGCCGTGCAAATGGTCAGCCCGCGGGTCGGCTACGCGCTGGAGGACGACCGGGCGGTGGCCGCCGCGACCCGCGTGGAACTGCTCGCGGACGCGCGGCGGCGCGGTGCCACGCTCGCGACGGCCCATCTGACCCGCCCGTTCGTCGGCTCCGGCGAGGCAGGTGTCTAGCGGTACACCCTGGCGCGCTTAATCTCGGCGGGGAGCACCGGCTTGCCGTCCACCGGCGGGGTCGGGCCGTCGGGCGTGGGCTGGATGCCGCCGGCCGCGACGCGGTCCAGTGCGGCGAGCCCGGGGCCGTCGACCGTGCCGAAGACGGTGTAAAGGGGCGGCAGCCCGGAGTCGCCGTAGACCAGGAAGAACTGGCTGCCGTTGGTGTCGGGCCCGGCGTTGGCCATGGCCAGCACGCCGCGGGCGTACGTCTTGCGGGTGCCCGTGGTGTCGCCCGGCCACGGCGGCAGGTCGGTGGGCAGCTCGTCCTTGTAGCGGTAGCCGGGGCCGCCCTCGCCGGTGAAGCTCGGGTCGCCGCACTGCAGGACCTTCAGCCGGTCGTAGGCGGTGAGCCGGTGGCAGGCGGTGAAGTCGTAGAACTTGTGCCTGATCAGGTGGACGAAGCTCTGTACCGTGCAGGGCGCCTTGGCCGCGTGCAGGGTCAGCCCGATGGGGCCGTGGTTGGTCTTGAGCACCGCGTGAACGGGACGTATCGGCGTGCGGCGCGGGTCGGGCGGCAGCGGCACCCTGCGCACGGGCGGATCGTCGGGGGTCTGCGTGTAGGCGCAGGGGCCCTTGGTCGTCCGGGGCGGCTTGTCCCCGCCGGCCGAGGCGGGCATCGCGCCCGCGGCGATCAGCGACCCGGTCGCCACCGCGGTGACGGCGAGTCGTAACAGCGCTCTGCTCGGCATGGTGTCCTCCAAGGGGGGTGGCCGACCGGCTCCCTGAGGTTTATTCGATCTGTTGCACGCCGTCAAGGGTCTCTGTCTCCGGGCCGCCGGCGAGGCGGGCGAGGGGGACGCCGGGTCTGCCGCCGAGGGCGGCGCTGATCAGGTCGCTGACTCCGGGCAGGCCGGTCAGCCGGATTCCGGCCCGGCGGATGAGCAGGGCGGCCGGCGAGGCGGGCAGGAACCAGTTCGCCCCGCGCCGGGCGCCGCGCTGCCGGGAGGCGACGATCGGCCGCCATACGCGCTCGTAGGCGGCGAGCGCCGCCTGGACACTGCCCGTGGTCTCCAGCCGCCGCGCCAGCAGGTGGCCGCCGGCCAGCGCGAGCGACGCGCCCTGGCTGGCCAGCGGGGACACCGCCGCGCACGCGTCGCCGAGCAGGGTGACCCTCCCCCGGCTCCAGCGGGGCAGCTCGATCTGGGCCATCTGGTCGTAGTAGATGTCCTCGGCGGCGGGGAGCGCGCCGAGGGCGCGGGGCACGATCCAGCGCAGCGAGCCGTACTCCTCGCGCAGCGCTTTCCGGACGTCGGCGGGAATGCGGGGATCGCCGGTACGGTGCACGGCGAAGGCCGTCACCCGCCCGTCCCCGACCCCGTACACGCCGAGCTGCCTGCCGTAGGAGTCGGTGAAACAGAACCGGCCCGCCAGCCGCCGGTGGACCTCCGGGTCGTCGAACAGCCAGGCGGCCATGTGGAAGCCCAGGTGGCGAAGGTACCGGCGCTCCGGCCCGAAGATCATGCCCCGGACCGCGGAGTGGACGCCGTCCGCGCCGACCAGCAGGTCGGCCTGCTCCGCCGTGCCGTCGGAGAGGGTGAGGCGCACCGGGCCGCCCGCCTCCCCGGTGTCCTGCACCGACGCGATCGTGCGACCGTAGCGGAGGTCCACGTCACCGCCGATCCGCTCGCGCACCGCCAGTTCGATGTGCGGGCGCGGGACGGTCAGCAGCCGCCCGCGCTGGGCCTTGAGGAAGCCGCGCTGGTCCAGCCCGGCGACCCGGACGCCGGACTCGTTCACATACGTCCACTCGCGGACGGGGTGGCTCAGCTCCTTCAGCCGGGGCAGGGCGCCCATCAGCTCGGCCGCGTCGTACCCCAGGCCCCAAAAATCGATCATGTAGCCCTGTTCGCGGGGCGTGGGGGCCTTCTCCACGACCACGACCCGCCAGCCCTGCGCGCCGAGCCGCTGGGCGAGGCCGAGCCCGGCGATCCCCGCGCCGCAGATCACGGCCTTCATCGGGGACTCCCTTCGGAGGGCCGGCGGGGGACGAACCGCACGAACGCGATCAGGCGCCCCACCTCCTCGTAGTCGGCCGTGCCGCCGTCCACCGCGAACCCCATGAAGCGGGCGAGCCTCCTGGCCAGGCGGGGATGCCTGCGCCCGTAGCGGGCCATGAGCCGCGCGCCTTCCGCAGGGGACAGCGGCTCGGCGGTCATGGGCCGCGGGCGCGCGCCGAGTTGCACGACCACCTCGGGGTTGCGCAGCACGTTGCGGTACCAGTCGGAACGCGTGCCGTAGCCCGACGGCCCGATGTGACCGCCGGTGACCGGGTCGTGCTCGATGGCCTCGATGACGACCTGGCGGGGCTTGCCGCTCACCCGGCCGATGTGGGTGAGCAGCATGAGCCGCCCGCCGAACAGCCTGCCGAGGCGCGCCCGGAACAGCAGGACGGGCAGCCGGAACGCCAGCCGCCGCAGGCCTGTGGGCGGGGCCGGCGTCGCGATTCGCCTCATGATCACCTCCCGGTGCCGACAATCGGCTTGGACGATCGCCTTGGGCAAGTGTCCAAAACAGTAGCACGGCCTCGCCCGGTGCTAGTTTTTGGGCGACCCCCCAGGGCGATCCCCCAGGGCGGTCGCCCGAAAAGCCGGAGGGTCCCAGGGGAGGGGTGGAGATGGCGGAGAGATCGGCGGACCGGGGGCGGGCCACCCGGCAGCGCCTGCTCGCGGCGGCCGGCCCCCTGGTCGGCGAGGTGGGCTGGAGCGGGGTGACCACCCGGCTGGTCGCCGAGCGGGCGGGGCTCGCCCCGGGCCTCGTGCACTACCACTTCGCCTCCGTGACCGACCTGCTGGTCGCCGCGTGCACGGCCCATGCCCGCGCGATGCTCGACGAGACCGCGCGGCGGCTGACCGCGCACGCCGACGTGGCCGCCGGCATCACCTGGCTGCTCGGCGAGCTGTCCCGCTACACCGGCGCCGACCCGGCCTCGCTCCTGCTGAACGAGGCTTTCATGGCCGCGGCGCGGGTGCCCGCGCTACGGGCCGAGCTGGCCGGGCTGCTGGCCGGTTTCCGCTCGGAGGTCACCGGCTGGCTGCACCGCGAGCGGCCGGAAGCGGACGCCGAGGCGCTGGCCGTACTGCTGGCCGCCGTCATCGACGGCATCATGCTGCACCGGGCCGTCGATCCCGCAACCGATCTGGCGGCGCTGGAAAGGCCGCTGCGCCTGTTGTTCGCCGGACGCGGCGACCTGCCCGCACCACGCCCGCGCCCCGGCCATATCGCCCGGCGATAACCGAAATGGACTGTTGACCGGTCCCTGGCCCCCACCTAGCATCCGAGCCGCAAGGCCGATCGGGCCGGAGTGACACGTCCGCCGCCCGTTCGAGCCTCCTGTCGCGGCGGCCGGAAAGAGGCATCGTGAGGTCATCCAAGGGATCGGCGGTCGCGGTCGCGCTCGCCGCGGGCATCGGCGTCGCAGCCGTCCCGGCGCAGGCCGACGCGCGATCCGCCACCGACGGCCCGGTCACGATCACCGCGACCGGCCACCACAACGGGCAGGTGCGGATCGACGTAACCGAGTCGGGCGAGAACTATCTCCTGATCGATCCGACCCGCCCCGGCACCCGGTGCGCCACCCCAAACGGCAGGACGGTGTCCATTCCCAAGGACCGCCCGCCCGGCCCCGGCAGCGAGACCTTCACGGCCTGCGTGGACATCATGTACGGCGCCCAGCGTCAGTGGGACATGCTGCGCGACTGGCTCGGCCGCAGCGGCCCGCCGGGCAACGGCCGCAACGCGCCCGCGGTCTACGACCCCAGCGGACGCGGCCCGATCTGGGGCGGTTACGTGATGTTCGGCCGCATGCCCACCGGCGGAGCGCCCGCGACGACTCTGGACCTGGTCGGCCACCAGTTCGGCCATCTCGTCTACCAGAGCACGCCGGGCGGGACGGGCTCGGGCAATGAGAGCGGCGGCCTGTTCGAGGGGGCGTCCGACATCTTCGGCGTGCTCACCGACCACTACGCCGACCATCCACAGAACCGGCCGAACTATTTGATCGGCGACTCCCCGAGCCTGATGGGGGACCGCCCGCTGCGCTACATGTACAACCCGAGCCTGCTCGGCGATCCGAACTGCTACTCCAGCGCGATTCCCAGCACCGAGGTACACGCCGCGGCGGGTCCGCTGAACCACTGGTTCTACCTGCTGGCCGAGGGCGCGAATCCGGGCGGCGGCAAGCCGTCCAGCCCGGTCTGCGGGGGCGACCCGGCGGCCCTGACCGGCATCGGCATAAGGCAGGCCGGCCGGATCTTCATGGGCGCGCTCCAGCGGAAGACCGCCCAGTGGAGCTACGCCAAGACCCGGGTGGCCTCGGTGGCCGCCGCGATCGACCTGTTCGGTCCCGGTTCGGCCGAGTGCGCGATCACCAAGGCGGCCTGGAGGGCCGTCAGCGTGCAGGAGCAGCCGGGCGAGGCGTCCTGCGCCGGATCGACCCCCTCCCCGGCTCCGGCCGGTCCCTAGCGGCCGGTCCGCCTGTGCCCGTCCGGCGAATGTGGCCGGACGCGGGCGGTGGAACCGTTACGCTGTCGGCCCAGGACGCCCAGGACGCCCAAGGGCGCGCTGGTAGGCATCGCCATTCCGTGATACGCGCTAGCATTCCATTAAGCGGAATTGCGAGGAGAGAGTGCAGTGGCTGATGCCCAATCCCCCGTGGGGAGCGTCGATCGTGCCCTGTTGATCCTTCAGGAGATCGGCAAACACAGCAGAGGGATCACGCTGGACGAACTCGCGACCCGGATCGGCCTGCCCAAGAGCTCCCTGCACCGGCTGCTCGGCGCGCTCAAGCACCGCGGGTTCGCCGCACAGCCGGAGACCGGCGGCCCCTACTTCCTGGGCACCGAGATGCTGGCCACGGCCTTCCGGTTCTACGAGACGATGGACCTGCGCACCCTGGTCCGGCCGCTGCTGCTGCGGCTGGGCGAGGAGTTCGCCGAGACCGTGCACATGGCCACGCTCGACGGCGGCGAGGTCGTCTACCTGGACAAGGTCGAGGCGATCAGGTCGATCACGATGACCTCGGTGATCGGCGGGCGCAACTCGGCCCACTGCACCGGCGTGGGCAAGGCGCTGCTGGCGTGGACCTACCCCACGGACGAGGCGCTTCGGGCGTGGGCGGACCGGTACGGCCCGCTGGGCACCCGGACCCGCAACACCATCACCAACCCCGCCAAGCTGGCCACCCACCTGGACCAGGTCAGACAGCGCGGCTACGCGCTGGACCTCGAGGAGAACGAGCCGGGGGTGCGGTGCGTGGCGGCCCCGGTGTTCATGGGCCGGTCCGCCCCGGTGGCGGCGGTGAGCGTGACCGCGATCAAGGACCGCATGTCGCCGGCCAGGATGGAGGAGGTCGGCCACGGCCTGCGCCGCGCGATAGCCGAGCAGGTCTGAACCCCGCCCCGCCCCGGGGCGGGGCGGGGTTCAGACCTGCTCGGC
>NZ_POUA01000240.1 GCF_003236385.1 Spongiactinospora gelatinilytica
GCCCTGGTCGCCCACTCCCTGTCCCACGGCTACTACCAGGGCGGCGACACCCACCCGGCACACCTGGTGAGCCGCTACGTGGCCACCTACACCTTCCACCTGGCACACCGCCCGGCCTACACCGCCAAGGCCGCAGCCCCCGCCGACCCGGCCCTCACTTCGCTGAGCAGTTCCACCGCCCTGGCCCGAGCCCGCCACGCCCTCGGCGACTGACGATCCCCAGCACCTCAGGGCTCTGGCGCGCCTGGGTCAGGTTTGGTCGGCGAGGGCTCGCCAGTGGCGGACCAGGGTGGTGTCGACCGGGTCGTGCCAGGAGGGGCGGACGGCGCTGCCCACGTGGAAGGCTCGGACGCCGTAGTCGAGGAGTGGTGGGACGTGTTCGGGGGCCAGGCCGCCGCCGGCGAGGATCAGGCCCGCGTCGCCGGCTCCGGCGCGGGCGCGCAGTACGCCGAGGCCGCCGGCGACGCCCTCGGGGGACCCCGCGGTGAGGACGGTGGCCAGGTTGGGCAGCAGCCGCACGGCACGCCATGCCGCCTGGACGTCGGCGGCGTGGTCGACCGCGCGGTGGAACGTCCATGGGAGCGGCGCGACGGCGTGGATCATCGCCTCCGTCGCGGCAAGGTCCACGGCGCCCTCCTCGTCGAGGAAGCCGAACACGAACCCGGCCGCGCCGGCGTCGGCGAGGGCCCGCGCGCTCGCGCGCAGCCTTTCCAGCTGTTCGTCCGTCACCGTGAAGCCCGGTCCGGGCCGGAGCATCACCATCTGCGGGAGCGAGCACTCCTTGGCGATGTCCGCGACCGTCTCGGCCGCCGGTGTGAGCCCGTCGGCCGCCATGTCGGCGACGACCTCCAGGCGGTCGGCGCCGCCTTGCTCGGCGGCGACGGCGTCGCGCACGTCCAGCGCGATCACCTCAAGCAGGGCTCCGGTCATGGATCGAGGCTATCGGCTGTGTTTCGCGGTCAGTACGGCATGCATCCCGAAATCGGGGCGCAGGCCCCCCGCCAGGGCCCTGCCGCAGGTCCCGGCGGGGGACGCCGCGGGCTACACCAGGGCCGGTGAGGTGTCGCGGCGGGCCGTACGGTCGAGCAGATGGACGCGCGGCGCGCCCGTGGTGAGGCCCGCCGGGCGCTGGAACAGCGCGCCGGAGGCGCGGTGCGGCAGGTCCACCGTGCGCAGGTGGGCGAACGCCCGCCCGCGGTAGTAGGACTGAAGCCGCTGGTTCTCCTTGGAGCAGTCCAGGCGCAGCCACCGGCGGCCGTGGTCGCGGGCGGTCTCGCTCGCCCAGTCGAGCAGCGCGTCGCCGACGCCCATGCCCGCGATCTCCCGGGAGACGGCGAGCTTGTGGACGTACAGCGCGTCGCCGGGGTGGTCGGCGGCGGTCCAGAACTCCGGGTCGGCGAATCCGTCGACCGCCACGACCGCCATCTGCGCCCGCCGTCCGGGACGCCCGGCGATGTCGGCGACGTAGAGCACGCCCTGCTCGATCAGCGGCTCGATCCGCTCGGGGCCGAAGCCGCCGCGCGGCCACTGGCGGACCCCCTGGCGGTGCAGCCACTCGGCGGCCTCGGCGAGCAGCCCGAGGGCGGCGGGGAGGTCGCCGACGCCGGCCCGGCGGAGGGTGAGCGTCTGGGGGGACAGCACGAGGTTGGATTGCATGGTACTTCCCTTCGTCGCGATGTGTGTTTGAATGAACACGAATCGTGCCTGAGTCAAGGCACACGGAAATGTCGGTACAAATCCGGATTTTTGGGGAAGTATCTAGCACCGTGTCGGCAAGATCACCGGCCGGTGTCGCATGCCGCGATAGGTCAGCGGCGTTCCAGCTCGTACCGGATCAGGTGCTTGTCCGCCGGCAGCACCGACACGGCCACACGGACCGGCACGTCGTCAGCGTCGTAACCGACCCTGACGTACTCCACGACAGGTGTGCCCGGCTCCAGTTCGAGCCGCGCGCTCTCGGTCGGAGTCGGCATCCGCGCGGAGATGTCGTCCACCACGCGCACCTGGGGGTGCCCGAGTTCCTCAAGGACGCGGTTGGCGCCGCGCACGATGTCGCCGGGCCGCACGATCTCCGAATCGCCCACCAGGGCGTGCGGGAAGTAGGAGTCGTTGGTGTTGTAGGGCTGGCCGTCCACGAACCGCAGCCGCCGCCGCACCACGGCGAGCCCACCGTCGGGCAGTTCGAGCCGGATCGCGATCTCCTCGGGAGGCTCGACGATCGACACCTCGATGACCTGGCTCGGCTCGCGGCCCTCCTGGGACACCGCGAAGCCGAACGCCTCCCGCGGCGCGCTGGCCGGCTGCGGCGTCAGCTCGCGCTGGGGGTACATCAGCAGCGGGCGGCGGTCCCGGACGATGCTGCCACGCCGCGGGGTCCGGCTGATCAGACCCTCGTTGACCAGCTCGCCGAGGGCGAGCCTGACCGTATTGCGACTGACTCCATAGGAGCTCATGAGGCCGGCCTCGGTCGGAAGCTGGTCCCCGGGACCGAGGTCACCGGAGTAGATGGCCCTCCGTAGATCTGAGGCCACCTGCTGGTACAGCGTCGACCGCGCCACATTCACCCCTTTTGTGCCAACGAATCTAGACGATCTGGTTCTAGTTTGAAACTCAGCCCTTGACCGCGCCCCCCTTTGAGCCTCATCATCCAAACGTTGGTACAAAACCATCGAAAGGTCGGCGAGGGGGTGACGGCCGGTGCTGTCGGTCCGTGCGGGCGCGCCAACACCGCCCCGGCGCGATCCCGGCGACGCGACGCGTCTACTGCGCTACGCATCGCGACGCCACGGGGCCACCCACACCTACCAGAGCGATGGGGACGGGGTGTCCGTCAGGAGCGAAGGCGGGCACATGGTCGTTCATCCTGCGGGCGGCCCCGCCGGGGCGGCACGCCTCGGCACGTCCGGTACCGACACCCGGGAGGCTCCGCGAGAGCCGCTCCCCCCACCGGCTCCGGTCGCGGCCAATCGGCCTAGGACCTCATCCCTCGCCGGGGTTCTAAGCCGTCGCGACCGGAAAGGGAGGTGTCCTGGCGGGTCCCCCACGCCCGCCAGGACACCCTCCCGCCCGCAACGGACGGGGCCACAGGGGACCGAACGCGAAAAAGCGCCACCGCGGCCACGGAATGTGGCGCGGGGCGCGGGCCTGGATCAGGCGTCGGGGAAAGAGCGACGCGGGCCGGGTCCGCTTCGAGGACTCTCCCGGACCGCACGTCAAGCGGGGATCAGCGGAACGAGTAGAACACCGTGACGCTGCCGTTGGTGGCGTTGGCCACGGTGCCGTTGATGTTGTTGACGTTGGTCGATCCGGCGCCGCCGGCCGCGGTGGTCGCGAGCTGGCCGAACAGGTTGCCGGACTGGGCCGAGCGGTGGTTGGTCGCCCAGTTGGACCACGAGTCCGCGGACTCCGCCTGCGCGGGCGCCGCGACCAGCGCGGCGGTCGTCGCAGCGGCCAGGACGGCACCGGCGACGCACAGCTTCTTGATCACTTGATCTCCTTCGCGGTTGGACGCCGGACGGCCGCGGCGAGGACCCGAAGGCCACCACACCCGGCCTTGACCCCCTGATCGACCGTCCGTTGACCTCAAGGTCAATTGCATCCCGATGCTATAGCCGACAGTGACGAGATCATAGCCCAGAGTGATCAGAATTATCTTCTGTACCCGGCGTCACTACAGCACCGTGAGGCCGCGCTCCGACAGGATGCGCGCGGCCTGCTCGGCCGAGACGACCGCTCCCCGCAGCGCCCGCAGCCGGGTGTCGTCGACCTCGCCGAGGTCGGCGCCGCGCAGGTCGGCGCCCTCGAAGCGGGTCTCCACCAGCCGGGCGCCGATCAGCCGCGAGCGCAGGAACACCGCCTTGGTGAGGTCGCAGCCGGACAGGTTGGCCTCGTCGAGCCGGACGTCCTCGATCGTCTCCCCGCGCAGCGTGCAGCCGGTCAGGTCGGCGAGGCTCAGGTTGCCGCCGGTGAACCGGTAGCCGGTGCCCCGGCACCCGGACAGCACGGCGCCGATCATCCGGCAGCCGGTGAACACCGCGTCGGTCAGCAGCGCGTTGCCGAACTTGGCCGAGGTCAGGTCGACGTCGGTGAAGACGGCGTCGACCAGCTCGGCGTCCTCGAAGCGCGGGCCGGACCCGCCGCCGCCGGAGAAGCGGGCGCCGTCGAGGTCGGCCCGCCGGAAGTCGGCACGGTCGAGCACGCACGCCTCGAAGACCGCCTCGAACAGGGAAAGACCCCGCAGGTCGGCCTGCGTGAGGTCGCACTCCCGGAAGACGTGCGGGCCGCCGTCACGCAGCCGCTCCGCAAGGGACGCGTTGGAAAGATCCTCCGACTCGAACTCCATACCGCGATTCAACCAGCGCCCACCGACAAGAACCCGCCCCGGCTCAGGAGACCTGCGGGTGCAGGTCGCCGGCCTCCCCGGAGAACCGCCCGTCGACACGGCCGCTGAGGACTTCGGCGGCGGCCAGGCCGCAGACGCGGGCCGAGCCGTGCGTGGCGATGTGGACCGCGCCGAGGTCGCGCCGGCCGGGCAGGCCCATCTCGACCACGACGGCGTCCGGGCGGGCGGCGAGCAGGTGGTCCAGGGCGGACATCTGCCAGGCGTGCCGGTGCGCGTCCCTGACCACCAGGACGAGCGGCCGGTCGTCGGCCGCGGAAAGGACCGCCTCCACGGCCCCTCCGGTGGCGGCGGAGGCCGTCAGCCTGGTCGTGGTGGTGCCGGGGACCAGTTCGGCGAGCGGGCCGCCGAGCCCCCACGGGGTGCCCTTGTCGATCGCCAGGTTCATCTCCGGCGCGAACTCCAGCACGTACGCCGGCCCGCCCAGCGGGAAGCAGGCGTCGGCCGAGCGGCGGGTGACCCGCAGCGCGCGGCGGGCGGCCCGCAGGCCGAGCGACGCGCCGTCCAGCCCCGCGCCGGGGTCGCCTTCGCGGTTCGCGGCGACGGTCCAGGTCGCCAGTTCGCGCACCCGGCCCGCGGCCTCGGCCAGGCGTTCCTCGCTCAGCCGCCCGCCGGTCACCGCGTCGGCGATGGCGTCCCTGGCCGCCTCGGCGGTCTTCTCGTCGGCGTGCTCGCCGCCGATGCAGATGGCGTCGGCCCCGGCCGCGATGGCCAGCGCCGACGCGCCGCCGATGCCGTACGGGCCGGAAACCGCCGACATCTCGATCGCGTCGGTGACGACCAGCCCGGTGAAGCCCATCTCCTCACGGAGCAGCCCGGTGAGCACCCTGGGGCTGAGCGTGGCGGGCCGGTCCTTGTCCAGGGCCGGGATGAGCAGGTGCCCGGTCATGACCGCGCGCACGCCCGCCTCGATGGCGGCGCGGAAGGGCAGCAGCGGCACCTTCCACAGCTCCTCCTCCGTGGCGTCCACGTACGGCACGGCGTGGTGGGAGTCGATGGCGGTGTCGCCGTGTCCGGGGTAGTGCTTGACGCACGCCGCGACGCCCGCCGACTGCATCCCGCGGACCGCGGCGACGGTGTGCCGCGCCACCAGTTCAGGATCGGCGCCGAACGAGCGCAGCCCGATGACCGGGTTGTCCGGGTTGGAGTTGACGTCGGCGGAGGGCGCGAAGTTGATCGTCACGCCCGCGGCGGCGAGGTCCAGCCCGAGACCCCGGGCGATCGCCTCGCTCAGCTCGACGTCGTCCACGACGCCGAGGGCGAAGCTGCCCGGCCTGCTGCTGCCACCCGTGACCTCCAGCCGGGTGACCTCCCCGGACTCCTCGTCGATGCCGACCAGCAGGTCGGGTTTCTCCGCCCGTAGCGCGGCGGTGAGGCCGGCGACCTGCTCGGGGTCGCGGATGTTCCTGGAGAACAGCACCACCCCCGCCAGTCCGTCGCCGAGCCGGCGTCTCAGCCAGTCGGGGGGCGTGGTTCCGGTGAATCCCGGAAGAAGGACCTCATCGGCCAGGCGCAACAGCTCGTGGTCGCGTCGGCTCATGCGTCACCGCTCATGGGCATGCCGACAATCTAATAGGAAAGTTTCCTAATTGCCAGGGGGCTGATCACGCGATTTCAGCCCGGCGTCAGACGTCAAGCCTTTTCAGGCGATCCCCTTCCACGCCGAACAGCGCCACGGTCCGCACCGGGGAGCCGGGCCGGTCGACGAAGTCCACGACGCGATAGGCGAGTTCCAGGCCGTTCGGCCCCGCCGTGCCGGACATGTAGCCGCGATGGCCGTCGTGGAAGCGGATGTGCGGGTTGGCCGCCAGGATCGCCGCGTTGTCCGTACCGGGCGGCGCGCTGGCGATCGCGGTGCCCACGAACTCCACGCCCACCGGCCGCCCCGCGTCGTCGGCGAGGTCACAGGCCCAGTTGTTGTGCACGTCGCCGCTCAGCACGACCAGGCCGCCGTCCACCGCGGAGAGCACGCGGGCCCGCTGGGCCGGGAAGGCGTCCCAGGCGTCCGTGCTGAGCGACCCGTCGGGGAACTGCCTGCGGGCGAAGAACATCGGCTGGACGAGCACCTTCCAACGGGCCGTCGAACCTTCCAGCCGCCCGACCAGCCACTCCTCCTGAGCGCGTCCGAGCATGTCCCCCGGCTCCCGGTACTGCCGCGCGTCCAGGATCAGGAAGTCGGCGACCCGGCCATAGGGCCGCCAGCGGTACATGTGCAGCCCGGTGCCCACCGGCCGGACCCGCAGCGGGAAGTGCTCGTAGTACGCCTGGTAGGCGGCCGTGCGACGGCGCAGGAACGCCTCGGGGTCCGAGCCGTCGCCGGGCCGTACTCCCGCGTAGTTGTCGCGCACCTCGTGGTCGTCCCAGATCGGCGCCCAGGGGGCCGCCGCGTGCGCGGCCCGCAGGGCGGCGTCGGTGCGGTAGCGAGCGTACCGGTTGCGGTAGTCGTGCAGCGTGCGGCAGGTGCGCTCGGGCCTTTCCAGTGGCCGGATGTAGCGGCCGGGCGCCGGATCGGCGGGTTTGCCCCCCTCGTAGATGTAGTCGCCCACGTGGAAGATGACATCGGGCCGCTCGTCCGCGATGTGGCCGAGCGCGGAGAAATGGCCGTGCTCGTAGCGCTGGCAGGAGGCGACCGCGAACCGCACCGGGTCGCCCGACTCGCGGGCCGGGGCGGTTCTGGTACGGCCGGCCGGGCTGGTGGCGCCGCCGAACGCGGCCGGAACCGAGAAGCGGTAGTGGTAGTCGGCGGCCGGGCGCAGGCCGTCCACCTTCACGTGCACGCTGTGCGCCCACGCCTGCCGGGCCTGTGCCGTGCCGGTCGCGACGATCTTGGTGAACCGCTCGTCCTCGGCCACCTGCCAGCGCACCGGGACCGTCTCGGCGGGCATCCCGCCCGGCCGGCCGGGGTCGAGCCCGACCGGGTCGGGCGCGAGCCGGGTCCAGATGATCACGCCGGCGGATGTCGGCTCGCCGGACGCCACGCCAAGGGTGAAGGGATATCCGATCTTCGCCATGACACGATCGTCGCGTAGTGAGATACCCGATGTACCCGGTTCGGGCGGAGTGTTTGGTTTGGAAGGATAAGTGAGGAAATAGTGGAATATGAGGGTACTGAGGGTGAGAGCTTGCGAACCCGTATCGTCAACAAGCGATTGGGCGAGGGCCCATAATGGTGGGCGTGAACACGGGTAAGGCGACCCCTGTCTCGGACCGCCGCGATCATCTCGTCCGGCTGGCCGCCGAGATCTTCGCGCGCAAGGGCTTCCAGGCGACCACGGTCCGCGAGATCGCGCAGGAGGCCGGGATCCACTCGGGCAGCCTCTACCACCACTTCGACTCCAAGGAGAGCATCGTCGATGAGGTGCTCTCCAGCTTTCTCGACGACCTGATCGGCCGCTACCGCACCGCCCTGGCCGGCGGCGGCGAGCCGCGCGCCGCGCTCTCCGACATGATCCGCATCGGGTTCGCCACCCTGGAGCCGCACCGGGCCGCGATCACCGTCATGCAGAACGACTGGAGCTACCTGCGCTCGCTGCCCGGCGACCGGTTCGACTACCTGGTCAAGGCCGAAGACGAGGTCGAGCGCATGTGGGTCGACCAGATCAGGAGCGGCCAGGCCAGAGGGCAGTTGCGCACCGACGTCGATCCCAAGCTCGCCTACCGCACCATCCGCGACACGATCTGGGTGACCGTGCGCTGGTTCCGGTCCGACGGCCCGCTCGACACCGCCGCCCTGGCCGAGCACTACATCACGGTGCTGTTCGACGGCCTTTCCACGGGCGAACGCACCAGCCAGCGCGCATGAACGCGCTGCGCGAGGCGATCCGGCAGGCGCTCACCGTCGCCGCCGAGCCCACCAAGGCCGAGGCCATGCGGGCCTACATGAAGTCGGACATGCCGTTCCTCGGCGTGCAGGCCGTCCCGCGCCGGGCGGCGCTGAAGAAGGTCTTCGCCCGCCACCGCATCCTGGCCGCCCCCGAGTGGCGCAAGACCTCGCTGGCCATCTGGCGCGCGGCCGAATACCGTGAGGAGCGCTACGCGGCGATCGAGCTGACCGGCTACCGCTACTACCGGCCCTGGCAGACCCTCTACACGCTGCCGATGTACGAAGAGATGATCGTCACCGGCGCGTGGTGGGACTACGTAGACGACCTCGCCGTCCACCGCATCGGCGGCCTGCTCGCCGCCTTCCCCGACACCATGCGCCCGCTGATGCTCGACTGGTCACGCGCCGACGACCTGTGGAAGCGCCGCGCGGCCATCCTGTCGCAGAACCGCTTCCGCCACGGCACCGACCTGGGTCTGCTCTACGCCTGCATCGAGCCCAGCCTGTCCGACACCGACTTCTTCGCCCGCAAGGCGATCGGCTGGGCGCTGCGCGAGTACGCCAAGGTCGATCCCCGCGAGGTGGTCCGCTACGTCGAGCACAAGGGCATCAGCGGGCTCAGCCGCCGCGAGGCGCTGCGCAACGTACCCGATGCCTGATCCCGGCTACTTGAGCGCCCCGGCGGTCAGCCCGGCCTGGATCTGCCGCTGGAAGACGGTGTAGACCACCAGCATCGGCAGGATCGCCATGCTCAGCGCGGCGAACAGCGCCGACCAGTCGGCGTCGTAGCCCGCCGCCGTGGAGATGTCGGCGATGCCCTGCGTGAGCACCCACTTGTCCTTGGCCCCGGCCAGCAGCACCAGCGGGATCTGGTACTGGTTCCACTGGCCGAGGATGTTGAACACCGTGATGCTCACGATCCCCGGCCTGGCCATCGGCAGCATGATCTGGAAGAAGACCCGGGTGTGCGAGGCGCCGTCCACGAAGGCCGCCTCGGCCACCGCCGTGGGCAGCGTGCGGAAGAACGCGGCCAGGAAGAACACCGTGAAGGGCAGCGAGTAGGCGATGTAGACCAGCACCAGCCCGGCGTGGCTGTTGAGCCCGATGAACGGGCCGATCAGCGGCACCCTGCCCATGTTCTGCACCACGAAGAACAGCGGCGTGAGCGCCAGGTACACCGGAAAGGCCAGACCGGACACGAACAGCAGGTACAGCGCCTTGCTCCCGCGGAACTCATACCGCGACAGCACGTAGGCGGCCATCGCCCCGAGCAGCATGGTGCCGGACACGCCGAAGAAGACGACCACGATGCTGTTCAGCATGTACTGGCCGATGTGCGCCTGCTCCCAGGCCCGCGCCCAGTTGTCCAGGCGCAGCGCCGCCGGCAGCGACCAGGCGTCACCGAAGATCTCATCCTCGCTCTTGACCGAGGCCAGGAACGTCCAGATGATCGGTACCGCGACGAGGATCGTCCACAGCGCCAGCGCCACGTGCGAGAGCATGGCCATCGGCCCGAGCCGCGCCTTGCGCCGCTCCCTGGCCTCGGACCGTGAGAACGGCAGACTCTGAGAAGCCACTGGAGATCCCCTAGAACTCGATCCGCTCGCGCCGCGACAGCCGCAGGGACAGCGCCGCGAAGCCAACGGTGAAGAAGAACAGGACCACGCCCATGGCCGAGGCGTAGCCGAACTGGAAGTACTGGAACGCGTTGCGGTAGATCTCCGCGGCCATGACGGTGGTGGAGGAGTCGGGACCGCCGTGCTCGGCGGTCATCACCCACACCACGGCGAAGACGTCCAGCGCGGCGATGCCGAGGTAGACCCAGCCGACCTGGATGGTGTCCCACAGCAGCGGCAGCGTCACGCGGAAGAACAGCGATAGGCGTCCGGCGCCGTCGATGGCCGCCGCCTCGAACATGTCCTTGGGCACCGAGGCCATGCCCGCGGAGAACAGCACCACATAGAACCCGACGGCCTGCCACACCAGCACGCCGAGCACGGACCAGAACGCGACGTCCGGGTTCGACAGGAACCCTATGGGCTCCGCCCCGGCCGCGATCAGCGGCGCGTTCAGCATGCCGCTGCGGTCCGGGCGGAACACCTGCTGGAACAGCACCGCCACGATGGCGACCGCCAGGACCTGGGGAAAGAAGAACACCACCCGGTAGAACTTCGCCCCCCAGATCCCGGTCATGCCCGACTTCCCGCCGACGTTCAGCAGGAAGGCGAAGAACAGCGCGATCCCGAGCGTCAGCACCGGCATGAGGATCAGCAGGAGCAGATTGTGCCCGACGGCCTTCCAGAAGACGGAGTCCTCGAACAGGCGCCGGAAGTTCTCCAGCCCGATGAACTCCGGGCTGGCGTTGACCCCTCTCCAGTTGGTCAGCGCGATGTAGAACGCCTGCGCGTAGGGCGCGATCACGTAGATCACGTAGAGGAGCACTGGCGCCGCGAGGAATCCGACGACGAATCCCGTCCTGCCGTATCTCATTGGTAGCTCACATCGGGTTGGGGCGCGCTCAGTCGCGCGTGTACTTCGTGACGGAGGAGTCGGCCTTGATGCCGGCCGCCTTCTTCTGGATGCGTTCGGCCCACTTGTCCACGGTCAGCCGGCCGTTCATGAGCTGGCCGGTGGCCGCGGCCACCTCGTCGTGCATGGGCAGGTACCACTGGCGCAGGCGGAAGAAGGTGGTGTTGTCCCCGGCCGCGTCCAGCATGGCGATGGCCGACTTCAGGCCGGGGCTGAGCGGCACGCCCTCGGCCGCGCCCTTGACGATGGACGGCGTGCTGACGGCCTGCACGAACTTGGCCGCCGCCTCCTTGGACAGCATGGCCCGCAGGACCTCCACGCCGCCCAGCGGGTTGGGCGACTTGGCCCCGACCATGAAGTCCTCGCCGGGCCGCGCGTGGACCGTCCCGTAGGGCAGCGCGTCGGAGGAGGTGAAGTCGGGCAGCGGGAAGACCCCGTAGTCGAAGTCCGCAGGCGCGGTGCCCTTCTGCTCGTTCTCCAGCCACACCCCGCACGGCAGGATGGCGACCTTGCCCTTGTTCTGGGCGGTCTGGGTCTGGACGTGGTCCAGGCCCGCCGTACCGGGCAGCAGGTACTTCGCGCCGATCTCCTGGAACGCGGCGGCGGCCTGCTTGACCGGCTCGGCCGACCAGGCGCCGTCCTCAAGGTTGTCGATGTTCTTCAGCACGTCCTTGCCGCCGATCTTGGCGGCGAGGGTGAGGATGGTCTCGTAGATGTAGAACGGGTGCTTGCCCGCGTAGGTGAACGGGGCCATCTTCCCGGACTTCTTGATGGTCTCCAGCAGCCCGGTGAACTCCTCCCAGGTCTTGGGCGCGGTCGGCCAGCCCTCCTCCTTGAACAGCTTCTGGGAGTACCACATCCCCCAGACGCCGTTCGTGTAGGCCATGACCTGGAACTTGCCCTCGAACGTGCCCCACTCGATCACGTTGGGCGAGATCGTGTCGCGGACCTTGACGTTGGGGTCGTCCCAGCTCGGCGCGTCCAGCAGGGTCCGCAGGTCGTAGAGCTGGTTGTCCTGGACCAGCGCGCCGACGTCCATCGCGTTGGCGCCGGAGTTGTGGATGACCTCGGGCGGGGCGCCGCCGGCCAGCCTCGGCTGGAGGGTCTTGGCGACCTCCTTGGTCGCGGTCTCCTTGATCTCGACCTTGGGGTGCTTGGTGCGGAACAGCGGCTTGTGGATGTCGGTGAAGTACTTGTCGCCGAAGCCGCCGTCGAAGATGACGACCTCGACGGGCTTGTCCTGGGGGATGCCCAGCGGGTTGTTCGCGCTCTTGGCGCCCGCGGTGGGGGCCTGGGCGGGGCCCGAGTCGCCCGCGGGCGCCAAG
>NZ_POUA01000241.1 GCF_003236385.1 Spongiactinospora gelatinilytica
TCGCTCGCCGGGGTCCACGGACGCCCCTTCCAGTCGGTGAGGTGGGCCGGCGGTTCGTCCGTCAGGCCCTCCCACCACACGTCGCCGTCGTCGGTCAGGGCGACGTTGGTGAAGATGCTGTTGCCCCACAGGGTCTTGATCGCGTTGGCGTTGGTGGTCTCGCCGGTGCCCGGCGCGACGCCGAAGAACCCGGCCTCGGGGTTGATCGCGTGCAGCCGGCCGTCCGGGCCGAAGCGCATCCAGGCGATGTCGTCGCCGATCGTCTCGACCTTCCAGCCGGGGATGGTCGGCGCGAGCATGGCGAGGTTGGTCTTGCCGCAGGCGCTCGGGAAGGCCGCCGCGATGTACCGGGCCTCGCCGCGCGGCGGGGTCAGCTTCAAGATGAGCATGTGCTCGGCCAGCCAGCCCTCGTCGCGGGCCATCGCGCTGGCGATCCGCAGCGCGTAGCACTTCTTGCCGAGCAGCGCGTTGCCGCCGTAGCCGGAGCCGTAGGACCAGATCTCGCGCGTCTCGGGGAAGTGGCTGATGTACTTGGTCTGGTTGCACGGCCACGGCACGTCGGCCTGGCCGGGCGCGAGCGGCGCGCCCACCGAGTGGACGCACTTGACGAAGTCGCCGCGCTCCTCGATCAGCCGCAGCGCCGGCTCGCCCATGCGCGTCATGACGCGCATGGACACCGCGACGTACGGCGAGTCGGTGATCTCCACGCCGAGCTGGGAGATGTTCCCGCCCAGCGGGCCCATGCAGAACGGCACGACGTACATCGTCCGGCCGCGCATGCACCCCCGGAACAGCTCGCCGAAGGTGCGGCGCATCTCGTCGGGGGCGATCCAGTTGTTCGTCGGCCCGGCGTCCTCCTCACGCTCGGAGCAGATGTACGTGCGGTTTTCCACCCGCGCCACGTCGGTCGGGTCGGAGGCGGCGTAGAAGCTGTTCTGCCGCTTGGCCAGCCTGGTGAAGGTGCCCTGCTCGACCAGCAGGTTGGTCAGGCGGGTCCACTCGGCCTCCGACCCGTCGCACCACTCGACGCGGTCCGGCTCGGTCAGTGCGGCGATCTCGCGGACCCACGCGACCAGTTCGGCGTGGGTCGTCGGGGCGGGTGCCTCAACGGAAAGGGTCACAGCGACGGCTCCTCTACACTCGCGTGGCCAAGACATCATCAACGACAATTCCGCGGTCGATCCAATTGGCTTAGACCAGTCGCTGGTCTGGCCCGGAACCACCGGCGGGTTTCGTAACGCCTTGCCGATCGATAAACCTGCCTGGGTCGAATATCTGCCACGTCCCCTGCATCGCAGGAGGTCAGAACGCCGAACCGGCGGCGTTCTCACCGTGATCCGGGGAGCCTACCCAGTTGTTCGCGAGTTAAAGAAAAACCGTTGGGACATTGGTATAAACCACTGCCGCAGGTCTAAACCAATCCGGTAAGAGGTTTAGTCCAGACGTCTTACCGATTCGCCTGCGCAACGGCCGTTCGCAAGCATGGTGAACGGGGGGTGAAGCGCGCCCGCCACACCTCGTCAGGGGGTCAGGAATCGATGTCGGGCCCGGCCGCGCGGACGCGGTCCACGTGCTGGAGCGCGTCCCTCAGCTCGGCCAGCCACGAATCGGTGTGCCGGCCGACCAGGCGCACGCACCAGGCGAGCGCGTCGCTCCTGCTCCTGGCCACTCCGGCGGCCACCAGGGTGTCCAGAACCTGACGCTCGGACTGGCGCAGGCGGGTCATCACCGGCACCGACAGTGTGGTGAACATCACTGTCTCGCCGCCGACGGAGACCCCCCACGACACCTTCTTGCGGAACCGGTGCTCGACCTCGCGGGCGATCTCCATCCGTCGTTCCCGCGTCTCCTCCCGGAACCGCCGCGCCAGCCCTTCGGCGGCGGCGGCCCGCTCGGCCTCCGCAGCGCCATCAGGAGTGACCGGCGTGGCGAGCGGGCCGATGACGGTGATCTCCTCGCGATCGAGCACGATCTCCGGCGCACCGGTGAACCAGTCGCCGGGCAACCGGCCGGTGAACCATCCACGCAGTTGACTGATTGCTTCGTCGCTTTCCATGTAATGGAGATTACACCGCTTAGAGGAAAGCGACACCCCGCAACGCTGACGGCGAACAACCGCCGCCGGGCGGTCAGACCTTGACGGCGATGGCGTCGATCTCGACGAGCATCCGGCCGGGCAGGCCCACCACGACGGCGGTCCGCGCCGGATACGGCTCGGCGAAGACCTCCTTGTAGGGCTCGTTGACCAGCTTGATGTGCTCCTCCTTGGTGACGAACACGCGCACCGTGATCACGTCCGCGATCGACGCGCCCGCGCCTTCCAGTACCGCGCGCAGGTTGGCCAGCGCCTGGCGGGTCTGGCCGGGCACGTCGTCGGAGACGTACTCGCGGGTCCGCGGGTCCATGCCGACCTGGCCGGACAGCGCCACGATGTTGCCGCGCACCAGGGCCTGCGAGAACGGGCCGGAAGGGGCGGGCGAACCGGGGACGAGGACGGCGGAGGTCATCTCTTCTCCTTATTGGGTGGGGATTCCGTCGATCAGGGTGTGCCGGACGCGGATCTGCGGGAGTTCCGCGGGATCGGCGGCGAACAGGTCGCGGTCCAGGACGGCGAGGTCGGCGCGGTGGCCGGGGGTGAGCGCGCCGAGGTCGTGTTCGCGGCGGGCCATGTAGGCGCCCTCGGCCGTGGCGCCGTGCAGGAGTTCGGCCCGGGTCAGCCGTTCGGCGGGGAACAGCGGCTCCCCGCCGGACCGGCTCTGCCGGGTCTCCCCCGCGTGCAGGGTGAGCATCGGGTCGGGCGGCGCGACCGGGAAGTCCGTGCCGTGCGCCAGTCGCACGCCCGCGCGCAGCATCGAGCGGAAGGCGTACGCGTGCCGGGCGCGGTCGGCGCCGAGCCGGTCCAGCAGGTAGCCGGTGGCCGCGTGCAGGTGGGCGGGCTGGACCGAGGCGATCAGGCCGAGCGCGGCCATCCGCCGCTGGTCGCCGGGGGTCACCACGGTGGCGTGCTCGACCACGAACCGGTGGCCGGGCCGGTCGGCCAGGAGGGGTTCGAGGGTGTTCAGCAGCCGGTGGTTGGCCAGGTCGCCGATGGCGTGCACGGTCAGGCCGTGCCCGTGGGCCAGTACGGCTCGCGCCGCCTCCCGGATGCGCTCCTGCGTCACCAGGGCGGCCCCGCTGTGCCCGGGGTCGTCACAGTACGGCTCGGCGAACAGCGCGCCGCGCGCGGCCAGCCCGCCGTCGGAGACCAGCCGCAGCCGCTGCAACGCGAAGCGCGGATCGCCGGTGCCGGTCAGCACGTCCCCCGCGAACTCCGCCAGGTCGCCCTCCGCCGGGGCGCGGACCATGCCGAAGATCCGCGGCATCGGCACGCCCTCGGCGAGCAGCGCCCGGTAGTCATCGATCCAGGTCACGTCGTCGATGGCGTCGTGCAGCCCGGTCAGCCCCAGGCGCAGGCAGTGCGCGGCGGCCTGGCGCAGCAGCCGCCGCCGGCCGGCCGCGTCCCGCGCCGGGATCACCGCCCGCACCAGGTCGGCGGCCGTCTCCAGGAGCACGCCGGTGGGTTCCCCCTCGTGCCGCAGCACCCGCCCGCCGGGCGGGTCGGCGGTGCCGGCGTCCACCTCGGCCAGCCTCAGCGCGGCGGCGTTGACCACCGCGCCGTGGTGGTCGAAACGGTTGAGCAGGACCGGATTGTCCGGGGCGGCCTGCGACAGCGGATGGTGGTGCGGCGGGTCGCCGGCCGGGGTCCAGCCGCGTCCGATGATCCACTCCCCGGGGGCGGCGGTGGCGGCGCGGGCCGCGACCCGGCGGACGACCTCGGGGAAGTCGGCGGCGTCGCGCAGGTCCAGCACCGCCATCGACTCGCCCAGGCTGAGCAGGTGGGCGTGGGCGTCGATGAACCCGGGCAGCACGCTGCCGCCCTCGGCGTCCAGCACCGTCCCCGTGGGCGGCTCTCCGATGGCGGCGATCCGCCCGTCCTTCACCAGCACGGTCGTGGTGGCCGGTCCGTGCCCGGGCAGCAGGGCGCCGGCGATGGTGAGCGTCGTCATGTCTCCCGCTCCTGCTCGGTGAGGAAGCCGCGGAAGGTCGCGACGGTGCCCGCCCGGTGTTCGTCCAGCAGGCGGACCAGCAGGTCGGCGTCGCGGGCGCGGACCGCCCGCACGATGCCGTCGTGCTCGCGCTCCACGCGGTCCCGGTTGGCCGCCTCGCTGTAGTAGAGGGTGCGGTAGACGTCCGTGGCGTCCCACAGGATGCCGAGGAAGCGCCGCAGCCGGGGCATGCCGCAGGCGTCGATCAGCGTGAAGTGGAAGCGCCGGTTCGCGGTGGCCATCGCGGTCACGTCGCCCTGCTTGCCGGCGGCGACGACGTCCTCGTGCGCCTCGGCGAGCCGCCGTACGTCGTCCTCGCCCATCCGGCCGACGGCCTGCCTGGCGGCCTCCGCCTCCAGCAGTTCGCGCAGGCGGTAGACCTCCAGCAGGTCATCGAACGACAGCTCGGCCACCACATAGCCGCGCCGCGGCCGGTAGATGACCTGCCCGTTGCCCTCAAGGATCTTCAGGGCTTCGCGCAGCGGCACCCGGCTGACGCCGAACCGCTCGGCGAGCGCGTCCTGCCTGATCGGCGAGCCGGGCGGCAGCGCGCCGGTCAGGATCGCCCGGCGCAACCGCGCCAGCACGTACTGCTGGGTGGTCTGCGGCGGCGTGGCCGCCTCGATCTCCATCGGCTCAGCCCCGCCTGATCTCGCCGTTCATCATCACCAGCCGGACCCGCCCGGCCAGCCCGGTCACCTCCAGGCCGTCGCCCTCGACCAGCACCAGATCCGCCAGCCTGCCCGGCGTGAGCCGCCCGAGGTCGCCGAACCCCAGCAGGTCGGCCGCCGACCCCGTGGTCGCGTGCAGCACCTGCGCGGGCGTCATCCCACCGGCCAGCATCAGCGGTAGTTCATCCAGATTCGACCCGAAAGGCCCGACCCCGGTGTCGGTGCCCATCGCGATCTTCACCCCCGCCTGGACGGCACGCGCGAACGACTCCTGGTGCGCCTCGAAAGCCTCCCGGGCCTTGGCCACCGCCGCCGGGCTCAGCCGCACGCCCGAGTCGGCCATGTCGAGGATGGTCTTGGTGGCGACCAGCGTGGGCACCAGCCAGGTGCCGTGCTCCACCATCAGTTCCAGGCACTCGTCGTCCAGGTAGATGCCGTGCTCGATGGACCTGGCCCCGGCCCTGACCGCGTTCTTGATGCCCTCCGGCGACTGGGCGTGCGCCATCCACGGCTTGTGCGCGGCCCGTGCCGCCGCGTCCAGCACGGCGAGTTCGTCCGGCTGGAACTGCGTGTCGTGCGGATGGTCGCGGGAGGACAGCACGCCCCCCGTCGTGCACACCTTGATCACGTCGGCCCCGGCCCGGATGATCTCGCGGGCCTTGTGCCGGATCGCGTCCGGGCCGTCGGCGATGCCGTCCGGGCGGCCCGGGTGCGCGATCGTGTACTTCATCGTGCAGCCCGATGGCCGCCAGCCGTCCCCGTGTCCGCCGGTCTGGCTGATCAGCGTGACCGCGATGCTCAGCCGCGGGCCGTCCAGCAGCCCCTCCTCCTGGGCGCGCTTCATGCCGAGGTCGGCCCCGTTGGCGTCGCGCGCCGAGGTGATGCCGAGGTCGAGCATCGCGGCCATGTTCCGCGCGGCGGCGTAGAACTGGTAGGAGAACGGCCGCTCCAGCCGGGTCACCAGGTCCAGCCCCGAGGAGCACACATGCACGTGGCAGTCGAACAACCCGGGCAGTACGGTCATCCCGGTCGCGTCGATGACCCCGTCGCCGTCCAGGCCGACACCCACTTCGGCGATCCGGTCGCCCTCGATCGCGATGTCGGCCCTGGCCGGTGCGGCCCCCGTGCCGTCGAACACGGTACCGCCGCTGACCACGATCCGCGTCATGCCCTCATCCCTTCAGGTAGACCGTCGTGGTCCTGGTGTAGAAGTCTCGGGGCGCGCGGCCCTGCTCCTTGGGACCGAACCCGCTGCCCTTCTCGCCGCCGAACGGCACGTGCAGGTCGGCCCCCGCCGAGTTGGTGTTGACGTGCAGCACGCCGACGTCGAACCGGTCGATGGCGTCCAGCACGGTGGACACGTCCCTGGTGAAGATCGCCCCGGACAGGCCGTAGTCGGAGGCGTTGGCCATGGCCAGCGCCTCCTGCGGGCCGTCGGCGGTGAGCGCGGCCAGGACCGGCCCGAACACCTCCGTCCGCCACAGCGGCAGCTCCGGCCCCGGCGCGGCCAGCACGCTCGGCCCGGCGAAGAAGCCCTCGGCGAGCATGCCGTCCCGGTAGGGCTCGCCGCCGGTCAGCGGCCTCGCCCCGGCCGCGACGGCGTCGGCCACCGCGCGTTCGACGTTGTCCCTGGCGGTGGCGGTGACCAGCGGGCCCATCGTGGTCGCCGGGTCCAGCGGGTCGCCGACCGTGATGGCCCCCGCCAGCCGTACGACCTCTTCCAGCAGGTCACCGGCCACCGCGCGGTCGGCGATGAGGCGGGTGTTGGAGGTACAGCGCTGGCCGGTCGCGCCGAACACGCCCGGCACGATCTGCGCCGCCGCCGCGGCGAGGTCGGCGTCGGCCAGCACGACGGCGGCGTTCTTGCCGCCCATCTCGGTCTGCACCGGCTTGCCGAGCGCGCCGCAGCGGGCGATCAGCGCCCGGCCGACCGTGGTGGAGCCGGTGAAGCTCACCGCGTTCACGCCGGGGTGCTCGACCAGCCGGGAGCCGACCTCCACGCCGCCGTGGACCAGGTTCAGTACGCCCGGCGGCAGCCCCGCCGCCTCCAGCGCCTCGGCGAAGCGGATCGCCAGCAGCGGGACGACCTCGGCCGGCTTCCACACCACCGCGTTGCCGTAGCTCAGGGCGGGCGCGATCTTCCAGGCCGGGATGGCGATCGGGAAGTTGAACGGGGTGATCACCCCGGCGACGCCGATCGGCTTGCGGACGACGAGCACTCGCTCCCCCGCGCGTGGGGAGTCGAACAGCTCGCCGGTGGACCGGTCGGCCTCGGAGGCGGCGTAGTCGAGGATGTCGGCGGCCCGCCGCACCTCGCCGGTGCCCTCGGCGAGGGTCTTGCCCTCCTCCTCCGACAGCTCCCTGCCCCACTGGTCGGCGTGCGCGCGGATGTGCGCGGCGGCCCTGACCAGTACGGCGGCGCGAGACCGGAACGGCGTAGCGGCCCAGCCCGGCGCGGCCAGGGCCGCCGCCTCGACCGCCCGATCCACCTGCGCCGGGGTGGCGTGCCTGCCCTCGGCGAGGACCGTGCCGGGGAAGGCCGGGTTGACGTCGAGCAGCGGCGCGCCCTCGCCCTCGACCCAGTTTCCGCCTATGTGGTGGGCGATGGTGGTGGTCATGCGCGAAGTACCTCCTCGTCGAGCTGGACCAGGACGGGCCCGCCGCGTTCGACGGCCCGGCGCACGGCCGGGGTGATGTCGGCGACGGTGGCCGGGCGTTCGACGGCCGCGCCCATGGCCGTGGCCAGGGCGGCGAAGTCCGGCGTACGCGGGGTGACGGCGATCGGCTCGATGCCGCGGGCGATCATGTCGTCGCGGATCTGGCCGAGCGCCTGGTTGTTCCAGAGCAGCACGATCAGCGGCAGGCCCAGCTCGGCCGCGGTGATGATCTCCTGTCCGGTGTAGAGGATGCCGCCGTCGCCGGCCAGCGCCACCACGGGCCGGTCCGGGTCCGCGACCAGCGCGCCGATCGCGGCGGGTACGGCGTAGCCGAGCGTGCCGAAACCCGAGGGGTGGTTCCAGCGTCCCGGCTCCCGCATCGGGACGACCTGGGTCGCGGTGTAGGCGAGCTGGGTCATGTCGGAGAAGACGCGGACATCGGGGGGCAGGCCCGCGAAGATCGCTTCCAGGACGGTGCGGTGCCAGGGCCGGTACGGCGGGGCCGCGGCCTCGGCCAGTGCCCTGAGCTCTTTGACCTCCTGCTCTGTTGTGGAGGTGTCCGGGTGCCGGCCGGGGAGCAGGGTGAGCAGCTTTCCGGTGAGTTGCCTGGCGTCGCCGCGCAGGCACAGCGCGTCCGGGTAGTCGCCGGGCAGGTGCAGCGGGTCCACGTCGATCCGGATCAGCCTGCCCCTGAGCGGGAGGGTGTCCACGTTGATGTCGGTGGAGGACAGTTCGGTGCCGACGGCGAGTACGACGTCCCGCTCGGCCAGCCACTCCCGTACGGCGGCGCGCTGGAGTACGCGCCCGGTGCTGAGCGGGCCGTCGTCGGGGACCGTTCCGCGCCCGGCGACCGTGGTGAGCACGGGGGCGGCCAGCCTCTTGGACAGTTCGCGCAGCTCGGCGGCGGCTTTTCTGGCGCCGCCGCCCACGATGATGGCGGGGCGTTCGGCTCCGGCCAGCAGTGTGGCGGCCTCTGTGACGTCTTCGCGTGGGTCGGCTTCGATGACCGGCGGGAGGGGCGTCCAGCCGTCGCCGACCTCCTCGGCCAGCAGGTCGATCGGCACCTCCACGTACACCGGGCGGGGGCGGCCGGAGGTCAGCGCGCCCCAGGCGCGGGCCAGCAGTTCCGGCAGCTCGGCCACCGACCGCGCGCTCAGGGCGAGCCCGGTGATCGGCTCCACGATGCCCCGCTGGTCCTTGCTCTCGTGCAGGTGCCCGCGCCCGCGGCCGAGCGTGTCCAGCCGGGTGACGCTGGCCAGCACCAGCATCGGCACCGAGTCGGCATACGCCTGGCCGATCCCCGTGGCGGCGTTCGTCACGCCGGGCCCGGTGATCACGCAACAGACGGCGGGCCTGCCGGTGGCGCGGGCGTACCCGTCGGCCATGAACGCCGCGCCCTGCTCGTGCCGGGGCAGCACCACCCCCACGTCCTGGCGGGCCAGCCCGCGGAAGTACTCCAGCGTGTGGACGCCGGGGATGCCGAACACGGTGTCGGCACCGTAGTGGCGCAGGGTGGCCACGATCGCCTCGCCGCAGCGCATCAGCGATCTTCCCCCATTCTTGGACGGCTTCGGTGTTTCAGTGGAACTTCTGGATGAAGTCGCGGATGCGGCCGGTGCTCTCGTCCACCCGGGCGGCGGGCAGGTCCTCGACGATCACGCCGTTCTCCATCATCACGACGCGGTGCGCGGCCCGCCGCACGAAGCCCATCTCGTGCGAGGCGACGATCATGGTCATCCCGTCGGCGGCGAGTTCCTCCATGACGGTCAGCACCTCGCCGATGGTCTCCGGGTCCAGGGCGCTGGTCGGCTCGTCGAAGAGCATCACGTCCGGCCGCATGGCCAGCGCGCGGGCGATGGCCCCGCGCTGCTGCTGACCGCCGGACAGTTTGCGCGGGTAGACGTCGGCCTTGTCGGCCAGGCCGACGCGCTTGAGCAGTTCCCTGCCCCGGTCGCGGGCCTCGGCCGCGTTCAGCCCGAGCACCTGGATCGGGGCCTCGATCACGTTCTGGAGCAGGGTCATGTGCCAGAAGAGGTTGAAGTTCTGGAACACCATGCCGATGCCCGCGCGGGCCGCGGCGATCACGTCCTCGCGGGCGGCGACCGGCTTGCCGCCCTCCTCGCGGTAGCCGACCGTGCGACCGTTGACGGTGATCCGGCCCTCCTGGATCGTCTCCAGGTGGTTGATCGTGCGCAGCAGCGTGCTCTTCCCCGAACCGGACGTACCGATCAGGCAGACCACCTCGCCCCGGTGTACGTCCAGGTCGAGCCCGTGCAGGACGTGCAGCTCGCCGTACCACTTGTGGACGCCGCGCACCTCGATGACCACGTCGCTCTTGTTCACGCGGCCCTCCTTCCGGCCGGGGTGGCGGCGCCGAACAGGTGACGGCGGGCGCGGGCCAGCGGCCCCTCGGTCGTGGTGTCGGCCTCGTGCCGCGCCAGCCGGGCCTCGATGAGGGACTGGATGAACGTCCAGACCGTGGTGAGGATCAGGTAGTTGACGGCCAGCCCGATGAACAGCTCGAACACCCGGAAGGTCTCGGCGGCGAAGGTCTGCGTGGTGAGCAGCAGTTCGGGCACGCCGAGCACGCTGGCCAGCGAGGTGGCCTTGAGCATGATGGTGAACTGGTTGCCCATCGGCGGCACGACGACCCGCATGGCCTGCGGCAGGATGATCCGCCGCAGCGTGGCGATGCGCTTCATGCCGAGCGCCTTGGCCGCCTCGACCTGCCCGCGGTCCACGGCCATGATGCCGCCGCGGAAGATCTCGCCCATGTAGGCGCCCTCGCGGATGGAGAAGCCGAAGATGGCGGCCTGCATCGCGGCGGGCAGCACCATGCCGAAGACGGTGATGTCATTGAAGCGGAAGATGCCGGCGGCGGCCAGGCCGGTGTAGAGGAGAATGAGGATGACCAGTTCCGGCACGCCGCGCAGCAGCCACACGTAGAGGGCGGCCAGCCCGCTGATCACCCGGATCTTGGAGAGCCTGGCCAGCGCCACCAGCATGCCCAGCATGACTCCGAAGATCATCGAGATCACCGCCATGAACAGCGTGCGCTGCAGGCCCACGCCGTAGTGCGGGCTCAGGTCGAACATGTGGGTCCACAGGAAGGACCAGTCGAAGCTCACGCGCCGGACCCCTCCGGTACGCACGCCACCGGCTTGGCCGTCTCGGCGGCGTCCAGGGTCTCCTTGTCCAGGGCGTACTTGTGGAAGATCTCCTGGTACTCCCCGGTCTCACGGACGGCGTCCATGGCCTTCCCCATGGCGTCGTAGAGGTCCTTGTCCAGCTTGTTGATCATGAATCCCATCCGGCCGCCCGCCTTGACGTCCGACAGGCACGGCGGCCCCGCGGTCTCCAGGCGTTCGGGGGCCTTGCCGATGTAGTAGGAGCTCGCCGAGTACGTGGTCGCCGCGGCGTCGATCACGCCGGCGGCGACCTGCTGGAACAGGTCCGTGGTACTGGCCAGCGGAACGATCTGGATGTGCGCCTTGCCGCTCGCGGTGAACCGCTTGTTCATCTGCTCCAGCAGGTCGTGCGCGACGGTCCCGTCGGGCGCGGCGACCTTCTTGCCGGCCAGTGACTCGAAGTCACTGACCTGCTTGGGGTTGCCCTTGGCCACGACGAGCTGGGTGGCGGCGATCGAGTACGGCAACTGCCAGGCGGTCTTGTCCCGCTCCGGCACGATCTTGAGCTGGCTGACGATCATGTCGCACTGGCCGCCGAGCAGCGCCGCGATCAGCCCGTCCACCCGGATCTGCACCCACTTGGGCTTGAGCCCGAGCGTCGCGGCCAGCGCGGTGCCCAGCTCGATCTCGGCCCCGACCTGCTTGCCGTTGTCGGTGTAGGAACGGGGCGGGTTGGTGAACGTCGAGCAGTAGGTGATCGTGCCCTTTTCGGTGAACTTGGCGGGAGCCGCCACCTTGCCGGCGGACTTGCTGCCGCGCTGAGCGGTGTCGGCGGTGGTGGAAGAGGTGTCCTGGGCTGCTCCACCACAGGCGGAGATGGCGAACAGGGCGGTCGCGGAGATCGCCGCGATGCTCAGGTGACGGCTGCGCATCCTGGCTCCAATAGGGGTTGTTGCTGTTGGAGTGTGAGGTTAGGGTGCTTCAAGTTGGAGAATCAATATTGGATCCGAAATAGTTACCGGCCCGGCCCCAGACGCCCCGGGGCCGACTTCGCCCTGGTCAAATCCGGTATCGATGCCCGCTCTGTCGTCCCATGGCACGCAGTACGGACGGCCACCGGCCTTGATTCCGCGTAGTACGGACGCTCCGGCGTACGGTCCTCACCGCCGTACGCCCAATGACCTTCGCTTCGCCGCACCGCTCCACCTGAAGCCCCTCACCGCAGCCCACCGGCCCTCCCTCCTATATGTCGTCGAACCGGCCACGCCTGACCATCACCGCGAACCCCCCAGTGATCCCGCGCCGTCAGCAGCAGTACGCCCAGCGTTCCCCGCTGGCCAGCAACGGTTCCGGCGCGAAAGCGTGGCACCATCCGGGCCGGACGACCCACCCCGCGGCCCCCCGGTTCACGCCGAC
>NZ_POUA01000242.1 GCF_003236385.1 Spongiactinospora gelatinilytica
CCCGCAGACCGGGCAGGTCCAGCCTGCGCCCCCATCCCCGCCTCAGCAGCAGTCCGCACCTCCGTCGATGCCGCAGCGGCCGGGCAGCGCGCCGGTGTCCGGCTGGCAGGGCGGCAGCGCCCCGGTCTCCGCGGGCTGGCGCGGCCGGGGCATCGACCTCGGCACCGCGCCCTCGACCGGCCCGGTGAGCGGGCGTGGCAGCAGTTCGACCCGCTCGCGGCGCAGTTCGCTCGGCGCGAGCCTGGTCGAGGTGCCGCCGGTGCCCTACCGCGACCCCTCCCAGGTCGTGCTGCGCGACCCGCAGGTCCCCGAGCACAAGCGCTACTGCTCCAATGGGTCGTGCGGCAAGCCGGTGGGCCGGGCCAAGGGCGACCGGCCGGGCCGCGCCGAAGGCTTCTGCCCGCACTGCGGCACCCGCTTCTCCTTCACCCCCAAGCTCGCCGACGGCGACCTGGTGTCCGGGCAGTACGAGGTCAAGGGCTGCCTGGCGCACGGCGGCCTCGGCTGGATCTACCTGGCCGCCGACCTCAACCTGGACGGCCGGTGGGTGGTGCTCAAGGGCCTGCTGGACACCGGCGACGTGGAGGCGCTGCTGGCGGCCGAGGCCGAGCGGCGGTTCCTGACCGGCGTGGACCACGCCAACATCGTCAAGATCTTCAACTTCGTGCAGCACCCCGACCCGACCACCGGGACGATGGTCGGCTACATCGTCATGGAGTACGTCGGCGGGCAGTCGCTCCAGGACATGCTGAAGGGCCGCCTTTCGGCCACCGGCAACCGCGAGGCGCTGCCGGTCGGCCAGGCCATCGCCTACATCCTTGAGGTCCTGAAGGCGTTCGACTACCTGCACGACCGGCAACTGCTGTACTGCGACCTCAAGCCCGCCAACGTCATCCAGGTCGAAGACCAGCTCAAGCTGATCGACCTCGGCGCGGTCCGCCGGGTGGACGACCAGGACAGCTCCATCTACGGCACGGTCGGCTACCAGGCGCCCGAGATCGCCAAGGACGGCCCCTCGGTCAGTTCCGACCTCTACACGGTCGGGCGCATGCTGGCCGTGCTGTGCATGCCGTTCAGCCCGGCGGTGGACAACCGCGAGGCCCCGCTGCCCACCCCCGACCGCCAGCCGTTGCTGGCCGCCTATGAGTCCTTCCACCGCTTCCTGCACCGCGCCACCGATCCGGTGCCGAGCCGCCGCTTCCAAAGCGCCCAGGAGATGTCCGAGCAGCTCACCGGCGTCCTGCGGGAGATCAGGGCGGCCGAGGACGGTAGGCCGCGCCCGGCGCTGTCCACCGAGTTCGGGCCGGAGCGCCTGGCGGCGGCCACCACGCTCGCCGCCGACGGCCCGCAGACCGGCCAGGTGCTCGACCGCCTGGCGGCCGACTCGGCGGTGGCCGCGCTGCCCACGCCGCTGGTCGATCCCGGCGACCAGGCCGCGGGCTATCTGGCGGGCATCACCGCGCGCACCCTCGACGACCTGGTCGGCATGCTGGACGCCTCCCCGGTGGCCACCCTGGAGACCCGGCTGGCGCTGGTCAGGGCCCTGATCGAGCAGCGCAACCCGCGGGCGGCGGAGGTGTTGCAGCAGGCCGCGAACGAGGCCCCGTGGGACTGGCGGGTGCTGTGGTACCACGGGCTGCGCGAGCTGGCATGGGGCAACCTGGCCGAGGCGCTGCGCCTCTTCGACGAGGTCTACTACCGGATGCCCGGTGAGCGCGCGCCGCGGATGGCGCTGGCCTTCGCCCGCGAGTGCGCGGGCGACCACCACGAGGCCGCCCGGCACTACGCGGGCGTCTGGCGTACCGACCGGGCGTACGTGAGCGCGGCGTTCGGGCTGGCCAGGGTGTGCCTGGCGGTCGGTGACCGGGCGTCGGCGACGCGGGTGCTGGACGAGGTGCCGACCACCTCCAGCCACTACGTCTCGGCGCAGATGGCGGCGGTGGCGCTGGCCGTACGCGGACGCGAGCCGAACGCGCTGCCCGCCGACGACCTGATGGTCGCCGGCGAACGGCTGACCGACCTGGACCTCGACCCCGGGCGGCACAACCGGCTGGCCGCCGAGCTGCTGGAGGTCGCGCTCGCCTGGGTCGAGGCGAGCGGCCGGCGGGGCACGGTGGGCCCGCCGCTGCTCGGCGCGGAGCTGAGCGAGAACGGCGTGCGGCGCCGCCTCGAAGGCGTCTACCGCGAGCTGGCCAGGGGGTCGGGGGCCATCGAAGACCGCCATGCGTACGTCGACAAGGCCAACGCCGTGCGCCCGAGAACGTGGGTGTGAGATGAGCGGCAACTGTCCCCACTGCGGGTATCCGGTGCTGGCCGGGGAGACCTTCTGCGAGGAGTGCGGCCGGGCGCTCCAGGTCGGCGCCCCCGGCGCGTGCGCCGCGTGCGGGGCCGCCGCCATCGACGCCGAGGGCTACTGCGAGCGCTGTGGCCTGCGCCAGCCGACCGCCCGCGACCACGCCGAGGTCGAGGCGGGCCGCGCGGCCGGGGTGAGCGACCGCGGCAAGCGGCACAGCCGCAACGAGGACGCGATGGCGCTGCTCGCGGTGGACGCCGAGGTCGTCGCGGGCATCGTGTGCGACGGGGTGTCCTCCTCCCCGCGCCCCGACGACGGCTCGCTGGCCGCCGCCGAGGCGGGCGCGGCCACCCTGGTCAAGGAGCTGCGCGGCGGCACCGGCCCGGTGGAGGCCACCCGCGCCGCGGTGGCCAGGGCCGCCGAGGCCATCGCCGTGCTCGGCACCCTGCACGACGCGCCCGCCTGCACGTTCGTCTCGGCGGTGGTCGGCAGGGGCCGGGTCACCATCGGCTGGGTCGGCGACAGCCGCGCGTACTGGCTGGGGGCCACCCCGGCCAGGCTCACCCTCGACGACGCGACCGAGTCCGGGATGCTGACCGCCTGGCTGGGCGCGGACGCCGGCGAGGTGATCCCGCAGGTCCGCACCTTCGAGCCGGACGGGCCCGGGGTGGTGCTCGTGTGCAGCGACGGACTTTGGGGCTATCTGCCCGCCCCCGAGGACATGGCCAGGGCCGCCCAGGACGCCGCCCGCGCCCCGCTGGCCACCGCCCAGGCACTGGTACGGCTCGCCAACGACGCAGGTGGCCGGGACAACATCACCGTGCTGGTGATCCCGTTCGAGAAGGGAAGCACGCCCAAGTGACCGAGCAGCCGCAGTTCACCATCCGCGTAGACCAGAACAAGTACCTCCCGATGGACGGCACGGAGGTCCACGCGGTCCTCACCGTCGAGGCCGCGGGGCCGGTGGAGCGCCTGGCGCAGGAGCAGCAGGCGGCCGAGGTCATCATCGTGGACACGTCGGGCTCCATGTCCTTCGGCAAGATCAACGAGGCGCGCAAGGCGGCCATGGCCGCGGTGGACACCCTGCGCGACGGCGTCCACTTCGCGATCGTCTCCGGCACCGCCTACGCGCACATGGTCTTCCCGCACGATCGCCGCCTGGTGCCCGCCGACCGGGGCAGCCGGGAGGCGGCCAAGGCCGCGATCAGCCGGATGGAGGCCGACGGCGGCACCGCGATCGGCCGCTGGCTGCGGCTGGCCGCCGACCTGTTCCAGCCGTTCCCGCACGCGATCAAGCACGCGATCCTGCTCACCGACGGCAAGAACGAGCACCAGGACGCCCCCGAGTTCGACGCCGACCTCGCCTACTGCACCGGCAAGTTCGTCTGCGACTGCCGCGGCGTCGGCGACGGCTGGGTGGTGGCCGAGCTGCGCAAGGTCGCCTCCGCGCTGCTCGGCACGGTGGGCGACATCTCCGACCCCAAGGACCTGGAGGGCGACTTCCGGGCGATGACGCAGACCGCGATGGGCAAGGCGGTGGCCGACGTGGTGCTGCGGGTGCGCACGCCGCAGAACGCCTCGCTCAAGTTCCTCAAGCAGGTCTCGCCGACGCTGGAGGACCTCACCGCCCGCCGTACCGCCTCCGGGCCGCTGGACGGCGACTACCCGACGGGCTCGTGGGGCGCGGAGTCGCGGGAGTACCACCTGGCGATCCAGGTGCAGCCGGGCACGGTCGGCCAGGAGATGCGGGCCGCGTGGGTGCGGGTGATGGTGCCCGACACCGGCGCGCAGCTCGCCGCGGGCAACGTGCTGGCGGAGTGGAGCGCCGACCCGGTCGCCTCCACCAGGATCAACCCCAGGGTCGCCCACTACACCGGGCAGCAGGAGCTGGCCCAGCTCATCCAGGACGGCCTCCAGGCCCGCAAGGACGGCGACCTGGAGCTGGCGACGGCCCGGCTCGGCCGGGCCAGGGGCATCGCCCAGCAGTCCGGCAACGGTGACACCGCCAAGCTGCTCGACCGGGTCATCGACTTCGACCCCGAGAGCGGCACCGCCCGGCTCAAGCCCGACGTGGAGAAGGCCGCCGAGATCGCGCTGGACACCGGTTCGGTGCGTACGGCGCGGATGCGCAAGGAGCCCCAGGGCTGACGGCCCGGCCCGACACCCGAGACCCGAGAGTGAGGAGGAGCACCAGCGATGGCGACATGTCCATCCGGCCACGAGTCGGAGGCCACGGACTACTGCGACATCTGCGGGACGGCGATGGGGGGCGTGGCCTCCGCGGCGGCCCCGGTCGTGTCCACGCCGTCGGCTCCTCCGGCCGCCCCCGCGGCGACTTCGGGGGGCGAGGGCGAGCGCACGGCGTGCCCGGACTGCGACGCGCCGAGAACGGGCCGGTTCTGCGAGGACTGCGGCTACGACTACGCGAGCGAGATGTCCGGCGCGGTGCGGATGGCCGAGCAGGCGCAGTCGGTGCAGGCGATCCTGGAGGGCCGGGGGGCCGGGCAGTCCGGACGGCTGTCGCCGCCGCAGGCGACGGCCGCGTTCGCGGGGCCCCCGCCGCTGTCCGCGCCGCCGCCGGTGCCCCCAGCGCCCCTCGCGCCTGGCACCCAGCCGTCGCCGGTCGCGGAGCCGCAGGCCGGTCTGTGGGAGGCCGTGGTCACCGCCGACCGCGTCTACTACAACACCGTCATCGGGCAGGGCGGCCCGGACGCGGCGAGCGTGCCGTTCCCGCCGTACTGCCCCGAGCGGCGGTTTCCGCTGGGCGGGGCGCAGGTCAGGATCGGGCGGCGCAGCCGCTCGCGCAACCTCAGCCCCGAGATCGACCTGACCGGCCCGCCACAGGACCCGGGGGTCTCCCACCTGCACGCGGTGCTGCTCGCCCAGCCCGACGGGTCGTGGATGCTCGTCGATCCCGGTTCGGCCAACGGCACCACCGTCAACGGCTCGCGCGACGCGCTGCCGCCCAACGTGCCGGTGCCGGTCGGCGACGGCGACCGCATCCAGCTCGGTGCGTGGACCGTGATCACGCTACGGAAAGGGTGAGGCACCATGACCGCGCCTCCACTGACGCCCGCCCCCGGCGGTGAACCGCAGGCGACGGCCGCCATCGCCCACCCGCAGGGGAACACGACGGCCGTCGTCGGCACGCCGCCGGACCCCATGCAGAGCCTGGCGCCCGCGCCCCGGCCCGCGCGGGCTCCGCGCCGCCGTACCGTGCCCGGGCGCATCCGCACGCAGGCCGCGGTGTGCCTGTTCGCGGTCGCGGTGATGTTCGGCGGCACGTTCTGGGCGATCGGCAACGTCCGCGACGGCCTTTCGGTCATCGGCGAGGACGCCGGCCCGCAGGTGGTCGCCACCGCCGACATGTACTTCGCGCTCAGCGACATGGACGCCCAGGTGGCCAACGTGCTGCTGATCGGCAGGGAGACCGGCCTCGGCACCGGCAAGGACAAGGCCGTGCAGCGCTACGAGCAGCGCCGCGCGGAGGTCGGCAAGGCGCTGCTGCTGGCCAGCGACCTCGCGATGGGCGACCCCACGGAGAAGCGCACGGTCGAGGCGCTGCTCAACGGCTTCGGCCGCTACCAGCAGCTCGCCGAGCGCGCGATGCTGCTGAACCAGCAGGCCGCGCACCCGGCGGGCCCGCCGCCCGCCCAGGTCATCTCGGTCTATCGGGAGGCGACCGACCTGATGCGGCTGGACCTGCTGCCCAAGGCGTACAACCTGACGCTGGAGAGCGGCACCATCGTGCGTCAGACGTACGAGGAGGAGTACCTGGCGATCAACATCGGGCGGATCGTCGTCGGGGTCGTCGGCCTCGGCACGCTGGCCGCCCTGGTGGTGATCCAGGTCTTCCTGGCCCGCAGGTTCCGCCGGGTGACCAACCCGGCGCTGCTGGTGGCCACCGTGACGGTGGGCGTGCTCACCGTCGCCGCCGTGCTGCTGCTCGGCAACGGGGCCGAGGGGCTGCGCAAGGCCAAGGAGGAGGGCTTCAACTCGGTCCTCGCGATGTCCCGGGCCCGCGCCATCGGCAACACCATGCACGGCGACCAGAGCCGCTACCTGCTCGACCCCGAGCGCGCCGACACCTACGAGCAGGTCTACCTGGACAACTCGCAGAAGGTGCTGTTCACGCCCGGCGGCAGCCTGGACAAGTACTACGTCGGCGTCGACAAGGTCGTGGCCGCCTACCCCGGTTCGATCGGCTTCCTGGGCTTCCACGGCGACGAGGCCGGCAGCGTCATGAACCGCCCGGACGAGAAGGCGGCGCTGGTGCGGGTGCTGAAGGGCTACCAGCGCTTCCAGCAGGCCGACCGGCAGATGCGCCTGCTCGCGAACGCCCAGAAGGGCGCGGAGGCCATCGGGGAGCGGATGGGCGACCTGAGCCGCGGGTTCCAGGCGTACGACAACGCGCTCGTGGACCTCATCAAGTTGCACGGCGGGACGTTCGACGAGGAGATCAAGAAGGGTGACGCGTCGCTCGGCGGCTGGGACTGGCTGCTGCCCGGCGCCGCCCTGGCCGCCGCCGTGCTGATCCTGCTCGGCGTCCGGCCGCGGCTGAGCGAGTACCGCTGAAAGGAGACCCGTCATGCGCGTACGGCACGCGGTGATCGCCGCCGCCCTGGTCCTCGGCGTGTCCGGGTGCGGCCTGGCCGGCGCCCAGACGAGCACGATCGTCGGCAAGGAGACGATGATCGTCGGCGTGAAGATCGACCAGCCGGGACTCGGCGCGCTGAAGAAGGGCCGGAACGAGGGTTTCGACGTGGACGTCGCCGCCTATCTGGCCCGCAAGCTGGGCGCGAAGAACGTCGTCTACAAGGAGACCAAGTCGGCCGAGCGGGAGGAGATGCTCCGGCAGGGAAAGATCGACTTCATCGTCGCCTCCTACTCGATCACCGCCGAGCGCAAGGTCAAGGTCGACTTCGCCGGGCCGTACTACGTCGCCCACCAGGACACCCTGGTCCGCGCCTCGGACACCGGCATCGACGACGTGCGCGACCTGGCGGGCAAGAAGCTCTGCCAGGTCACCGGCTCCAACTCCTGGCGCAGGGTCAAGGAGGAGCGCAAGGTCAACGTGAGCCTGGTCGAGATGCCGAGCTACCGCGAATGCACGGCCAAGCTGGCCGACGGCTCCGTGGACGCGGTCTCCACCGACGACCTGATCCTCGCCGGCCTCGCCGGCGAGACGGGCACCTCGTCGGTCCGGTTCGTCAACGCGCCGTTCACCGACGAGCGGTACGGCGTGGGCCTCAAGAAGGGCGACGTGGCCGCCTGCGAGGCGATCAACCGGGCGATCAGCGAAATGTACCTGGACGGCACGGCCAAGGAACTGCTGGGCAAATGGTTCGGCCGCACCGGGCTCAAACTGACCGTCACCGTTCCGCAGTTCGAGGGCTGCTGAACCGCCTTTCTGCAAATGCGTGCCGTATGTAAAACGATCCCGCCAGGGCGCCCTGGCGGGATCGGTGCGTTATCGCCTGGTCAGCAGTTGGAGAGGGCGGGCAGGCCCTCGAAGCGGCTGGACAGCCAGGCGATGGCGATCGGCGCGCCCTCGACCGCGCCGGTGGTGTGGTTGGGCGCGGGCAGCGGGGTCCACAGGACCTTCGCGCCCCGGTCGCACCAGTCGCGGCGGAGGGTCCGGCCGATCGCGATCGGGATGATCTCGTCGTCGTCGGCGTGGTACAGGTAGATCGGGACGCCGGGCGTCCGCCCGCCCAGCCGGTTCTCGTTCAGCCGCGCCTGCCAGGCGGGGGCGTTCAGCACGTCGGCCGTGGTGAGCTGGGAGAACCTACGGCCGGCCAGCTTGTCGACGATCGCGCCGGTGCAATCGTCGCGGATTCCGGCGAACAGCGTGCGGCCCTCGGCGGTGAGGTAGCCGTCGAGGTCGAGTTCGGGGTAGGCGGAGTCCAGGCCGGCGCCCGCCGCCGCGGCCAGCCCGAAGTGGGCGCGGCCGTCCAGGTGGTCGGCGGCGCGCTTGAGGTCGGCCGGCACGCCGCCCGCCGCGACGCCGCGCAGCCGCAGCTCCGGCGCGTACGCGCGCTGGAGCTGGGCCGCCCAGCCCGCCGCCGCGCCGCCCTGGGAGTAGCCGAGCACGCCGACCTCGGCCGACGCGGACAGCCCCGCGTCCGGCACCCGCGCCGCCGCCCTGATCGCGTCGAGGACGGCATGGCCCTGGGAGACGCCCGCCATGTAGGTGTGCGGGCCGGGTGTGCCGAGCCCTTCGTAGTCGGTGACCGCGACCGCCCAGCCGCGCGCCAGGAGCAGGCTGACCAGCGCGATCTCATTGTCCTTGCCGCGTTGCCAAAGCGCCGAGGGTGCGCACTGGTCGCCCAGCCCCTTGGTGCCGACCGCGTATCCGATGATCGGCCGGGTCCCGGGGTAGGGGGTCTTGGGCACGAGCACGGTCCCGGAGACCTGGACCGGCGCGCCCGTCGCCGACGTGGAGTGGTACAGGATCTTCCACGCCTTCGCCGGCACCTTCAGCAATCTGGCCGGGTCGTAGTAGAGGGTGACCTTTTGCGCCGAGACGACATCACCGGCGGCCGCCGCGCCGGCCGGAATCGCCGTTGCCGAGATGGCTAGGACCATGGCGAAAAAGACCATGCTCACGCGAACACGCAAGCTCATTTGGCCGTCCTTAGGGGGAGAGTGCGCAGGGGATCGGGACGGCGCGCCGTGAGCTGATACTTACTCGCGGGTAACCGCGTGTCAATGCCATTCTCAGGACGGCTGGAGTGCCATATCAGACCGGTCGGGCGGTGCCGGGGTCCGAAATACGTGAGACGGTTGGACCATGAATCCAGAGGAGGTCGCGGGCGCGCTGATCGAGCGGTTCGCCACCGAGGTGATGGCCGCCGTTCCGCTCGTCGCCCTCTGGGTACACGGCTCGCTCGCCTCCGGTGACTTCCAGCTCAGGCGCAGCGATCTCGACCTGCTCGCGGTCATCGCCGAGTCACCGGACCGCGACCAGGCCCGCCGGCTCACCGCCGTGCACCGCGGCCTCACCGACGACCATCCGCTCGCCGCCCGCCTGCACTGCTCCTACCTGGTCAAAAACCACCTGCACGACCCGGAGCGGGAGCATCTGACCTGGGCCTTCTCCGAGCTGTACCACCGGCCGGTCTCCCCGGTGATCCGGCGCGAACTCCTCCGCGACGGCGTCACCCTGTACGGCCCCGGCCCGACCGGCATGATCCCACCCGTCACCGACGGCGAGCTGACCCGGTTCGTGCGCGGCGAACTGGACGGCTACTGGCGTCCGCTGACCGCCCGGCTGCGGCCGTGGCTCGCCGACGACTGGGTCGATTCCGGCGTGTTGACCCTCGGCCGTGCCACCGTCACGCTGCGTGGCGGCGGGATGATCTCCAAGCGGGAGGCGTTCCCGGTGCTGCTGGAGCTGGGCGCGCACCCCGACCTGGTCGGTGACATCTACGACCGGCGGTACGGCGGGCCGGTCCGCAGGTCACCGGCCTGGCGGCTGCGCCGGGCCAGGCTGGCCCGCGCCTTCGTGGGCCAGGGCATCGACCACGCGCTCGCCCTGCCCTCGCTCTGACATTCGCGGGTGTCCTGTCGTCGTACTGCCGAGAAGGCGTGACACCACAGCGGACGGAAGGGACGGGCGGCGATGACCGCACTACGCGAGATGCACGAAGCCGAACTCCGGCGGCACATCGACAAGGTGGTCGCAGGAATCGGGGCCAAGGACGTCGAGGCGCTGCGCCGGCTTTACACGCCGGACGTCGTGTCCTTCGACGTCGAGCCGCCGTTGCGGCACGTCGGGATCGAAGCGAAACTGCACAACTGGCGGAACGTCTTCACCTTCTTCGAGAAGGTGGCGTACGAGGTTCGCGACCTGGCCTTCACCGTGGGCGACGAGGTGGCGTACGGGCACTTCTTCGGCCGGCTCAGCGGCACGTTGCGAAACGGCACGGCGACCAGCGGAATGTGGGTCCGGGCCACGTTGTGCTTCCGGAAGATAGACGGTGAATGGCTGATCGCCCACGATCAGGTCTCCGTCCCGTTCGACATTTCCACCGGAAAAGGGGTGACCGACCTCACGCCCTGACGAGCCGTAATGGGTCACGGCTCCTCGGGCGCGAGGCCGCTGCGCCGGGCCAGCACCCTGGTCCCCGGCCCGGACGCGGCGCCCGGGCCGGGCAGCGCCCGCACATTGGCGGTGCTCACCGGCCGGCCGCAGGCCGAACAGCAGACCTGCGGGGTGAACTCCGCCCCGCAGTCGCGGTGGACCAGGCGCACCGGCGGGCCGCCCGCCGGTGTCATCCATTTGTCGCCCCAGGCCATCAGCGCCATCAGCACCGGCACGAGGTCGCGGCCCGCCTCGGTGAGGTGGTACTCATGCCGCGGCGGCCGCTCCTGATACGCCCGGCGCGCCACGATGCCGTCGGCGACCAGCGCCTCCAGCCGGCGGGTGAGCAGGTTGCGGGAGATGCCGAGGTTTTCGGCGATGTCGTCGAACCGGTGCAGGCCGAGGTGGATGTCACGCACGATCAGCGGTGTCCACCACTCGCCGACGCGCTCCAGGGACTGCCCGATCGAGCAGTGCATCTCCGCGAAGCTGGTCCGTTGCATGGCCCTCATTGTAGAGGGTTGAATCATTGAACTCACCACCTGTACGTTGTGGCCTGTACGAGTTCAATGAAAGGACTGACTCATGCCGTTCGTGGAGTTGTTCGTCCCCAAGGGCTCGCTCGACGAGGAGAGCCGCGACAAGATCGGCGGGCGACTGGTGTCGGAGGTGATGGCCGCCGAGGGCGCCCCGGACACCGAGGCGGCCAGGGCCATCTCCTGGCTGGTGGTGAACGAGATCGACGCCTGGTTCATCGGCGGCCGGCGGCTGCCCGCCGGGGAGAAGCCGAAGTACGTGGTGCGCGTGGGCGTTCCGGCCGGTTCGGTGAACGACGCCAAGCGCCAGGACATCGTGCGGCGCGTCACCCAGGTGCTCGCGGACGCCGACGCGGAGCCGGGGCGGTTCGCCGAGGCCACCACCGCGTGGGTGCACATCAACGAAATCCCGGAGGGCAACTGGGGAGCGCGCGGGGAGATCGTCCGTGTCGAGGACATCGCGGCCTTCGTGACCAGCGGTTGAACCCGCCCCCGTCCAGGCCGGTAGCCGTCCTGGACGGGTGGCATGCTGTTGGCCCATGAGCGACACCCCCGCCCGGCTGGTGGCGGGCAAGGCGATGCCGCCGCTGCTGCTGGACGACGAGGAGGCGGTGGCCGTCGCGGTCGGGCTGCGTACCGCGACGGCGCAGGCCGTACAGGGGATCGAGGACGCCTCGGTACGCGCGATGGCCAAACTAGAACAGGTGCTCCCGGCCGACCAGATCGCTCCGCGCCTGCCCGGCGGCATCGGTGTCCTGACCCCTGTGGACGACCGCGCCTGCCGCCTGCGCGCGTCCGCCGACACGCTCGACTACCTGGCCTTCAGCATCGGCAGGCTGGGCTGCGACTTCACCGTCACCACCCCCCGGACCGCGGCCTCGAACCCCTGAACCTCACGCTGGAAGTACGGAACGAAGTCCATGCCCCCAAGCCTGTCACCCACCGACCCCCAGGCGAGGCACTTTTCCCC
>NZ_POUA01000243.1 GCF_003236385.1 Spongiactinospora gelatinilytica
TCAGGGAGGAACACTTCCTGCCTCTGCAACTTCATCAGCAGCAGCAGTGATTCCCGATAGCACCAGTCTCACTGGTAGAACAGCATGTAGGCCTCTGGTTGGTGGTTGATCTTGGTCGACAACCCTTTTAGCAGGGGCCTCCTCTACTTCTCGATCAAGAACGGGGATCTGCAACCAGCCTGTGACCTGTGCTTCCGCGGTGAAAAACGCTCAGTGCAGCAGAAGCTCGTCCTGCGGCGAATCGAAGAGTCGCTGGGCAGCAAGGAGCGGGTGGACCTCGCCGATAAACGCATCACCATCGAGCACGTCCTGCCGCAGTCCCTGACCGCTGATTGGCTGGGTGAGCTCTCCGACGGGGGAGACGACGCCGATCTCCTGCATCGCCAGCTCGTACACACTCTGGGCAACCTCACGCTCAGCGGCTACAACTCCGAGCTGAGCAGCAACTCCTTCGCTGCCAAACGCAAACAGCTTGGCCAGAGCGGGCTGGTGATGAACCAGGAGATCGCCGCCTGCGAGCGCTGGGGGAAGGCCGAGATCCTGGCCTGTGCCGATCGCCTGGCGGACCGGGCGATAGCCATCTGGCCCGGGCCGGAGGAGTCAGGCCGGGGCAGCGCCGCCTCTCGCGACTGGACACAACTGCACAGCGCCTTGGCCGCGCTGCCGACCGCTACCTGGACCTCGTACTCGGACCTCGCCGAGCTGATCGGCTCGCATCCGGTGCCCGTCGGGGTACATCTGGCGAGCGTCCCAGTGCTCAACGCGCATCGGGTCCTTACCAGGTCGGGACAGGTGTCCGACGGTTTCCGCCAGGTCGATCCCGACGACGATCGAGACGTGCACGAGGTGCTGCGCGCGGAAGGGCTCGTCTTCGATGAAGCCGGACGCGCCTCCGCGGACCAGCACCTCAGCGTACGTGACATCGCCGAGCTACTCGGCCTGCCCATCGCCGCGGATCTGGCCGAGACCGAGGCCGCCGGCGATGAGTCCCTTTCGCCGCAAGGGCTGACGGCACTGGAGCAGTGTTTTCTGCGTCAGCTCAATGATCAGAACGGGCCGCAGGCTGCCGGCGCGGTTCAGCGGCTGCTGGAGCACTGGCGTTCACGGGGTGGCGAGCTTCACTACGGCACTTCCGCCAACGCCTCGTGCGCGCCGATCATCAAGGTCGGAAGACAGTCCCTGTACGCCATCCGCTTCTACGCCAAGAGTGCCGAGATTCCCTTCGGACTGCTGCGCAACCGCAAGCCGTTCAACGATCCGGCGCTGCGAGAGGAGCTTCGGCAGCGGCTCAACTACGCACCCGGCGTGGACATTCCTGTCGCCAAGCTGGAGCTGTATCCCTCCACCAAGAACAGCCAGCTGGCGAGCGTCGTGGTGTTTGACGTGGTCATTGCGGCGCTCGACTGGTTCAGGGCCGCGGTGACCGCATCGGAGGGGTGACCGGGTCCGTGGCCTGTTTGTGGAACGGTGAGGCACCGGGCCAAGATCATTTGGAGGCCCTCCAGGCACGCGATGGGTGGTGGATGAGCTCTCTCGGCGAAGGACCCTTCGCCGAGAGAGCGAAACAGCCGAGGGAAGGCCGTCGATGACCAGGCTTCCGGCCTATATTTCACACGTCAGGTGACGCTTGCCGATCCTCCTCGGGATACGGCTCCGTGAAGAGTCCTGCTGCCATGTCCAGGGTGGTGCCGTCACCTGCTGAGATCACGTCGGCATCTGTGGGTTGCGGATCCTCGACAGCGGAAGCCTCATCGTCGAGCTCCTCCGCGAGCGTCGGCAGGACATATTCCTGGCCGAGCCCCGCGAGATGCAGCGGCAGGGGCAGAGCGAGGGATTGCGGGTAGTCCGGCGGCTGACGCAACTGATGCACGGCGAGCGCCAGCGATTCCGGCTCGTCACCGTCGTCCTCATGGCATCCGAGAATCGCGATCTCCACCAGCCCGGGATTCCAGCCTGGGATGCTGGTGTCGATTCTGGTATCGCCCTTGTCCTCGCCGCCGCGGCGAGGGGCCAGCTTGTCAGCCGTGATAGCCGAGGTCTGAAACTGGACGGGCTTAGGGGTGGTGCTGTAGAAGACGCGGCTTCCGCCGTCGCACTGCGGCACCCACAGATGGGACGGCAGCCCGTTCGCCTCGTCCTTCGGGTTGACGCCCCACCACTGAGGGGTCTCCCGGCCCTGCGCGGTCCGCACGCGGACGAGCCGCAGATCCGGGTGCAGCCGGCGAGCCGGAGCGTGGCCGTCGCGGATACGGTCTGGTTCCACGCGGCCGTCCTGCAGCCACGTCCAGTGCGAGCGGGCGTTCTGCCCGTGGGCGAGGAGCAGCGTGGGAACGCCGCGCAGGGAGCGCAGCATTTTCTGCAGCCACTCCTCCGTGTTGCGCCGCTGCTTGTCCATGGCGCGGTAGCTGCCCGGCTCGCCGTGCTCAGCGCCGGGTACGGCGACCTCCGCGAGCCGCGTCAGCTTCAGCAGCAACGCGGGGTACGGAATCCACTTATTCGCCTCGGGATCCCATCCCTGGACACCGGCGATGCCGCTGCCTGATCGTTGCGGAGTCACGAGTACAGCGATCGGGACGTGCGCCGCCCACCGATTGCGTGCCGTGCGATTTTTTCTGACGAGCCAGACCGCGGCGTACCGTAGCCCGACAGGCAGTTTCTCACCAAGGCTATGTTCGGGATGCACCCGGATGCCGAGCTGGCGCAGGCCGTCGTCCCAAGCCATGGAAACGCGGTGATCGAGGGTCTTCACCGAGTCGTATCGCCCGGCCTTCTTGGGCACCGTCACGAACTGGGTGACCGCGCCGGCGTCTGCGAAGCCGAGCCTGAGCGCGAACTTGGGGTCATGGTCGCCGGTCTCGAAGTCGGCCCTGCGGTCGAGTTCCACCAGCGCCAGCGTGGGAGTCGTGCCCGCGATGTCGTGGGCCAGCCAGGAGCGGGCACTGGCCCGCCGGTCACGGACGGCCGCGCCGATCGCCGAGGAGGTACGGGGCTTCCCCTTCGGAGGGAGGGCAAGCCCTTCTCCAAGGCCTGCCGTCAGCTTGACGCAGCGCAGCCGCACGGTGAGCTCGGCGGACTGCCACTCAAGGGTCACCGGGTCGCCGGGGCGTGCGGCCTCGTACTGCGCTTCGGTGAAGACGCCGCCCTCGCCTTTCAACCCGAGGCGTTCGACGAGTCCTGTGACCGCTGCCTCGCGTAGCTCACAGGTTTGCCAGAGAAGTCGTGCCTCCAGTGTGGGAAGCGTTCCCGGATCGGCCTCCGGGGTCAGCAAGGACATCGCGAAGGCTGTGCCTGCCCGCCGTTCCTCAGCCCTGCGGGCGTCTTCTCCAGGCTTACCCTCCTTCTTTACGCCGGTGGGAGGAGCATTTAGCGGCTTGGCAGATTTCACGCGCCGTGTGCGGACCAATGCGGAGGTCGCCCGCACATCGGGAGAAAGGGCTTGCTCAGCCCATTCGGTGAGCTGAGATCGTTGATGCGACATGAGGCCCGCCTTGACCTGGTGGCTGCCCATGGCCGTGCTGTACACGATGCCCGCGCGCAGCCCTTGGTCCAGCCACTCCTCCGGTTGGGAAAGGATGTCGTCCGCGCCGGGGAACGGCTCGGCCAGCGAGATTCCGCGCAGGATGCCGGTTGGCCCGCCGTTCACCCAGCCGGTGGTCCACTCTCCTCGTTCTTTGTCCCAGCGGCGTTCCACCTTGGCCAGGGCGTACCGCTCACTGAGCGGGGCGCCCGGCACATACGGCACCCGCGGGCGCAACAGCACAGTCGTCCTACGCCGGTACGGCAGGTGGACCCTACCGGTTGCCGAGCTGACCCGCGTTGCCCAGCGACGGATGCCGAAGTGCAGGTGAAATCGGGGGAGAGGGTCGAAGGGAACGGTATGCAGGGTGATGTTGAGAACGACCGAATACCACCAGGTACGTGTGCCGGACGGGGACGGAAGCGGTTGAGAGACCAGTTCGGCGCCCTGGTCGCGAGGACCGCGCGGCACGGCGCGGAAATGGAGTCGACCGGCCGCGTGCTCGTACGGGCCGAGGGCCAGGACACGTCTTGCCAGCCAGTCGGTGCTGAGCGGGAATTGATGCGCGAGAGGTGCGGCCGTGCCGCCGACCGGGGTCGTGGGGCAGCGGAGCAGTTCGGCGTCGACCGGTTCCCAGACGGGCGGGGACGCTGACAGCTCGGCGCGGACGTCCTTGAGGAAGGCACGGTGTTCCGGCTCCGGCCGTAGGTCTCCCAGCCAGCGGTCCAGCAGCGCACGAAAGACAGGGGCAGGTAGCGGGTCCGCGACCCCTTCGGGTACGTACAGCCAGTGCTCGGACGGACGGGGCAACACCAGCAGATCGGGAGCGAAGGCCTGGATCACCTGCTCGAAGCGGTAGGTGGGCACCGTGCGGTAGAGCTCGGCTCCTTCGGGACGGCCCAGGTTGCAGAGCGCGAGGACTGCCTCGCGCCAGTTCTCGGGGAAGCGTAGCGCGCGGTAGCGGCCCACCATGGTGGCCTCCGGCGAGACGGGTTGCCAGGAGGAGGTGCGGATGAAGTCGTAGTTGACGGGCACGGTGTCCTCAGCGGTGGTGTTCGAGGTTGGACAGGGCGTTGTACAGCGGCTGGTAGAGCAGCCGGGCGAGGGCCGGGTCCGCCGGGTCCGTGAATGCCGCAGGGCCGGCTTTGGCGTCGAAGTATGGGGTGAGGATGGAGCGAAGGGCCGCGAGGAGGCCGTCCTCGAGGGGAACGGGGCCCGTGGCACCGGGGGACAGCGCGCGGGCCGTCTTCGGGGCGAAACTGGCGTCGACGAAGACGACCCGGGCAGGCACTCCGCCCCGTACGAGCCGACCGATGACCTGCCACATGGTGACCAGCTGATCCCAGGCGAAGGCCCGCTTCTCCCAGGGTGACAGCCGTGAGTAGACGTAGCGCCGGGACAGCAGGCGACGCCATTCCTGCCGCGCCTCGTGGCGAAAGTCGAGCCCGGCCCGGTCGAGGCCGGTGGCCTTGGCGACGAGTTCGCCGAACGTGGCCGGTCCCGTGCGGTTGTCGGGCCGCCTCTGGTCGCGGACGAAACGGCAGACCCAGTCGTTCACGGCGAAGATCGCCAGCGCCAGGTCGTCAGGACGGGGATGCGGCCGGGCCAGGAACAGGGCGGTGCCGAAGGCCGCGTTGCGATCGGTGTTGAGGATGTTGTGCCCGCGCTCGACTGCCAGCAAGGGCGCCACCAGCAGTTCGGCATCGTAGTCCTCGGCGAACATGGCGAGGTCGCCCCGCCGCAACGTGGTGGCGTGCTCCGCGACCGCCGGGTCCGTGCCTCGTACGGACTGATCGAGGTCGGCGTCGTCGGCGGCCAGGACCCGTACCCTGCCTCGCCAGCGGTCCAGTCTGTGCAGCGTGTCGGCGACGGCGTTCGCCTCCTTGTAGCTGCCGACGAGCAGGATCGCCCGGCGCCGGTTGTCGTCTCCGACGAGAGCCAGCTCCTCCTCCAGCGGGCTCGCTCCGCCACCTCGTCCGGGGCTACCCAGGCGCATGGCGAGAGCCCTGGCGGCCGCTGGCCGGACCTTGGGGTCGGTGCCGGACAGGCTCATGGGCGTTCCGTCGGCGTCATAGAGGAAACGCGTGACGAACCGCGACCGTCCCACCGCCTCGAGCGAGCGTTCCGAGGGCATGAGCACGGCGCCCACAGGTGCCAGGACGTGGGCGCGGGTCGACGCTCCGGCCCAGCTGGTGCCGGACATGAGCACCACGTGCGGGCCCGGGCGTCCCTGTCCTGGGTCCGCGCCGAGCTCGTGGAGGGAGAGAAGCAGTTCTCTGCCCACGCCCGCGCACCGGAAGAAGCGCAGGGTGCCACTGTGGTTGCCGTCCTCGTCGCGTTCCCGCTCGTCCGGGAGGTACTGGAAACCGAGGACGTTGCCCATCGGGGCCTCGGGAATGAGCGGCGCGTAGTCGAGCGGTGGTCGCCTGGCCAGCTCGTTGCCGGTGGAGTCCAGCCGAAGGGCGGCCTCGACCTGGGGCCAGAGGAACGTCAGGCGTTCCAGCCGCTGGTGGAGAGCCGACAGCACGAGCAGGAACTCCAGCCGCCGGCAGGTCAGGTCGCGCCAGGCGTCGTCCCGCGCGGAGGCAGGCGTGCCCCCGATCAGCTTGTCGAGCAAGGTTTTGACGCGGGCGCGGGTACGGGCCGTATTGAGGGTGTGCAGGAGGTCGCGCGTGGTGTCGATCAGGTCGTCGGTGCTCGTGTGGTACGGGCCGGAGTCGCCCAGCGGATCGTCGCGGAAGGCATCCAGGAGTTTCGTGAGCTGCGCACGGAGAGAGCCCTGGAAGGGATGGCTCTCGTCGGCGTCTGGCGAATCGTCGTCGTAGGGCTCGTACAGCTGCCGCTCGTCATGCACACCTTCGGGGCCCGGGTGCTGCTCGTCGAACCAGTCCCCGAGTAGCTTCTCCTGCAGGGTCCACGGGCTGAAGTACTCGATGTCCGCCCACTCACGCAGCTCCTCACCGGAGATGAGCAGCCGGTAGAGCCGGTCGGTGGCGGCGGTGACGACGGTCAGCGCCGAGTTCCACCGCTCGATGTCCTGGTCCGTGAGGGGCAGTCGGCCGCGCCGCGAGAGCTCCTCGATCTTGTGGGTGTGCAACTGGTCGAGCCAGGATTCGGGGCCAGGGGAGACGAGCGTCGCAGAGGGAGCGAAGATCTCGTCCAGCTTCATCTGGACCGAGTCGGCCTCGTCGACGATGACGATGTCACTGAGCAGACAAGCGAGTTCGAGATGGCGCAGCCGCTCCTCGTTCAGGTGCTGCGGGACGGCGCTCTGCACGAGGCTCGCCGGGTTGGCGACCCAGATCAGCCCGTCGACGAGATTGCGCGCCGCGCGGTGACGCGGGCACCTCGCCCACACCGGGCAGCCCCGCTGGCTGCCCCGCAGCTCGTCGGCCGGGCGTTTCTGCGCGGCCTGGCCTGGCTGATACGGCTCAGGTAGGACGATGTCGGCGGTGTGCTGAACTTTGCGCTGCTCCGGGTAGAGAGCAGTGCATGGCGCGTCGGCGTATCTCAGAGGCTGGATGGCCTCCGTACTCCGCAGCGCATCGATCACGCACGCCGTGCTGAGGTCGTCGAAGCCCGCCGCGTCGTGGTCGAGAAGGTTGTCCAGGCCGCGCGAGGCGAGCCGCCGATGCAGCCGCTGCACATGGGTCTCGCGCGTGGTGGGTCCGAGCACCGGTACGGCGGGCAGCTCCAGGTCGTTCAGCAACTCGCAGAGCCGCAGCTGCTCGGCGACGTCGCCGACGACCAGGGTGATGCGCAGCTCCCGTTGTGCGGCCCAGACCGCGACGAGCGTCATGAGCGTGCTCTTGCCCGCACCCACCATGCCGGCCAGATGCATGAGCCCGTTGAGATGGATATTGTCCCGTTCGCTGAAGGTCCGGCCGTCGGCATCGCGAGGTGCGAACCGCAGCTCGCTGATCCTCTCTTCCCAGTTACCCGGTCGCTCCACATGCAGCTTCCGTTCTTGCTCATCCATCCAGACAGCCGTGGCGAGCAGCTCGGAGCGCTTGATCGTCAGTGGGGCACCTCCGCCCGGCCGCCCTTGCACCAAGTCGTGACCGGGGACGGGATCGAAGACCAGAGCCTCGGGGATGGTGACGGACGTGGGACGGCGGCGGTCCATGAAACCGCTGCGTCCCGCAGGGGCTAGGGAAAGTGGCTTGCGCGCGTGTTTCGGCAGCCTGGCGAGCGCGTCGTCGTAGGCCGTGACGCGGTCGAATGCGATCGCCGGGGTCAGCTGGAGGGCTGGGCCACCGTCCTCCGGGACGTCGTAGGCGCGCAATCTCGGAGGTACCTGGCGATACAGGTCCAGGGACTGATGCCAGGCGCGGCGCCGGCGCAGCGTCCAGAGCAGGTGTCGGGCGGCGATGAGCATGGTGTCATGCTCAGCCGTGCGGGCCAGGCCTGCCGCGCGGGCGAAGGGGTAGCCACCGAGTAGCGTGTATACGCCTTCGGCGGGCTCTCCCGGGGCCAGCCGCTGCAGGAGCCGGAGAGCCAGTTCGACTTGGCACAAGTGAGCCGGTTTCATGCCTTGCAGCTCTACGGCCAGGCCCTTCCAGACCTGACCGAGTTCGCGGCTGACCAGTCGGTGCCAGCTTTCGCGGTCACGCACGAGTGTCGCCCTTCTGCTTACGGACCCGGGCCCTGGCCCGTCCGATCAGATCTGTGTCGGAGAGGAGAGGCAGATCACGGGCCTGGGAGGGGCGGTTCCGCTCGTATACGGAGACGTAGTCCCGCCTGGCTGCGACCCGGTGATGGGGTACGATCCAGAACGCCTCGTCGTACGGCGGCTCCTGCGGTACGAGGCGGGCAGAACGGCCGAGGAAGAGCGGATTCGCCCAGTCCTTCACGTCGATGGCCCAGCGGTGACCATCAGGGAAGGTGACGAGCAGGTCGTAGGCGTCGTAGCCCGGCCACATCCGCACCGCCAAGCCCAATGCCGACAGCTCCTGCTCCAAGGCTGCCTCGGCACGACCAGGCCCGGTGACGAACTGCCGCACCGGCCGCTCGACCTGGTGTACCTCGCCCATCTCCTCCGGACGCAGTCGCCTGCCCAGGGGAGCCGGTCCCTGGCGGCGGCAGCGGTCGCGCTCGCACCACCACTCCCCGTCATGGACGGGAGTGAGCAGTGTCAGACAGCGTGCGCAGCAGACGTACTCACCGTCGTACCGGTAGCTGTCGGAAACCGGGAGGTAGATGCGCCGGATCAATTCATGAACCGGCTCCAGGACCAGGTCGTTGAGGACCTCGAAGCTTTCCGGCGCGGTCAGGACGGGGCGGTTGACGAGCAGGCCACGGAAGGCGGTGTAGGCCTCCTCCTCCCCGAATGCCCGACACAGGCGCAGCGCGGTGTGGATGATCTCGCGGTCGCGGAAGGCCAGCGCGCTGTCGCGGGTGCGCTCGGCCCATTCGTGGCAGAGCTCGGTCGGCCGCCCGGAGTCCGGGTCAAGCAGCCGGTCCTCCGGGCCGATCGCGTCCGCGGGCAGGTCGACCGGCCAGTCGGTGAGGGGCACGTCCTTGCACCATGACACGAGTTCGGTGAGGCTCGCCGGGGGTGTGGCTTCCCTGAGCAGGCAGGCCAGGACCGTGCGGTCCAGCGCTCGCTGGGCCTCCGGCGGGTAAGGCAGGGTGAATGCGTCAAGCCCGGTCTGCGCGTCGAGCGCGAGCATGGCGCCGGCCAGCGTACGGACCAGTGGAATGCCTTGGTGAGCGGCCCAGTCCGCGGCGGCGTCAGGCAGCGTGTCGGCGGTCATCGGGGTTCTCCTGAAGCGGTGCACCAACGGCGGACCTCGCAATCAGCGCAGTGGTCGCCGGGACTGGGGGAGTAGGTTTCGTCGCTTGCCCATCCGGCGGCGAGCCCGGCGACGATCTCGCCTGCCTCGTCGCGGGTGGCCTGGTCGAATGGGTCGAACTCCTCGCAGACTGACCCGTTCTCCCGGAGGATCTCCAGCTCGATCCGTGAGCGGCGGGGATCGCCGCCGGGGACGCCGGCCGCCATCAGCAAGACGGCCAGCGCGAGCTGTGGATATTCGCGGAGCAGGGAACGGCCTTCCCAGGTGCGGCGCGACGCGGTCTTCGTCTCACGCCACACCCAGCCGCCCGCTTCGGTGTAGAGCAGGTCGGGGTCGGCGATGACGACCACATCAACGACCGGGTCGTAGGCGGCCAGACGCCACTGGGTACGAACAAGTTCGCTCTCCGGCAGCCCGTCGAGCGGGCAGAAGGCGCGATGCTCTTCGACCATGCGGACAGCGGGGCCCAGTTCCGCTCCCGTGAGGCCCGGCAGCTCGGTAGGAAGAGGAACGTTCCGGCATGGAGTACGGGCATCTTGGCCGTGCCGATCGTTCAGCCAGGCGTCGACGGCGCGGCCACGGCGGATCGCCTCGTTCTCGGTCCGGCCGTCCTTGATGTACAGGGCCCGGGTCAGATGGAAGCGCGCCGGGCAGGACTTGTAGGCGCGCAGGTCGCTGATGGAGACGCTGCGCCGCTTACGAGGACGGCGAGGGGCAGGTACGCCGAGCAACCCTGGAACTTCTGGAAGAGCTGTGCAGCCGAGCAGTCCTTCACAGGTGGTGCAGTCCGACCCCGGGCGCAGAGCCTGGCCGTCGAGTACGGCGGCATACCGCTCCTTCGCGTGTTCCTCGAACTGACGTACGGCCTCTTCGACATCCCAGTCCGCCAGGACGAGGGGCTTGCCGTCTGCGAGGCCGACGCCGATGACACGGACCCGCTGCGGCTGGACCGCCTCGTTCTCGACCTTCCGGTAAGGCTCGCCGAAGGACCCGCGAGCCGGTACTCCGGTCGCCGCGATCGCGGCGGCCGCCGCGATCTCCGCCTTCGACCGGTTCTCCTTGGCCGAACCCATGGACGGAATCCAGATTTCCCGCACCGAGCCGTCCCGGGTGGCGTACCTTCGGCACCAGGCGGTGCGCTCGTACTGCACAACCCCCCTCGTGTCCGGCTGACGCAGCCGGCTCAGTCCCACCCACTCAGCGGTCACGGGCAACGTGACCGGGTATCCGGCGGTCTCGTGGCGCGCCCGAGCGGCGAGGTAGGTCGGCACGGCATCGAGTGCCCACGCGCGGTGGACGGGGTGACAGTTGCGGGTGTGCCGGTCGTCCGCCAGCACGGCCTGCATGCTGCCGCCATGGTGCTCGATTGCGTCGAGCATGCTCTGCACTGGTGTGAAGAAGAAGTCCTGGACGGGCTTCCTGCGGGAGCGTTCGGGGGCCTGCGTCAGCAGCGGGCGGGCTCGTAGGGCCCTTCCCCAGGCGCAGGCGTCTGCTTCCGAGCGCAGCAAAGGCAGGCCGATCCTGACCACGTCGGATCGACCGCTGAGGCCGGAAGGCATCGGGAGAGTGCTCACGACTACAGAGAACCGCACCATGTGAACTTAGTCAAGCGATAGTATGGACTTTGCCTTGGTAACGTATAGGCGTGAACACCACTCAGTGGGAGGACGCGATGCGGCCGGGAGACGTGCTCTTCGAGAGGTTCCGGATCGGTGCCAGCCTGAAGACGGGCGGCATGGCGCGGGTCTGGCTGGCCGAAGACTTGCACTCGGGGGAGACGGTGGCGGTCAAGGCGCTCGGTCGCGACTACTGGTCCTCTGGGTACGACGTCGATGACCGGAGTGTCCGCAGCGAGGCGCTCAAGCGCTTCGAGCGAGAGCGGGATCTCCTGGACAAGTTCGCAGGCCATGGCATTCCGCGACTACTTGACTACGGCTTTCTCCGTAGGGATCCGTGCCTGGTGATGGAGCTGATCCAGGGAAAGAACCTGCGTGACTTCCTCTCCCTCCACCAGCCGCCGCCGATGGTCGCGGCCGCCGCGATCGGCGTGCAGATCCTGGAGATCCTCGACAGGATTCACAAGGGCGGTGTCGTGCACCGCGATCTGAAGCCGCAGAACGTGGTGCTCGCGAACAGCGGCGTCGTCCACCTCATCGACTTCGGCATCGCCCTGCCGACCGACCCGCAGGCCACCCGCTACACTCGCTACGGCCACACCCCCGGTAGCACCGGCTACATGGCGCCGGAGATCATCCGCGGTGTGAAGAACCCGACCCCCGCTGCGGACCTCTACGGCTTCGGCTGCATGCTGTACGAGTTCGTGACCGCGAAGCAGGTGTTCGGCGAGCTTGACGACCGCAGCATCGAGGACCAGCACCGCAGCGATCTTCCGCCGCGTCTCGACCCCGCGCGGCATCCTGTGGGTGCCGACCTGGCCGACCTGACGTGGGGGCTGCTGCAGAAGGAGGCCACCAGCAGGCCGAGCCTGGCCGACGGGCTCGAGGTGCTTCGTCGTTACCTTCCCCGGCTCGGGGACCCCGCCCCCT
>NZ_POUA01000244.1 GCF_003236385.1 Spongiactinospora gelatinilytica
CCGGGGCCCATGTGTCGGGCAGGGGGCGGCCCTGGTCGTTACGGCCGCCATGGGTACGGACGGCGCGCCCCGCTTCGGCGAATGCCGTGAGTGCCTTGGTAGCGGTCGGGCGCGAAACACCGGCCGCCTCGACGATCGTTGTGATGGGTACGCCGGGGTTGGCGGTAAGGGCCTCCCATACCTTGGCCGCTGCGCCTTCCGGGCGGAATTCAGCCGGGGCGGCGATGTTCTCGGTGATCTGCTCGTTCGACATTTTCAATTTCCCTTCGGTTCGGTTGGTGACCCGTATTCGGCGCGAGCCGTTCTTCCGTGCATGACGACCATTTCTCGATTCCGAACGCGACGCAAACCGATACGGTGAAGCACGGCACAAATGATGGATCTCCGATCCCCAAGGCAGGCAATGAATCCTTGGCGATTCGTCCGGCCAGACTTACCCCTCATATGCAGGGCGAGCGGCAAACACTCCGCACGGCCGGCTATCGGCCTTTGAAAGGCAGGCTCTTAATCATCGTGAATAGCTTTGAGGGGAATGAGGCAATGAGGTTCGGCCGCGTCCGCTCCTGCCAGATTTTCGTCTGGTAAGGCGAGTCGGGCGGCCCACCGGTAGCCCCGGCGACCGCCCGACCTGCGCGTACGCCCCAGCGCAGGGGCGCCGGTCAAAACGGCGGGCCGAACAGCAGACCGAACGGCACACCGATCAGCAGGCCCGGACGCAGTCGCGCAAAGTTCCCGCAACGAAGGACTCACGCCCGCGAGAAGCCAGTCTTCTCGCGACGAACCACCCCTACGCTGAGGGTGGGACCAGCCGGATAGCAGCCGGTTGGTCCCACCTTCTCCCCTGCGTCTACGCGGCCTCGGGCAGACCGAGCTCCGCCCAGACGAGGTGGCCGCGTTGCGGACTTCCGTCGCAGCCGAGGGTCACGGCGAACTCGGCGATGGCTGCCAGCCCTCCTCGGCTTTCGTGACCTTCGCGTACCTCGATGGCAGGTATCCCGGAGCCGCCGAGGTCGCGGACCGCGACGCAGACGGTCGCCCTCGGACCGCCGTGGTCGCTGATCGCCATGCCGTTGGCCCCCATCCCGATATGGACGCAGAACCAGCCGCCGCGCTGACCCGAGATGGTGTGCCGCAGCGCGTTTCCAGCGAATTCCGAGACGGCGAACTCGGCCTGCTCCGCGAAGCGGGTATTGGCGAGAAGGAACCCGACGAAGTCACGCGCCCCGCCGATCTCGTCGACTCGGCCATGGAATGATCTGCGCCAGTTAAGCGCCGATGTGTCCCCGCCGATCCACGGAGCCCGAACGCCGTATTGGACGTTCACGATAACGTACCCCCTTTGAATCCATGCGTTGTATCGTGCACACACGCGCACGTCGCATATCGGGGCTCGACTCGTTGGCTTCTGTCAAGTCGCCGACAGTGGCACGCCTCCTCATTCAGAGTCAGTCATGCCACGATAGAGCTGCTCTGTTTTCGAGGACGGCCTTCTTCCTCTGGCGCGTAGGTGTTCGTGCAGTTCCTCATAGCAGTAATGGATGGCCTGCGGCCTGCCGAGTCGCCTGTAGACCTCCATACGCCTGCGGTACAGGTGCTCGGCGACCGGGTCGAGTCCTGTGGCTCGTTCGAGGTGGCCGGCCTCTTGCTCGGGGCGCTCCGCCAGATCGGCGAGCTGGGCGAGGGCTTGGACGATGCCACGGTTCAGGGCGCCCGCCGTGTGTCGCGCCCAGTCGTGCGGGACACCGGGGAGGTAGGGGCCAACGTACAGTTCCACAGCAGCGGTCAGGCCAGCGATCTTCTCAGGGCCGGTGGCCAGCGCCGCCGCGGTGAGGAGGTCACGGATCTGCCAGACGTCGCAGGTGTAAAGGTCTGGGTTGATCCGGTAGCCGGTGCCGCCTTTGAACTGGATGACGACCCGTCCATAGTTGCCCGGCATTCCCAAGGCGTCGCACATCTTGGCGCGGGTCGCCTTGAGGAGACCGGCGAACCGATCGCCGAGGACGTCCAGTTTGTCGGCGGCGACGGTTTTACTCAGCAGGCAGGTGCGATGTTCAGCGAGCAGCCCAAGAAGCGCCCAGGTGTCAGAGCCCCAGCCGCCCGCCGTACGACCGCGTCCCTCGATCGCGCACTGACCGACGAGTCGGATCGTGCCCCGCTCGGGGTCCCGCTGAGTGGCCTGTGGAAGTACCGGCGGCTGGACCGCCCTGCGCCCGTTGAATGGACCGAAGGCCGTCGCCAGACCGATCAGACTCCGTGTCACAAGCGACGCTCCGATGAGCATGATCGCCTCCCTTGGTTGAGCGTTCGCACTGATCAGACCGTGCGCAGCGCCGAAACAGCGGCCCTGAAACTCCGCACGACGGCTACTGACCAGCGGCAGAGCGGGGCCAGTTCCGCGAGAACGCCTCCGCCAATGGACGTCCAGGCACGAGCGCTCCTGTGGTGAGAACTCACCATCGCGTGGAACCACTCAGCGACCGTCACAGGCAGTGCGCGATCCACTACCCTCTGACCAGGGGGTGTCATGGACAGACAAGATCAGCTCAATGCGCGTCGCCTGCTGGAAGGCGTCGTTCCGGATGAGATCTTCGCGTCCTACTCCAAGCTCCTCGCAGAAGGCGGTTGCCCCGAAGGCGACGCCTCGTCCCTGCTCGGTGGCGATGAAAAGACAGTGGAGCTCACCGCCCGCGGAATGGCGCACCTCCGGCCGGACGGCCCCATGGCCCCGCCGCGCCTCGTACCCGCACCCCCAGAACTCGCCCTCCAAGGCGTCCTGGCCGAACTCTCCCGCCGCCTCGTCAGCGATCAAGAACGATTGCTGGCCGGTCACCGCCGGCTGAGCGACTGGCACCAGACACCGGCCGCCAACTCCACCGCGGCCATGGACCGCCTCGTCCAGATCGTCACCGACCGAGACGAGATCAGCCGCCTGTCCTACGCACTCATCAACGCCGCCCGGCACGACTGGCTCACGCTGGACAACTACGTCCTCGAAGCGCCCGTCGAGGATTCCACCGGCTTCGCCCCGCTCCCCGTCTTCGAGGGCCAAGTCCAGTGCCGCGCGATCTACGAGACCCGCTGCGCGGAACATCCCATCGGCGCGAAGACGATCGAGGCCGCGGTGGAAGCAGGCGAACAAGCCCGCCTCCTGCCTCGCATCGGCATGAAAATGAAGCTCGCGGACGAGGCGGTCGCGCTCCTCCCACTCACCCCCACCGGAATGAGCGGGGCACTACTCGTACGCTCCCCCGTCATCGTCGGCGCACTGCGCGAGTACTTCGAGCTGCTGTGGGAGCGGGCGATCCCGTACGGCAGCGCGAAAGCGGCGGGGCCGCTCACCCCCGCACAATCGCAGGTGCTGCGGTTGCTCACCCAGGGCTTGCCCGACGAGGCCATCGCCCGACAGATGGACATCAGCGTCAACACCATGCGCAGACACTGGACCGCCATTCGCGACGCCCTGGGCGTCGAAACCCGCTTCGCCGCCGGAGCCGCAGCCGTACGCCGTGGCTGGATCAACTGAGACCCGAAAGGCCCTCATGCCCGGATACCTGGAATTCGTCCCCCGGCAGCGATTCCTGCCCACCATCGCACTGTCCCCGGATGGCGCATTGGTCGCCTACTCCAGCCACGCCTCCGGGCGCTACGACCTGTGGGTCATCCCGGTCACCGGCGGGGAACCGCGCCGGTTGGCGGGCTTCGACAACCGGACGGTACGGCAGATCGCCTGGACCCCCTCCGGCGACAAACTGGTATTCACCGCTGACGAAAACGGTGACGAACAGTTCCGCCTCTACCTCGTCGCCCTGGACGGCAGCGACCTGACCGAAATCGACCCCGGCCCGGACTGCCAGCGGGTCCTCGCCGGATCACCGTTCGACCCGACCGGCCGTCTGCTGGCATACACCGCCAACGACCGCGACCCCGCCGCCCAGGACCTGATCGTCCGTGACCTGGCGACAGGCGACCATCGCCGCTTCACGCCTCCCGAGGACACCGTGTTCGAGGCGATCGGCATCTCCCCCGACGGCCGGTGGCTGCTGTCCACGGGTTTCCGTTCCAACACCGACATCGCCGCCTACCTCACCGACCTGAACGCCCTGGTCGCCGACCCGATCTGCGTCACGGCCAACCTTGGGGAAGGCGTTTTCGACCCCGGCGCGTGGGCGGCCGATTCCAGCGGCTTCCATCTGCTCACCGACCACTGGAGCGAGTTCACCGCCGCCGCCTTCTACGAACTCGCGACCGGCACACTTCACCCGATCTCCCGCCCGGACTGGGACGTCGAAGCCCTCGACGCCGCCGCAGGAGTACGCCTATGGTCGGTCAACGAAACCGGCCGCTCCCGCCTGCACGCCGACCGCGATGGCTCCCCCCTCCCCCTGCCGGACATCCCGCCCGGCGTCATCACCAGCCTGTCCCTGGCGCGGGACGCCTCCCACGCGGTCATCCTGATCGACTCCGCGGCGAGGCCGGCAGAACTCGCGGTCGTGGACCTGGTACGCCAGGAGTTCCGGTACCTCACCGACACCCGGCCCCCCGCCCTGCGTGTCATCGAGCCCGTCGCCCCCGAACTGATCACCTACCCGGCACGCGACGGCCGCGATGTCCACGCCCTGCTCTACCGCCCGGACGGCCCCGGCCCGCACCCGGTGCTGCTGTCCGTCCACGGCGGCCCGGAATCCCAGGAACGGCCCATATACGCCCGTTCCGGCCTGTACCAGCACCTACTCCACCAGGGGATCGCCATCCTGGCCCCCAACATCGCCGGGTCCACCGGGTACGGCACCGCCCACCAGAAGCTCATCTACCGCGACTGGGGCGGCATCGACCTCGACGACCTCGACCACGCCATCCAGTACCTGCACGCCCTGGACTGGGCCGACACGGCCCGCCTGGCCGCCATGGGCGCCTCCTACGGCGGTTTCGCGGCCCTGTCCTGCCTGGCCCGCCTGCCGTACTCCTGGGCCGCGGGCGTATCCATCTGCGGCCCGAGCAACCTGCTCACGCTGGCGAAGAACTCACCGCCCACCTGGAAGCCGTTCGTCGCCACCGTCCTCGGCGACCCCGACACCCGCGCCGAACAGCTCCTGGAACGCAGCCCCGTCACCTACGCCGACGGCATCGCCGCCCCGCTGTTCGTCATCCAGGGGGCCAAAGACCCTCGCGTGCCCCAGAACGAATCCGACCAGATCGTCGCTCGCCTGCGCGAACGCGGCGTCGAAGTCCGCTATGACATCTACCCCGATGAAGGCCACGGCTTCACCAACCGCGCCAACGAGCTGGCCGCGTACGAGGCCATCAGCGCGTTCCTGCACACCCACCTGATCGCCGCGACCGCCGACCACTCCGAACCTCTCCAAGTCAGCTAACGCAGAGGTGCCCACCCGGTCTCCGAGTGGGCACCTTCGGTCCGCCTCAGCGGTCGGCCTGATAGCAGCAGGCCGACCTCGCGCTATCCCGCGGCGACGCCCGCATGCCCGGCGTCCTTCGCTGTGAGATCCAGGTAGACCCACACCGTGTATCCGGTGGCCGGGTTACCCATCCGGGAGACGTCCACGGCGAGTTCCCTGACGATCGCGAGGCCTCGGCCGCCCATCCCCGGCTCGTCGTCGGCCTGGTGGCGTCCGAACCAGGGGCAGCCCGACCCGCCGAGGTCGTACACGCCAAGGTAGGCCGGACCGTCGTACGGCAGACGGACCTCCACCCCGAACCAGCCGCCCGCCTTACCGGAGCGGGTGTGGACCAGCGCGTTGGTCGCGAGCTCCGAAACGATGAGTCCGGCGTCGTCTTCGCGGCCGGTCCCGGCGAACAACGCCTCGACGATGTGCCGCGCTCGTCCGACCTGATCGCTCTCACCAGGAAACACGCACCGCCACGCCATTCGCTCGGGCGATCGCATCCATGCCTGTCGTCGTTGCCGTTTCGTTGTTCCGATCATTGACGGTATTGCTCCTGTTGTCGTTGGGCATCGCGACCGGTCGGCGCGACGGCCCAATGGGGGCCCGACTGCACACCAAAGGTCAAGGCGTTCGAGATCTGGACGCCGGCGTACGCCTGGGCGACCGGCTCTTGAGTAACGCCACGATCTGCGCGGCGACCGCGAGGAGTTCCGTGGTGGGGCCGCTTCTGTCCCGCTGGTTGCCCCAGCGGTAGACCCAGCCGATCCGACCAGCGTGATCGACGGAAACGAGGATGCTCGACCGGCGATATGTGGCGCGCAGCCAGATTCCCTTGTTCACCAGCCTGGTGGCCGTGACCTCGTGATACCGGCTGAGCTCCTCTGCCAGTTCGCGGAGAAGGAACTCACGATCGGTGTCGCGCATGAGACCAGCGAACCGCGCCGCCGCGCGCACAGGGGAGGGATTCGGTGACTCTATGTGGTCAACGTGGTCAAAGGGAGTTCGGCTCAATCCCGGGGCAGGATGGCGGTCTTCGCGGCGTGGGCGAGGATGCCTTGGGTCGTGGCCGACAGGCCGAATCGATTCCAGTGGAAGATCAGTACATGAGTGAGAATGGCGCGCAGTCCGCGTTCAAGGCGGCCTGCCGCCGCAGCCTCACCCAGGAGACGACCCGCAGTCTCAAAGGCAGCGAACCAGGGTGCGGCGAATGCCGCAGGCGGTTGGATGCGAACGAGTAAGAAGAAGCGAATGTCCGTCGCCAACTCGTCCATGCGCGAGTCGTATGCGGAGGGACGGATCGCGGCCACCCGCGCGAACACGTCGCCGCGCTCGAACCAGTCCAGCCCGGCGGCCTGAAGGAGTGCATTGATCAGCAGGAGAGACAGCTCGCGGCGGCCGATTCCTGGGTCCTCCTGACGGAGGTAATCGAGTACGCCACGGCTGTCCGCACAAAACAGTTCATGCACAATGCCCATACCGTCGGAGCCACCAAAGGCGAACGTCTCCGGCTCGTAGATGGTCGGCCACCAGCGCGCGACCATCAGCTCCTCAAAAGCCCGATGCACAGCCGCGATATCCGCGCCGCGTAACCGTAGCCGCCAGCCGGGCGCCTTTCGCATGAACCACCAGTCTTTCAGCGCCCCTTCCGAACGCAGAAGCTCCAATCGCAGCCCAAGCCGTACGGCGCTGTTTCCATCGGGGAACTCGGTCGCGAGCTGGTACCACTCGCCGTCGGTCAGGTGATCAGCAGGCATACGTCCCATCCCGAAAGTGGAGGCGTACCGCGGTGGGCGGTCTCCATGGCCAGCCGTACTCCGGCTTCACCGGCCAGCAACCCGTCCCCGCAGGCATCCTCGGCGACCAACGTGGGAAGGCGGGCCGCGATCTCAGGGCTGAGCGCATCCTGTGATGCGCGGTAGGCGGTCTGATAAACACCCGCCAGGCCATGACATAAACCCGGCTCGCTGAGTCTGCGGAGTTGCCGGGCGTCCAGACACCCCACCATGACCTCCTCGGCCGCGCGCCGCCGCGCCAAGTCGTCGGTGACGATGGCGGCGAGCTGACAGGCACGGGCGATTCCAACAGCTCCGTAGCACCACGACGGCCGCCCGGGACCAGGCTGTACGGTCCGGCCGGTACGCAATTCATCGCGGGTGACCCACTGTGGCCACCATGGTCCGTGCGGTGAGGGCTGACGCCACTGATCGAACCAATCCGCCAGGCGCTCGATCGCCTCGCGTTGCCCGTCAACGACATGACCAGCGCGCGCCGCGAGCGCGAGAAGGGCCAAGATCCCTGCAGCACCGTGCGCAATCCCGAGGTTGGCGTGCCCGCCTGGGGTTGGCAGCGTCGGGTCAGGGTCATGCTCGACCCACCAACCGGGCATGTCCCGGCGGGGCCGGGTCAACCGGATCAGGTATCGGAGGATGTCGGCCAGCACGTCGTTGCCGGGCATTCGGCGCAGCAGTAGCGCGCCGATCCCGGTCAGCCCAGAGAAGAGGTCGTACTCACGGAACGTCGCCGCCTTGCCGCGATCCATCCGCGCTGTCGCAGCGACCAAGCGGCGGCGAGCCAGGCGTAGTACGTACTCGTCCAGCTTGGCCGCCGCCGAACGGTACCGAGTACCCCCGGCGTGCAGGACAAAGGCGATGGCCGGTACGCCATAGAACAAACCGGCGTGGTCGGCCGTGTCGATCACCTCAGATGCCCGCCGAACCCACACGTCCGCGGTCGCCCAGTCGCCGGTCCCGGCGAGGGCACGCTCGATGTGCAGCAGCGCGGTCCCGGCGGCCCCCGTCGCGAGCGACTGGCCGGCCTCCTGCGGCTTCAAAGGACCCCGGCCAGGGCCAGGCGGCGTAATGCGACCGCTCGGGCGAGGCGGCCCGTCACCTTCTCGAAGGCCGGATCGACGCCGAGGGCGCGTACGTGATGCTCGTGCAGCAGGGTACGCAGAACGGTGGCAGGGTCACGCTGTTCGGCGAGAACGCGGTGATAATCGCCCAGCGCCTGTTCGCGGGCTCGCCACGCGTCCACAACGGCCTCACGGACCTCGGAAGGATCGCCCAAGCGGAGCGCATGATCGCGTAGAGAGCGGTCGAGCGGTCCCATCTGCTGCTCCAGGCACCGAACGAGCGCCCGATATCCGGACTCGGCATCAGGGGCGAACGCCGCCGCCAAGTGCGCCATCGAGGCCGCCGCCAACGCCTGACCTGGGAGCCGAGCCGTCTCGGCCATCCTGATCTGCGCGACCGCCGCGGCCGTGTCAGCCGCGAACACCTGCTCGGCGGCGGGCAGCGCCGCGCCTTCCCCATACCGGCCAGGGTGTTCGTAGTATGTGGCCAAGGTGAGCTGTCCGGGCAGGCCGCGCGCCGCCAGGCGTTCCGCGAACGCGGCCAGTCGGGCCGCGGCCAAGCCGTACTCCCCAGGGTCGGCCAGCCGTAAGAACAGAGCGAGGTACTGGTCCGCGTCGAGCCGGATCATGTCGCGGTGTCGCCGCACCCACCAGCAGGTGACCAGGCTGGCGAGTTCATCGACGAAGCCCGGCAGGTGCCCGGCCAGGATCTCATCGAACCGCGCGGGATTGCCGATCAGATGGGCCCGCACCACAGCGGCCCCACCCGGCCGGAGAACCGCGCCCGGCATCGAGGTCACCGGCAGCTTGCGGGGGCGTGGCTTGATCGTGGTCATGGGGATCAGCAGCTCGGCCGGTCGCCCGATCCAGCCCTGGCCGTCCGGCGGTCCGTCCTCGCGCAAGTCGATCCGCCCGGCCCGCTCCAGCCGCGTACGAAGAACGGCCCGGTCCACCTGGTGATCGAGATCAAGCGGAAGGCGTAACTCCCCCTGGCACAGCACCACCCGCGCCGGTACACGCCAACGCTCCCGCCAAGCCTGAAAGTCGCCAAGATCAGCAGCGGTAAGAATCCACCGCGCGGGGGCCAGAATGACCCGCCCATAACGTATTCGCGGAACGTACGGAAGCGCCCGCCCGGCCCCATAGTTGAACGGCCCGAAAACCGCACTCCGGGCCTCGGCGACTTCGGCCAGAAACCGAGCCAGCGGCGGGCTTTGGACGACAGTGTCCAACGCATGCGCGATCCGGGGCGTCACCCGCCGCCCGGTCGAGCGCTGCACAAGGTACATCTGAGCGGCATCCGCCGTGACCGCCAGATCATCAACGCTGATCGCGCCGCCGCCAGGATGCTCCCCCAGATGCACGACCTGGGGGGCGAGCGGCGGAACGCGTACGACGTTTTCGTTGTGCGGCCTGCGAGGAGGAAAGGACAGTTGGACCGCCACCACGTCACGCTCCTCCTCAGCCTCATATGTGGGCAGGTCAAGCAGGTAGGCGAACCGTCCGGCCATGCTGGTGTGACTCCGTGGCGCAGCGCTGATCCAAAGCTCGAAATCTCCCCGCTCGATCGCCTCAGTGGACCGAGCATGCAGAGCCACACCAAGTTCCACACGCTCCGGCGCGACCACCGTGGCGTGGTCGCCCACGGTCAACGCCTCAAGGTGCCGCTCGGTGAGCGCGATCTCCTGATCCCCCGCCATGGTCGCCTCCTGGATCAGCGCCAGCAGGGCGGCGTCTCGCTCGGTCAGCGTGCGCCACGTCGGCCGGGTGCGGGGCGCGCCCAGGTAGCCATCGGGGTAGCCGAGCCCGGAGTCGGCGACCAGCTCGCGTACCGGTACCAGAGCGCCGTGACCGTACCGAGCGAGGAAACGCGCATGATAGTCCAGCCATGCCGTACGACCGAAGGGCTCAGTGGACAGTCGAAGTAGAACACTGGCGGCCCGCGCCGCCTCCTCCAGCACCACCTCGGGTACCGCGATCGTCGCGTCGAGCCGCACGTCAGTCGCCAGCCGGACGCCGCTCACCTGCGTGAGGCGACCCCGAATGCTTTCCAGACGACGGAGCAACCCGGCGATGTCCGGTAGCCGTTCGCCGCCAGCTACACGCAGGGCATCGATCAGAAAAGGCAGTGGATCAGCGACCGTCATGGGCGCACGCAGGCCGGTGATCAGGATGCGCTGGTCCACAAGTGTGTTCAACAAGGAATTGACCTTGTCCGCCGGGAAGTACGCGGCCAGTACCTCAACGAGCTCATCGAACCGGATCGGCGAAGCGGCAGCGGCCAACGCCAACCGCACCGGCCGGGTGTGACGCACAGAGACCTCACGCAATGGCCCCGGAACCCGGGCCCCGACCTCCGCCCGGCCCGCCACGATGAACCGCCCATCACGAACGATCCCCGTGCTGTCCGCGACCACCTTCAGGCCAGGTCGCAAGCCAGGGTGACGTTCAAGCTCATCGATCACGCTCGTGAGCCATTCCGCGTCCACCCGCGCGAACGCCCGATGTCGATCCCCGATCTCCGCCACCGCAGGTCCAATGGCAGCCGTCGTCACCCCGGCGAAAAGCCCGAACGGAGTGGCCCGCCGCTTCCACCGCATCACGTACGAGACGACCGACAAGACGGCCCGCCCCAGATCGCGCTCCGTACCAAGCAGTTCATCAACACGCGCACCAAGAACAGGACTGGCCGTGCACACGGCCTCACGCACCTCCCTCCGGGCCCACACCTTCGCCAGCCACGCCCTCCCATCCGACAACTCCGAAGGCAGTTCCAGATCGCTCGGTGCGGTACTCGCCCGCACCATCACCAGACCGCAATGCCGGTATCGCATGTCTCGCCCTTCCAGACCGTCGTCGGCGCCCAGCGACCCTCCGGGCGCCGACGATGAAGTTGGCTCAGGCCGGGTCGTTGGAGTTGGTGCTGCACGCGCTGGTACTGCACGTGCTGCCACAGCCGTCGCTGGAATCGCACATCATGGCCACCAGCGGCGTAGCGGACTCCACGACCCGCATGTCCAGCTCGAACTCCTCCTCGGCCACCACGTCGGCGCCTTCGATGATCAGCGATGGCGACATCGGATCACACTCCTAACCAGTTGGGTGTGGACCCGCCTTCAGCAGGCGGGCCAGGTAATCGCGACAAGACCGTGGGTCTTCTGCAGGACCGCCACATCGTCCGGAAAGCGGGCCGGCGCGCTGCCGGTCGGCCAGTACTCAAAGCCGGGCTCCGTCCCGCCCCGCTCGTCCCACGCCTGAATCTGCTCGACCATCGCGGTCGCGGCCTCCCCGCCATGAGCTCCATAGGCCCGTGCGCCGAACTCCACCCCCCTGCCTTCCAACGCCGGCCGCACCGACAGATAGGCGAAGGAGTCGCCACGCACCACCCCGAAGGGAAACCAGCTCTTACGTTCCTGAGCCAGTTCCGTCCCCTCGTCGGCAGCCAGCTTGCAGAACCCCGGCAAGAAACCCGCGAACCACAAATACAAATCCGCGAACGACTCCCCATGCCCCACCGTGACACCGGACCACACCTCGCCCCGCTCACCCGCCAAAACCCCGTCCAACAGCGCCGGATCATCCGGCAC
>NZ_POUA01000245.1 GCF_003236385.1 Spongiactinospora gelatinilytica
GCCGTACCGGCGGCACGATGCCCCGCGCCACCCCCTCCGGGTGGATGTCGGCGATCACCAGGCTGCCGCCGGGGCGCAACACCCTGGCGAACTCGGCCAGCACCGGCACCAGATCCGTTACGTGGGCCAGCGCCAGCGAGCACACCACCAGGTCAACGGCGTCGTCGGCCACCGGAAGCCCGGTCAGGTCGCCCTCGCGGAACTCGGCCCCGGGCACCCGCGTCCGGGCGTGCGCCAGCATGTCGGGCGAACTGTCCACCCCGATCACCCGGTGCCCGCGCTCCGCGAGCAGCCCGGCGATCCGCCCGGTGCCACAGGCCGCGTCCAGCGCGTCGCCCACCGGCAGCGGGCCGATGAGCTCCTTGATGTACGGCTCGTCGAGGTCGAACGCCGAGTTGGGCCCGTCGTAGGTGGCCGACCAGATGCGGTACCCCTCGACCGTGTCCACCCGGACGGCATCGACCCCGGCATCGGCCAGGGCCTCATCGTCGAGCAGCCGTCGGATCTCGGCGAAGCGCCGCTCGACGAACGCCCGGTCGTGCTCCCCGGTGAAGGACCGCATCAGCGCGATGCCTTCGAGCCCGAGTACGTAGGCCAGCGGATGCTCATGAATCACCGGCGCGACGCTACCGACGCTCCGGGCACGATCGCCACTGGTTATCTCCAGGCCGGAATCACATGCTCAGCCAGGCGATCACGTCGGCCTTCTCCTCGGCGAAGATGTACTCGGATTCCACGTTCCGGCGGACGATACCGATATGACCGGCACGTACGACCTCACTTGGTAGAGAGATCATCGAGCTCGAAGCCGAAGGCCACCATGTCGATGCGGCGCTCCGCTTCCCACCTTATTGCGAGGTGGTGAGACTGGAGTCCGCTCGGGTGGGAGTACGGGCGGGCCATGTCGCTGTCCTCGACCGGGACCACCTGGGCGACCTCGGACAAGCCCCAGTTCAGCTTTTCCGGGTGTTCGAGCATGGACGGGTTGAGCGCATTGCTGAGGTGCATCTCCTGGACCAGTAGCGCCCGCACGACGACGATATGAGGGCGGCTGCCGAGGTCGTCGCGAATCCGCGTCCCGTCCCAGACGTAATCGAACGACACCTCGATCGAGGTGCCGTAGTGCGCCCATCCGACATCGGTGATGATGCATTCCCCGAAGTTCTGGTAGTCGGCGAGGGCCGCGCGGATGGCCGCCGGATCGGTCAGCATCGGTCGATTCGCTCGGCGGAGTCCAGGAGATGCGCGGGGAGCTTGGACCTGGCATCGAGGACTTCGACGCCGATCAGTCGCCCGGATTCGTCGAAGTCCAGATTGATCATGCCGTCCACGGCCACCGGGTCGCCGGGGTACATCCAGGCCACACGCGCCTCCGTGTCGTCCTGGTTCAGATAGATGTAAGCGGCATTGGCCTTCGCGTCGTAGGTGACCCTTAATGACGTCATTCGGCGTAGAGGACGGCGAGGCTGGCCTCGCCCTGGTCGAATTCGGAAAGGAGTTCGTCGAGCGGGGCCGGGCCCGCGTGGTCGATCAGGAGGACCGCCTGCTTCTCCCCGTCCACCACCTCCGGGACGAAGTCGGTCACCAGCTCGCGGCGGAGCAGGGTGACCCGGTCGTCGTCGGCGGCGTCGGACGGAAGCCCGGCGAGATGGTCGCGCAGGGAGTCGGCGCGGTCGGTGAGGTCGTGGTCGAGTACCTTGCGGGAGGCGGTGAGGCTGACCGCGAGGCGTTCGCCGGTGCGTTCGTAGCGGGCCGACAGGTCGGCCGGGAGCAGGTAGAAGACGCCCTCCTCACCCTCGTGACCCCGGTTGAGCAGTACCGAGACCATGCGCTCGCCAGGGTCCTGCGAGGTGAGGTCGAGCGCGAGCAGTACCCCGATGTCGTCCGGGCCGAACGGTGGAACCGCGGTGATCCACATGCGTGCCGAGTCATCCATGATCGGCATTTAACCGCACTGTGGCCGGACCCGGACGCGCTCCGCGCTCGTGTCGTCAAGCCGATACCGACACCGTCAGTACGGTGGCCAGGCAGATCAGCTCCGCCGGGCCTGTGACACGCACCCAGTAGCGTGATCAGTCCCGCGACCTCTCCTGGCCACACCGCGTCGCTCGCGAGCAGCGGCACCGCCGACACCTCGTTCACGAACGCCCCGGCGATGTCCGGCCCCTTGCCGATCGCGAAGTGCCGGACACCGTGCAGCCGTACCGTGACCGACTCCCACTCCTGGGCCTGGTGGTCGCGCCGAAGCCGACCGAGTCGAGGAAGCCGCCCTCGCACCTGCCCAGCACCTCACGCCTCCGGGACGGCGAGGTCGAGCGCGGCCAGCCGGGCGGGGTCGCCGATCACGTCGATCTCGGTGATCAGGCCGTCCGTGACCGTGAACGTCAGCACCAGGCAGAGCCGGCCGTGCCGGAGCATCGCCAGCCCCGGCAAACCGTTGACCAGGGCGAGTCCGGTGAACTGGGCACGGCTCGCGGCCGCCGTGGCGCTCTTGGCGACAGTCTGGGCACCACGGACGACAACCGGCCGCGCCTTGGGCACGGCCAGGGCGTCGGCGTGTAGCACCACGTCGGGGTGGAGCAGGCTGATCAAGGGCCTGGTGGCCACCGCTCCCGCCAGGTAACAGGCTCAGCCCTTCGCCGAGCCCAGGGTGAGCCCGGCCACGAAGTGCTTGTGCAGCAGTTGGAAGACCACCAGCGTGGGCAGCGCCACCAGCAGCGAACCGGCGGCCAGCAGGTTGTGGTCGGTGAAGAACTGGCCGCGCAGGTTGTTCAGCGCCGAGGTGATCGGCAGCTTGTCGCCGGAGGTCATCAGCACCAGCGCCCACAGGAAGTCGTTGTACATCCAGGTGAACTGCAAGGTGCCGAGCGCGGCCAGCACCGGGCGGCACAGCGGGAGGGTCAGCCGCCAGTAGCGCCGCCACACCCCGGCCCCGTCCACCAGCGCGGCCTCGGTGATCTCGATCGGGATCGTGCGCATGAAGTTGGCCATCACGAACACGCAGAACCCGAACTGGAAGGCCACATGGATGAGGATCAGCCCGAGGTAGGAGTCGTAGAGCGACATCGAGTCCGACAGCCACCAGGGCAGCGGGACCAGCGTGTAGAGGCTGTAGAGCGGGGTGATGAGCACCTGCGGGGGCAGCAGGTTGCCCGCCGTGAACACGATCAGTAGGGTCCGGCGGCCGGGGATGGGCAGTTTGGCCACGGCGAACGCGGTGAAGGACGCGAGCAGCAGGGTGAGCGCCAGCGCGGGCAGCACCACGATCAGCGTGTTCAGGTAGTACTTCGGCAGCTCGGCCTCGGTCCAGGCGCGGGCGTAGTAGTCGAGCGTCAGCGACTCGGGCGGGGAGAAGTAGCCGAGCCTGGCGGTCTCGGCGTACGGGCGCAGCGAGGCGTACACCGCGAGCGCCAGCGGCAGCACCCAGCCCAGCGCGACCAGGCCCAGAAAGGCGTGCAGCGCCGCCCGCTTCACCGGTCCTCCCGGAAGATCTGCGACAGGTAGACGACGATGAACCCCGTGGAGATCACCAGGAGGATCACCGCGATGGCCGAGCCGAAGCCGATCCGCGCCGCCTCGCCCACGATGTTCTCCGTGACCAGCACCGACAGCAGTTCCAGGCCGTTGCGGCCCTTGTTGATCGCGTACACGATGTCGAACGCGCGCAGCGCCTCGATCACCGTGATCACCAGCACGATCACGTTGACCGGGCGCAGCGCCGGGAAGACGACCTTGAAGAACGTCTGCCCCTCGCCCGCCCCGTCGATGGCCGCGGCCTCCTTCAGCGCCGGATCGACGGACTTGAGCCCGGCCAGGTAGATGATCATCACGTAGCCGGTGTGCCGCCAGCCCGCGGCCGGCATGACCACCCACAGGTTGATCGAGGAGTCGCCCAGCCAGTCGGTGGTCAGCCCGGTCACCGCGTTGAGCACGCCGTAGTCGGCGGAGAAGACGAGCTGGGCGATGAACCCGACCACCGCCAGGGACAGCACGACCGGGAGGTACAGCGCGTTCTGGTAGACCCGGGACAGGCGCAGCCGCCGGTCCAGCAGCACCGCGCACAGCAGCCCGAACGGCGCGGCGATCAGCGCGAGGAAGCCCAGCCAGAGCAGGTTGTTGCGGACCGCGGGCCAGAACGGCGGATATTCGGCGGCGAGGTCGGCGTAGTTGCCGCCGCCGATCCAGCGCGGCCGTTCGATGCCGTCCCAGTCGGTGCCGGACAGTGCGACGGAGGCGAGCGCCGGTCCCCAGATCAGGGCCAGTTCGAGGGCGACGGCCAGGCCGAGGCCCACCGCGATGACGGCCCGGTCCCCGGCCGAATAGCGCCTGTTGGGGGCCATCAGCGGAAGATGTTCGTCTTCTGCGCCTCGATGTCCCGCAGCAGGGCGTCGATGTCGTCCGGGCGGCCGATGAACCGCTGCAACGCCGGGATCATCACCGTGGAGGCGAAGTCGGGCCGGGTGTCGCGGTCCAGGAACTGCGCGATGTGGCGGGCCCCGGACACCAGGTCCGCCCCGCGCTGCTGCAAGGGGGTGTAGCCGCGGGTGTCGGCCTTGGCGCTGCACGCGAGCGTGCCGGGGTCGAGTTCGGTGGCGATGTTCTGGGAGGAGGCGGCGGCGAGGTGTTCGAGCAGCGCCTTGGCCCCTTCGACGTTGCGCGCCTTGGCGGAGATCATGTAGCCGTCGATCGGGGCGTCGATGGCGTCGGTGCCGTACTTCGGGTTGATCTCCGGGAAGGTGAAGAGGTCGAGGTCGTCCAGCTCGCGCGGGGGGAACTGCTGGGCGACGAACATCCCGAGCAGGTACATTCCGGTCTGGCCGCGCGCCAGCGACTGCGCGGCCTCCTGCCAGGTGCGGCCGAGCGCGGCCGGCTGGTGGTGGGTCAGCAGCCCGCGCCAGGTGTCGAAGACGGCCTTGACCCTGCGGTCGGTCCAGGACTCCTTGCCCGACATCAGCGAGATGTGGAAGTCGTAGCCGTTCAGGCGCATGTTCAAGATGTCGAAGGTGCCCATCGCGGGCCAGCCGTCCTTGTCGGCGAACCCGATCGGGATCAGCCCGTCGCGTTTCATCCGCCCGGCCAGCGCGGTCAGCTCGTCGAGCGTCTTCGGCGGCCGGTAGTCCCGGTCCGCCCACACGCTCTTGCGGTAGAAGACCGCCCACGGGTAGTAGGTGAACGGCACGAAGTACTGTCTGCCGTCGGCGGCGGAGGAGGCGGCCTTGAGTGCGGGGGTGTAGTCGCCGCCGATCCGCCGCCACACGTCGGAGACGTCGGTGGCCAGGCCCTGTTCGGCGAAGAACCGCATCCGGTAGCCGGAGAACCAGGTGAACACGTCGTCGGGCGTGCCGCGCAGGTAGCGGTTGATGTTCTCCTGGAAGGTGTTGTGGTCGACCGTGTCGATCCGCACGGTGGCCCCGCCGAAGCCGTCGACCACCTGCTGCAACGCCTTCTTGGGGACCGCGTCGGAGGCGTTGGACCCGACGGTGACCGTACCCGCGCCCGAGCCGCCCGGCGGCCCGCCGCAGCCGGCCGGCGCGGCGGGGACGCAGAAGGCCGCCGCGCCGAGCAGCGCCCCGCGGCGAGTGATCATCGGCTGGCCCATCGACGGCTCCTCCACCTGACACCCCGTTGTCACGGAGAGCTGTTCCCCGGTAGCGATGTGCTGATCCAAGGAATGCCCAAGTGGTATTGACCAATATGCCGGATAGTTCCTACTGTGGGCGGTAGTGAACATGATGGAGGTGGCCGGAGTGCGGTCCGCCGACGAGCCGCAGGTGCGGACGAAACGCGGCGCGGTGCGCATCGCGCTGCTGGCGATGCTCGACGCCATGCGGCCGGGCGACGCGCTGGCCCCCGAGCGCGGCCTGGCCCAGGAACTCGGCGTCTCCCGGCCCACGCTGCGCGGCGTGATCGACCAGCTCGTGGCGGACGGACGGCTGCGCCGCAAGCAGGGCAGCGGCACCTTCGTGGCCGAGCCCAAGATCGCGGTACCGCTCACCATCAGCTCGTTCACCGAGGACATGATCCGCAGAGGCATGCGCCCGAGCGGCCGGCTGCTGTCCTTCCGGCGCGGCCCCGCGGGCCCCAAGGTCGGGCGCAGGCTGGCCGTCTCCCCGAGAGAAGAGGTATTTACCATTAGACGCCTGCGGCTCGCCGACGGCGCGCCCATGGCGATCGAGACCCTGTACGTTCCCGGCGACCTGCTCCCGCACCTCACCCGCGACGCGCTCGAAGGCCGCTCGTTCTACGAGCTGCTGCGCGAGCACGGCATCGTGATCGCCTCCGGTACCGAGACGATCGAGCCGACCGTCACCACCCGGGAGGAGTCGGAGGAACTGGACGTGCCCGTGCACGCCCCCGCCTTCCTGTTCAAACGGCTGACCCTCGGCGACGACGGCAAGGCCCTGGAATACGTCAGATCCATCTACCGCGGCGACAGGTATCGAATCGAGCTGGAACTCCGCCCGCCGCACTGAACCCCCATCGGCGATTCGGACGTGGCCCGCCACTCCCGATCAGCGATGATCAGCAACATCCGTCTTCAGGTCACCAAGGACTGAGGTGGACCCACCGTGGACATCGTCAAGAACATTCTCACCTTCCTGGCCGACAACGTGTTCGGCCAGGTCCCCATCCTCATCGGACTGATCACTCTGGCCGGGCTGCTGTTGCAGCGCAAACGGTTCGAGGACACGGTGGCGGGCGCGCTGCGGGCCACGATCGGCGTGGTCATCCTGTTCATCGGCATCGAGGTCTTCACCGGCGGCCTCAGCAGCTTCCAGACCGTGCTGGCCAGCGCCATGGGCACCACCCCGCCCAAGGCCGACCGGACCCTCGCCGACTTCCTGGGCACGCACGGCGGCACGGTCGCGTTGGTGATCACCGTGGCGTTCGCCGTCCATGTGGTGATCGTGCGGCTGTTCCCGGCCGCCCGCTACCTCTACCTCACCGGGCACCTGATGTTCTGGGTCAGCGCGGTGACCGTGGCCTCGCTGGTGACGATCGCGCCGGACGCCGACCAGCTCACCCTGGTGCTGTGCGGGGCGGGGTTCGTGGCCGCGTACTTCACACTGCAACCCCTGTGGATGCGCCCGCTCATGCTGCGGGTGATGCCCGACGACAAGTTCGGGTACGCGCACACCAGCTCGCTGACCGCGCTGCTCACCGGCTTCGTCGCCCGGCCGTTCGGCACTCGTGAGAACCACGACACCGAGAAGCTGAAGCTGCCCCGCCAGCTCTCCTTCTTCAAGGACGTGAACGTCAGCACCGCCCTGATCATCGCGGTCATCATGCTGATCGCGGTGGCGCTGGCCGATGACAAGGTCGTCGGCGAGCAGGCCGCCGCGATGAACGAGAGCCTGTCGCCATGGGTGTGGGCGCTGCTGGTCGCGCTGCGTTTCGCGGGCGGCATCGCGATCCTGCTGTTCGGCGTGCGGATGTTCCTCGCCGAGATCGTGCCCGCCTTCAAGGGCGTCAGCGACAAGGTGATCCCCGGCACCCGGCCCGCGCTGGACGCGCCCACCGTCTTCCCGGTGGCCCCGACCGCGGTGATGTTCGGCTTCGTGGCCTCCACCGCGACGTTCCTGATCTGCCTCGGGATCTTCGCCGCGGCGGGCTGGTTCACGCTGGCCCCGCCGATGATCATGCTGTTCTTCGTCGGCGGCGCGACCGGGCTGTTCGGCAATGTGGTGGCGGGCTGGCGCGGCGCGCTGATCGGCGGGGTGCTGACCGGGCTCATCCTGGCCGTCGGGCAGGCGCTGACCTGGGGACTGTTCCAGAACACCGCGCCGGAGCTGGCCGCGCTGGCCGACCCGGACTGGTACGCCATCGCCTGGCTGCTGAAGGCGGTGGACCCGCTGATCGGCGGGGCCTCGGTGTGGGCGGTGCCGATCGTGGCACTGGCCGCCACCGTGGTGAGCCTGGTGATCCTCGGCCGCAGACACGCCAGGCAGGCCGGCCAGGACACCGTGTCCGCGGCGGAGAAGTAACGACACAGGAGGGGGAATCTGATGGCGCTCGACCGGAGGCTCGACGTCCTCGCCGTGTGCGGGGTGGGCATGGGCACGAGCCTGATGCTCAAGATGACCGCGGAGGACGCGCTGAACTCGCTCGGCGTGGACGCCCGGGTGGAGAACACCGACATCGGAAGCGCCCGGGGGATGAGCCCCGACGTGGTGATCGGGCAGGGCATGCACACCTCCGAACTGGAGGACCTCGCGCCCGTGGTGATCACGGTCAGCGACTTCCTGGACAAGGAGGGGCTGGTGGAGCAGCTGCGCGAGCGCCTGTCCGAGAAGGGGTGGCTGGCGTGACGGTGGTCGGGGCGAGCGACGGGGTACACGCCGCCGACTGGCGGGAGGCGGTACGCGCCGCGGCCTCGGTGCTGGTCGGGGTGGGCGCGGCCGGTCCCGGCTACCCGGACGCGTGCGTACGCGTGGTCGAGTCCAGCGGGCCGTACATCGTGATGGCCAAGGGCCTGGCGCTGGTCCATGCCAGGCCCGAGGAGGGCGGGCTCGCGGTCGGCGTGGGCGTGACCCGGCTGGCCGCGCCGGTGGACTTCGGGCACCCGGACAACGACCCGGTGGACCTGCTGCTCACGTTCTGCACCCCCGACGCGGACTCGCACGTCGCGGCGCTGTCCACGCTGGCCAGGCAACTGCTCGCGGGCCTGGCCGACCGGCTGCGCGCCGCGCCGGATCAGGACGCGCTGGCCGCCGTGCTGCGCGGGGCGGTGACCGGCGACCGGGGGAGGGCGTAGATGGCCGGGCTGGGCGATCGGGTGCGCGGCCTGCTCGACGACCTCGACGCGACGTCCGGCGCGGCGATCGGCGAGGCCGCCGCGCTGCTGCTCGGCTCGATCGAGGCCGGGGGCATCGTGCACGCCGGGGGCGCGGGCCACTCGCTGGCGATGGTCTTCGAGACCTTCTACCGGGCGGGCGGCCTCGCGCCGGTGCGGCCCATGTGGGACGAGCGGGTGCAGCCGCTGGCGGGCGCGCTGCGTAGTACCGACGCCGAGCGCCGCCCGCACCTCGGCCGCTCGGTGGTCGCGGCGTACGAGCCCCGGCCGCCCGACGTGGCCGTGGTGTTCTCCACCAGCGGGCGCAACCCGTACCCGGTGGAGATGGCGCAGGAGTGCCTGGCGCGCGGTGTGCCGGTCATCGCGGTGACCTCGGCCGCCGCCTCCCGCGGCGCCGCCGACCGGGCCGGGGGCACGCTGGCCGGGCACGCCACCGTCGTACTGGACACCTGCGTGCCATCGGGCGACGCCGTCCATCCGCCGGACGCCCCGCGCACGGCGGCGGTGTCCACGATCCTGGCGTCCTACGCGTGGGCCCGGCTGCTGGCCGAGCTGGACGACCTCGCCGCCGCGCGCGGCGTCGAACTGCCCCGCTGGGTCAGCGCCAACGTACCGGGCGGCGACGAGACCAACGCCCGGCTGCTGGCCCGCTACGGCGACCGCATCCCGGAACTGACCATGAACCGCTGACGCGGCGGGCCGCCGCCGGGGACGCCTTCCGACGACCCCGGCGGCCGGCTCACATGGGGCGACGGCCCACACGCCGAGCACGACGACGGTCTCCAGCGGCCGGAACGAGGCCCCGATCTCCGCGGCGGCCAGGCCGTCGGGCGGCAGCGCCGCCCGCATGCCGAGCCCCACCCAGTAGATCGGGAAGACCTGGGCCAGCCACTGGAGCCAGACCGGGAAACCGGTGATCGGGTGGAACACGCCCGACACCGCCACCAGCCCCATGACCGGCAGCATCACGAACCCCAGGCTCTGCGCACTGGTGAACATCGACCCGAGTACGCGCACCTCCCCGGCCGAGCGTTTCCTGAAGCCCTCCAGGATCTCGATCGTGGTGGTCTTGCCTGCGCCGCTGGGGCCGAGCAGGGCCACCACCTCGCCGCGTTCGGCGCGGATGTCGATCCCGCGCAGCACGTCGGCCGAGCCGTAGCGCATGCGCAGGTCATGTGTCTCGAAGGCGGGTCCGGTGCTGGAATGAGAGGGGGATCGCTGGGCTGGCATGCCTTCAAGTGTTCTATTGAAGCGCTAGGTTGAGACTTCAGTGGATATCTCTGGCCATAGGTGCGGATAACCTTAAAATCGTGGGTGATACGGGGCGGGCGCTGCGCCCGATCGATCTGGCGCGCGAGGCGGGCATCTCCGCCCAGCAGGTGCGCAACCACGCCGACGACGGCATCCTGCCGCCCGCCTCGCGCACGCCGTCCGGCTACCGCAGGTTCGAGGCCAGGCACCGGGCGGCCCTGCTGACCTACCGGGCGCTGCTGCGCGGGTACGGGCCGGACGCCGCACAGCGGATCATGCTGGCCGTCCACGCGGGCGACGTGCCGCTGGCGCTCACGGTGGTGAACGCCGAGCACGCCGCACTGCACGAGCAGCGGCTGTCGCTGGAGGCGGCGGGCGCGGCCCTGGCGGCGGTCGCCGAGCAGCCCCCGGACGCGACCGGCGTGCCCCAGGGCGGCCTGCGCATCGGCGAGGTCGCCGCCAGGCTGGGGGTGCGCACGTCCGCGCTGCGGGTGTGGGACGCGGCGGGACTGCTCACGCCGCGCCGCGAGCACGGCACCCGCTATCGCACGTACGGCGAGACCGACCTGCGGGACGCCCGGATGATCCGCATGCTGCGCCAGGGGCGCTACGGATTTCCGCAGATCCGGGCGGTGCTGGACGGGCTGCGCCGTACCGGTGGCGGTGAGGCGCTGCGCGCGGCGATCGACGAGCGCCGCACGGCGCTGCTGCGGCGGACCGCCGCGATGCTGGAGGGCTCGGGGCGGCTGCACGACTACCTCGGCACACTGTAGGACGGGAGCCGTCCGGCACTGCCGCCAGACTGCTCGCATGCAGACACCACGGCCCTATGTGATCGACGTTCCCCAGGCCGACATCGACGACCTGAACCATCGCCTGGCGCGGACCCGCTGGCCCGACCAGTTGCCGGGGGTGGGCTGGACCTACGGCGTGAACCGCGACTACCTTCAGGAACTCGTCGAGTACTGGCGGACCGGGTACTCCTTCCGGGAGCACGCGGCGCGGATCAACCGGCTGCCCCAGTTCACCACCACGATCGACGGGCAGAACATCCATTTCCTGCACGTCCGCTCGCCGGAGCCGGACGCCGCGCCGCTGATCATCACGCACGGCTGGCCGAGCACCGTCTATGAGTTCCTGGCCATGATCGGGCCGCTGACCGACCCGCGCGCGCACGGCGGCGATCCCGCCGACGCCTTCCACGTGGTGGTCCCCTCGGTGCCGGGGTTCGCCTTCTCCGGGCCGACCCGGGAGACCGGCTGGGGTTCCAAGCGGATCGCCCGCGCCTGGGACGAGCTGATGCGCGGCCTCGGCTACGACCGGTACGGCGCGCAGGGCGGCGACTTCGGCAGCATCGTCTCGCCCGAGATCGGCCGGCTGTTCCCCGAGCGGGTCATCGGCGTCCACGTCAACGCGCTGGCCAACGCCTCGACCCCGACCGACCCCGCCGACCTGGATTGGATCTCGCCCGCCGAACGCGAGCTCGCCCGGCGGCAGGAGCAGGACTGGATCGCCCACTCGGGCTATGCGACCCAGATGGGCACCCGCCCGCAGACGCTCGCGTACGCGCTGAACGATTCCCCGGCCGGCCAGCTCGCCTGGAACATCGAATGGTTCGTGGACTGGGACCCGGCCAGGACCGAGCAGGCCCCGGTGGACCGCGACGCCATCCTGACCGACGTGTCGATCCTGTGGCTGACCGGTACGGCGGGCTCGGCGGCCCGGCTGTACCTGGAGGCGGGGGAGGAGGGCTGGGGGGGGCGTCCCGAGCCGTCACCGG
>NZ_POUA01000246.1 GCF_003236385.1 Spongiactinospora gelatinilytica
CCCCGGTTGGGGCCCCGGAGACGAGGAGCGGGCCAGGGGTCGCCGAGGCGGGCGAGGTCGTTGTTCGGGTCCAGGACGATCGAGGACACCCCGTGCAGCGCGCACTCCTCCACCAGGCGGCGCAGGAACACCGTCTTGCCGGAACCGGAGCCGGCGAAGACGGCGGTGTGGCGGGCCAGGACGCTCAGTTTGAGTTCCAGGGTGGCGCCGGTGTCCAGTCGCCTGCCGACCGGGATGATCGGGGCGCTCGAAGGCTCGGGTCGCTGCGGTACCTTGGCGGGCGGCTCGCCTGCCACGTCGCTGAGGATGTCGCCGAGCAGTTCGGTGCCGGAGGCGGGACGCCGGGCCCGCAGCCACAGGTCGAACTCCGGATCGTGATCGGCCTCCATCAGCCGCAACGCCTCGAACACCCGCAGGTCATCACTGCGCAACGGAATCGACCGCCCGCCGGAGTCCTCCAGGAGATCTAGCTGCTTCCGGGTGGAGGGACCGTCCGTCCATGCGTGGTTGCGCAGCACGATGAAACAGCGGTCGGGCGTCTTCGGCCCGATTCCGGACTCCGCCATGCCGTCCTTGAGCCGTTTGAGGGCGGCGATGTGATGCTTTGCGCCGATCACCCGGAACGTCCAGTGCCGTTGTTCGTCCGTGTCGGGGTCGAGCACCTGGCGCAGCCGGGCGTGGACGGGCGGCTTGTGGCCGGGCAGCGGATCGACGGAGAACCCGCGACCGGCCTCTCCCTGCTCGGTGATCCAGGCGGTAAGGCCGGCGGTGAGCAGTACGGGGGCGACCTCGTCCTCGTGCTGGGCGTCGAAGGCGTCCTCCACCTCGGCCTGGGCGCGGAGTTCCTTGAAGCGCGCGTCGAGCCTGCCGAAATCCGGCTGCGCCTCCAGGTGCCCGGGCGGCGGGATGATCACGGGAGCGTCGGTGGTGAATCGTTCCAGCGGACGTACCACGCCATCGGCCCGGCACCCGTCGATGTGCTCGCCGATCCTCTGAAGCAACGCTCTCGGTGTCAGGTTGGTGGCCGTGGCGAACGCGCCGGGCTCGATCGGCCACACCGGATGCGGCGGGTTGTAGCCCGCATCGGCGAACGCCACCTCGAACCGCCGCTCGACCAGTTCCCTGGCTACCTCGGCGGTCGGTATCGAGTTGAGGATCAGCGACGTACGGAACCTGTCCCGCGCGGTGTCAACGGCGTGATTGCTGATTCGTTCCCACGAGTCCGGCAGGCAGGCCACCAGGCAGAGCGTGCGCCGGGTCGCGTGGCGCAACGCCATGAGCCCACCGGCGACCTCATCGACCGTTTCACCGCCCGGTTCGGTGCCGGCCTGCTGCGAGCGCGGCAGCCGCAGGATCGCGTCGATCTGGTCCACCGCGATGACGCTCGGACCGGTCAGCGCCAGGATCGCCGACAGCTCGACGGCGATGTCGTGCGGCGGCTTGACCTGCCTGCTCATCCCCCAGGCCCGGCGATCACCCTCCTCGGCCTCCTCCGCCGACTTCAGGTGGTCGTGGGCGACGTCAACGCCCGGACCCTTGTCGGTGGCGTAGAGGGCGAGCGCCCGGATGGTGTCCTTGTAGTGCAGGAGTTGCCGGTCCTTGGCCCGAAGGCCGTTCACGAGGGCGTCCAGATCGTCCAGGGAGAGCCCCGACGGGCGCTCGGCCGCCGCCCGGATGCGGTCGCCCACTCCGGCGAGGTCGGCCAGTCCGTGCAGCGCCACCATGGCCTGGACGGGAACGTCCGCGCCGTTGGCCGGTTTGCCCAGGTCCGTCACCATCGCCCCGGTGGTCCGGCGCCAGAAATCATCTCCAACGCCGAACTCCACAAGGAAGAAGTAGCCGCCCGCCCGAGCGACCTCGCCTCTGACCCAGCCGAGCAGATGGGTCTTGCCCGCGCCGCCCGGCCCTTCGATCACCGCTCCCAGCGGGCTGGCGGTGGCGAGTCGGGACGCCTCCTCGATGCCGTCGAGGATCAGTCGCTCGGCCCTCGGGTGCATGCCGCCGACGTGGTAGGGCCGAGGGTTCCAGGCGTGCTCGGCGGTGGCCGTCCAGTCGAGGATGTGACTTATGGCGCGCAGCGCGCGCAGCTCCGGCTCACTCATCGCGCCTCGATCGCCAGCAGGTGCTTGCTCTGGCCGCCTATGAGCACGGCCGCCTCCCTGTCTTCGTCGCTCAGGGACTTCTGGTCGGCCCGGGGCACGAGATGGACTTCGGGGAGCTGCCCCATCTCGCGCAGCGTCTCATCCACCTCGTCACGGGGAACGTCCCCGAGGAGCGGCCGGATATGGGTGAGCAGCACCCAGTCCTGCGGCCGGCGGGCCAGTCGCCAGTAGGCGTCTCTGATGCTCTGGGTCAGGTCCACTGGTGCGGCGTCCATGGCACCTTCGCCGCGGGCGGTGACGACGAACTCCGCCAGGCTGATGTCCCGGACGTCGAGGTACCCCTTGAGCACGCCGAGCACCCCGTACAGCACCCGCCCAAGCGGGCTACCGGCCCTTCCCGTTGGGGCAGTGGCATCGAGTTCCGCCACACATCGGGCCCACCCCTTCTCGGTGAGCGCGTGATGGTACGTCTGCCCCTGTTTCTCGCTCTCCACCAGCCCGGCGGCGTTCATCCGCGTACGCGGAGCGCCCACGAGCGTATTGCCCACATGGTCGCGCAGCTCATTGTTGGACGCCGATCCGCCGAGGGTCATCAAGGCGAGGAGCAAGGCCCGCTCCAGGGGTTTGAGCTCGATGTCGTCCATGGTCAGGTGGTCTCCTCGGGTCGATCGGCCGACAGGGGGCCGAAGCCGGTGGCCACCAGTTCGCGGCGGCCGTTGACGTTGTGGAGCGTGCCTTCGGCCCGTACGGGGGTCCCGCTCCGATGTGCCGTGACGGCCAGGTCGTACGCCGCCTCGCCAGGCAGCCGCACCCAGATGAGCTTGTCCGCCCCATCCGCCTCGGTCACCAAGACGCCGCGTACCTGGACCCGGAACCGGTCCCGGTCGCCATCGTCGCCGAGCATGACGATGCGGCCGGTGACCGATGCGCTGCCGCTGGGCAGGCGGCGGAAGCGATGCGCGGCCATGCTCAGCACGGCCTTCGTACCGGGGTCGAACACCACCGTCCGCGCGGGCACCTCGGACGGCGCGGCCCTGGCCCAGCGAAAGCCCGCCTCCATCCGGCGCTCAGGGTCGGCCCCGGCCATCTGGGCGAGCGCGGCGCACAGGTCGGCCGACACGCCGTCCCGCACGATGCCGTCGAAGACGCCCATGTCGCGCGTCTCGTGTACCTGGGCGACGGCGTCGCGCAGCAGCACCATCGCGCGCTGGAGAAGGATCAGCGCACGGCGGGCCAGCGGGATGCCGTCAGCTTCGTCACGTTCCAACGGGACGCGGATCGTCAGGACGTCCGTGGACGGCACGATCGGCCCGACCCGCACCCGGGCCAGCAGGTCCCGCACCTCCCGGGGCGGCGCTCCGGCGAACACCGGCCGGCCGGGGGCCAGTACCGCACGGGCCGCCGCGGTGAGGGCCGCCTGCGCGCTCTCGAACGCCACGGCCGCGTCCCCGAGCCCGAGCCGGCCGTCCGCCGGGAAGATCGGCGATCGGTACCACTGCACGTCGGCCATGGGCGCGCCGATGTCGGAGGCGATCTCCTCTCGGGACCGGCCCTCCAGCCGGGCCAGCAGCGCCAGGATCTCCCTGACCCGCCGCGGTCCGTCGGCGAGGTCGTCCGTGCCGGGCACGAAGATCTCATGGTCACCCTCGCGCAGCCAGACGGCCGCACCCCGCCACTCCTCCGGCTGGCGCACCCAGCCGGTCACGGCGAGGTAGCTGTTGATGTCGGCGCCCGACAGGCCCGTGCTCACGCGGGCGCCCCCACGAGTTCGCGCAATGCGCGAACCGTGAGGACGTTGCCGAGCGGCAGCCGCACGGCCCGCCGCCGCTTTCCGCTCGGCTCATCGACCGGCCGCTCGCCCTCGAACCCCCGGTAGTAACAGAGCCGGCTGAGCGTCAGGCCCTCGGTCTCCACCCGCGCGTACCGCTCCCGGTCGGCGGGGACCACGACCACGAACAGGTAACGCGGCACGAGAAACGGCCCGGCGACGAGCTTGTTGTACTGCAACTCGTTCAGCCCGTCGTAGTACAGATCCGGCCCTTTGCCCGAGGGCACGGACCACGACTTGACCTGCACCTCGATGGCCGGCGAGGCGATATGCCCCGCCCTGCCCGGATAGCGAAAGCCGAAATCGATCCCATCATGGTCGATATCGTCTTTGTAGACGATGAGCCCGGCCGCCGAGGCCAACGCCCTGACATAGTCTTCGGCGAACTTGCCCTGATGGTTCCGCTGGTCCAGCACGCTGAGAGTATCGTCCGAACGCCCCACGGACGTTTCGGTTTCTCCGCTGTTGATGCGTGATCGGGTCCTTTTCCCACCCCGGCCGGCCGCGAAAGGCGACCAGATGAGCACCACCTTTGTCCGGGATATCACCCCGCGCGAGGCACTGCGCCGCATCGAGGTCACCCCCGGCCCCCTTGGCGACTCCGAGTCAGGCGTGGCGGCGTACGCGGCCCATGGCGGGACGGTGCTGATCGACCACGGCTGGTCCGAAATCGTCTACCTCAAAGCCGACGAGCTTTCCATAGGGGCCGCCGCCGCCACGGTCCGCGCGACCACCAGCGTCCACGACTTCACCGCGCTGGTAGAGGGCGGAGATGCCGCCGTGGGCGTCCAGGGCCTTGCGCAGGCGGGTCTGGGAGTCGACGAACCAGTCGAGATAGGCGTCCCAGTCTTCGGTGTCCTCGATGCTCCCGGGCCGGTAGACGGCTATCCGGCAGGCGATCTTGTCAGGTAGGGGCTCGTAGATGAGGAGGCCGCCGTAGGCGGCTCCGAGTGCTTCCCGGTCGGCTTGCAGGACGGCGAGCACTCGATCGTTGGCCGCGGCCTCGCCGCCGAGGTACGGCTCGCTGCGTAACTTCTTCCAGGAGAAGGAGACGCCGTAGTAGATGCCCGTCACCCCGGCCGGTAAGTCGAACCAGTTCTGGGCGGGCGGCTTGCGCGCCCTGGTCCACCCGGGCCGCTGCGAACGCGCCCGCTCGATGAACCGCTCCCAGAACTGCTGGTACGCGAGATTCCGACCGGCCACCGCGGGCGGACCCGCCTGCTTGACCCGCTTACGCCGGTCATTGGGCTGCACCACCACCCGGAACAACGGCGCCGGCACCGAATTCCCCCACCCTGACCAGGCGGATCTCCACACCGAAGAACCGCGTGTTCTCGTCGGTCACGGCGTTGAGCCATTCCAGCGCGGCCCGATGTTCGTCTCGAAACCCATGTACCACATCCTCGTCACCACTCATGCCCGCAGAGTAACCTCACCGCCAGCACCTCGCGCCCGGTATGCGCTTCCACGCACCAGAAGCACGCCGTGGCACTACTCGATTAGATAGCAGGAGTGCACGCCCCGCATCCAATCATGGTCGAACTCACGTCCGGTGATCCTTCCGATGAACACAAAGGCAGAAGTGACACCCTCCGCGAGGGTCGGACTGTAGCCGTCGATCGCCAACTGCTCCAGGTCGATCCACTCGTCGGGGAAATCCTCCTCACCGTCCTCTTCATGCGTCTCCGACCATTCCACGTACTCAAGCCATCCTGCGGACAGGTCAGGGTCGGCACGCCAACTCGTATCGCTCCAGTCGAACCGCAGATCTTCCCCGTAGGCGTCGAGCGCACGCGGATCGCTCCCGCGCCGCCCGCTGGGCCGGTAGATGTCCATGCCCATGATGTAACCGCCGTTGGCCGAATACACGAGGGTCCTCGGGCTGTTCACGTGCCAGTCGAGAGACAACGCTCGGCCTCCCATCGACAACTCGTCGAGAGCGTCCATGGATTCTGTACCCCGGAGTTGCAGCACCTGGGTCACCTGTCGTTCAACTCGCCAATCCATGCCACCCCGATGCCCCCAGGAAATTCGCGCCGCCCCAACTCGCCCCAACTCAGCGCCACCTCGCTGCGGAGATCCGCCCCCAGAAGCCGCGCGGTGTCACGGACACTCCAGTTCTCCACCCATACACCCACAAGTTCGGTCCCAATTGATAGGATGGAGCAAGGTGCCACAAGCGCTCCTGTATCTCACAAGACCTCCCTCCACGACACGGCGAACCCTGCCCGACAACCGAAAGGTGAGGGCCCTCCAGGCCAGACGCTGCTTCAGACCCTCCGTCCCTGGGATGCCCTTAATCTCGCTGACACTCTCGTAGGTGTGAGTGCCAGCAAAGCTTAGTGACCGCGAAACGGTTCGGCCTCGACGCCTGCCCCGTAAGCCGGCCGCTCGACGAAGAGAAGTATCGTTGGCAGCCACATCACGCCACTGACAAGATCGGCCGGAGTTTGGGGGGCGGTGGTATAGGGGCGACGACCTTACCCTCACCCATGCGTACGCCCCATTTCGCTACGGCGGGTCGGATTGGCGAGTAGCCGCATGCCTTTCAGGTAGGTACGAGCCCATCTGAGGCGGTACTCGATTTCTGTGCTTGGTCCGTCGCCATGCAGGATGGACCGTTGCTCTTCTGTGAAGTGTTGCTGCCGCTGAACCTCAGCGTCTATTTCGGAGATCGACGCGGAACCGCCAAGGCTTCGAATGGCGCGGATGGACGGCCACAGGAGCTCTCGGTACGAGGGGAGATCGGGCTTGCTCACGAAGGGATCATGTCAGGCAACACCGACAATCGTTACGTCCCTTGGCGAGACCGCCGGTATCTCCGCGTGGGCGGGGCAAGGGCGACCGAAGGGCCACAGGGCCGCTCACCTGGCCGACCAGCGTATCCGGCCCGCCTTCGAAGGTACGGCTAGAAAGATGCGATCGGGGGCGAGGACGCGGGTCACGCCGTCGGCGTTGGTGGTGACGAGGATGGGGATGCCGTGTCCACGTCGCGCACTCCTCGTCCCTTCACCTGATCACTTGCCTGAGAGAAGCCGACTCGCGGAGTACTTCGGGCATGCAGATCCCGACTGCACCCTTCGTGTCTACGCTCATATGAAGCCGAGCTCCTATGACCGCGCCAGCGGCCTCCGACCCGATCCGGCCGCCCCACACGGACCGGGGGGGCGGCTGGTAGATCGGACTACTTGAGGAGCTGGCGGGCCATGACCATGCGCTGGATCTGGTTGGTGCCCTCGTAGATCTGGGTGATCTTGGCGTCGCGCATCATGCGTTCGACCGGGTAGTCGCGGGTGTAGCCGTAGCCGCCGAGGAGTTGGACGGCGTCGGTGGTGATTTCCATGGCGGCGTCGGAGGCGGCGCATTTCGCGGCGCTGGAGAAGAAGGTGAGGTCTTTGGGTGGGGTGCCCTGGGTGGCGGCTTCGGATTTGGCGGCGGCGGCGTAGGTGAGCTGGCGGGCGGCCTCCAGCTTCATGGCCATGTCGGCGAGCATGAACTGCACGCCCTGGAAGTCGGCGATCGGCTTGCCGAACTGCTTGCGTTCCTTGACGTAGCCGAGGGCGTAGTCGAGGGCGCCCTGGGCGATGCCGAGGGCCTGGGCGGCGATGGTGATGCGGGTGTGGTCGAGGGTGGCGAGGGCGGTGCGGAAGCCGGTGCCCGGGTCGCCGATCATGCGGGAGGCCGGGATGCGGACGTCCTCAAGGATGACCTGGCGGGTCGGGGACGCCTTGATGCCGAGTTTCTTCTCCTTGGCGCCGAAGCTGACGCCCTCGTCGCCCTTTTCCACCACGAAGGCGGAGATGCCGCGGGCGCCTGCGGCGGGGTCGGTGACGGCCATGAGGGTGTAGTACTCGGACACGCCGGCGTTGGTGATCCACATCTTGGTGCCGTTGAGCACGTAGTGGTCGCCGTCGCGTACGGCGCGGGTCTTCATGGCCGCGGCGTCGGAGCCTGCCTCGGGCTCGGACAGGGCGTAGGAGAACATCCCGTCGCCGCGGGCGACCGGGGGCAGGTAGCGCTGTTTGAGCTCCTCGGAGGCGGACAGCAGCAGCGGCACGGTGCCGAGCTTGTTGACCGCTGGGATGAGCGAGGAGGAGGCGCAGGCGCGGGCGACCTCCTCGATGACGATGACCGTGGCGAGCGCGTCGGCTCCGGCGCCGCCGTACTGCTCAGGAACGTGTACGGCGTGGAAATCGGCCGCGACGAGGTCCTTGTAGACCTCCCACGGGAACTCCTCCGCCTCGTCGGCCTGCGCGGCACGCGGGGCGATCTTCGCTTCGGCGAGAGCCCGGACGGCCTGACGGAGCATGTCGTGCTCCTCAGCGGGCGCATAGAGAGGGAAGCTCATGGACAAATACTAGGACGTCCAACAAAACGCTTCCACGGCACGCCCACCGGGCATGGGTTCCCGCAAAGCGAGACGCAGTGGTTCACCCGGTGCGGAACATGGAACGCGAGGGGCCGATAGCATGCCCCGGCAACCCGACCAGGATGATTGGTCCATACATGATTGGCGCTGTCGAGAGGAGCGCAGACGTGGCGTATCGCCTCACGGTGCTTGGAACCGGCTATCTCGGCGCGACGCATGCCGCGTGCATGGCCGATTTGGGCTTCGAGGTGCTCGGCCTCGACGTCGATGCCGATAAGATCGAGCGATTGCGAGCGGGGGACCTGCCGATCCACGAGCCAGGGCTGCGTGAGGTGCTGGTCCGCAACCTCGCCAACGGGCGGCTGCGCTTCACCACGTCCTACGAGGAGGTGGCCGAGTTCGGCGACGTCCACTTCGTCTGCGTGGGGACGCCGCAGAAGCGCGGCGAGAACGCGGCGGACGTCTCCTACCTGGACGCCGTGATCGAGTCGCTGGCACCGCACCTGACCCGCGAGTGCCTGGTGGTGGGCAAGTCCACGGTGCCGGTGGGCACCGCGCAGCGGCTGGCCGACAAGCTGGTACGACTGGCGCCCTCCGGCGCCAACGTCGAGCTGGCCTGGAATCCGGAGTTCCTGCGCGAGGGCTTCGCCGTCCAGGACACCCTGCACCCCAACCGGATCGTGCTCGGCGTGGCCAGCGAGCGCGCCGAGAAGATCCTCCGGGACATCTACGCGCCGCTCGGCGAGGACGTCCCGGTCGTGGTCACCGACTACCCGACATCGGAACTGGTCAAGAACGCGGCCAACGCGTTCCTGGCCACCAAGATCTCCTTCATCAACGCGATGGCGGAGGTCTGCGAGTCCTCCCACGCCGATGTCAAGCAGCTCTCCCTGGCGCTGTCCTACGACGAACGGATCGGCGGCAAGTTCCTCAACCCGGGGCTCGGCTTCGGCGGCGGCTGCCTGCCCAAGGACATCAGGGCCTTCATGGCGCGGGCCGGTGAGCTGGGGGCCGACCAGGCGCTGACGTTCCTGCGCGAGGTGGACGCGATCAACATGCGCCGCCGCGCCCGGATGGTGGACCTGGCCCGCGAGCTGGTGGGCGGGTCCTTCCGCGGCTGTACGGTGGCGGTGCTCGGCGCGGCGTTCAAACCCAACTCCGACGACATCCGCGACTCGCCGGCGCTGGACGTGGCGGTGACGATCGGCCACCAGGGCGGCCGGGTGACGATCTACGACCCGGTGGCGCTGGACAACGCGCGCAAGGCGCACCCCGAGCTGACGTACGGCGAGTCGGCCATCGTGGCGGCGCGCGGGGCGCATGTGGTGCTGCTGCTGACCGAGTGGCAGGAGTTCATCGACCTGGACCCGGAGGAACTGGGCCAGGTGGTGGCGACCCGCAAGATCGTGGACGGGCGCAACGCGCTCGACGCCGAGACCTGGCGGGCCGCCGCCTGGCACTACCGGGCGCTGGGCCGCCCCTGAGTCTCCCGCAGCCGCTCGCCCTTGGCGTGGGCCTGGGCCCGCAGGTCGTCCTGGAAGGCGACCATGCGCTCGCGCAGCGCATGGTCGCCCGCCGCCAGGATGCGCACGGCCAGCAGCCCCGCGTTGCGCGCCCCGCCCACCGCCACCGTGGCCACCGGCACCCCGGCCGGCATCTGCACGATCGACAGCAGGGAGTCCATCCCGTCGAGGTACTTGAGGGGCACCGGCACGCCGATCACCGGCAGCGGCGTCACCGAGGCCAGCATGCCGGGCAGGTGCGCGGCGCCCCCCGCGCCCGCGATGATCACCGACAGGCCCCGGCCGGCCGCGCGCTCGCCGTACGCGATCATCTCGTGCGGCATGCGGTGCGCCGAGACCACATCGCCCTCGTACGGCACGCCGAACTCCGCCAGCGCCTCCCCGGCCGCCTGCATCACCGGCCAGTCGGAGTCACTGCCCATCACGATCCCGACGACCGGCGTCACGTGTAAATCCCTTCGGAGAGGTAGACCGCGGCGTGCCGGGCGCGCTCGCGTACTGAATCGAGGTCGTCGCCGAGCGCCGTGACGTGGCCGATCTTGCGCCCGGGACGTACCTCCTTGCCGTAGAAGTGCACCTTCACGCCGGGATCGTGGGCCATCACGTGCTCGTACCGGGCGAACAGGTCGGGGTCGTCGCCGCCCAGGACGTTGGCCATCACGACCACGGGCGCGGTCATGGAGGGCGAGCCGAGCGGCAGGTCCAGCACGGCCCGCAGGTGCTGCTCGAACTGCGAGGTGCGGGCGCCCTCGATGGTCCAGTGGCCGCTGTTGTGCGGGCGCATCGCCAGTTCGTTGACCAGCATGCCGGTCTTGGTCTGGAACATCTCCACCGCGAGCAGCCCGGTCACGCCCAGCTCGTCGGCGATCTTCAGGCCGACCCGCTGCGCCTCGGCTGCGTGCTCGACGTCCAGGTCAGGGGCGGGGGCCAGCACCTCGACGCAGATGCCGTCGCGCTGCACGGTCTCCACCACCGGGTAGCTGACGCCCTGCCCGTGCGGGGAGCGCGCGACCAGTACGGCCAGCTCACGCTCGAACGGCACGTACGCCTCGGCCATCAGGGCCACCCCGCCGGCCAGGACCTCGGCCGCCTCACCGGGGTCGTCGCAGATCCACACGCCCCGGCCGTCGTATCCGCCGCGTACCGCCTTGAGCACCACCGGCCAGCCGTGCTCCTCGCCGAACTCCCTGGCCTCCGCCTCCGTGGCCACCCGCCGCCACGGCGGGCAGGGCGCGCCCGCGGCGGTCAGGCGTTCACGCATGACGGCCTTGTCCTGGGCGTGGACCAGGGCCTCGGCGCCCGGCCGTACGGCGAGCCCGTCGGCGGCCAGGGCCGCGATGTGGTCGGTCGGCACGTGCTCGTGGTCGAACGTGACCACCGCGCATCCCTTGGCGAAGTCGCGCAGGTCGTCGAGGTCGCGGTAGTCGCCGACGCGGACGTCGGAGATGACGCGGGCCGCGCTCTCGCCGGAGTCACCGGCCAGCACGCGCAGATCGACGCCCAGGCCGATGGCGGCCTGCTGGGTCATCCGGGCGAGTTGCCCGGCGCCCACCACTCCGACCACCGGCATACCGGCATCAGGCATATCGTGGCTGCTCACGTCGGCCCAGCTTACCGGTGGTCACCGAACGGCCCGCCACAGCCAGGCGGCGAGCACCCCGGCCCCGGTCACGGCCTGCGCGGCGAGCGTGCCCGCGAGCGCCTGCTGGGCGGTGAGGGCCGTCAGGAACGGCAGGCAGCCGAGCACGGCGATGTCGATGCCGGTCAGCGCCCAGATGACCAGGCCCAGCGGGATCGCGCCGGCGGGGGTCTCCAAGATCGGCATCGAGTGGTCGATCGGCCGCCGCCCGGCCATCCGCAGCGCGCCCGCGGCGAAGGCGGGGGCGGCGAGCGGGGCGAACGGCAGCCAGCCGGGCAGCCCGAGGAACGCCAGCGCGAGCGCCAGCCAGGCGCAGCTCAGCAGGATGGGGAGCAGGCTTCTGG
>NZ_POUA01000247.1 GCF_003236385.1 Spongiactinospora gelatinilytica
CAAAGCAGACCCCGCGCCCGGCCGCCGAGCCCATCACGCCCATGACGCTCGGCGAAGCGCTGGCCGTCTTCAAGAAATGGCTGCACATCGACGACGACGCGCCGGTCCTGGTCGTCGCCGCCGCCATCGTGGCCAACGACGCAGACGGTGATCCGCTGTGGCTGCTGCTGGTCGGCCCGCCGTCGAGCGGCAAGACCGAAGTCCTCCAGGCGGTGGCGAGCCTGCACTACATCTACGCGGCGGCCACCGTCACCGAGGGCGCACTGCTGTCCGGAGTGTCCAACCGCGACCGGGACAAGGATTCGACCGGGGGCCTGCTCCGACAGATCGGCGAGTACGGGATCATCCTGTGCAAAGACTTCACCTCCGTGCTGTCGCAGAACAAGGACGTATCCGCCGCCGCGCTCGCCGCGCTGCGGGAGGTCTACGACGGGTCATGGGACCGGCCGGTCGGCGCGGGCGGGGGCCGCGTGCTGTCCTGGTCGGGCAAATGCGGCCTCATCGGCGGGGTGACGCCGAGCATCGACCGCTACAACCAGGTCGTCGGCGCGCTCGGCGACCGCTACATCCTTCTGCGCCTACCCGACGTGGACCCCATGTCCATGGCCCATAGCGCGCTCGGCCAGGGCGGCAACCAGAAGCAGATGCGCGCCGAGCTGGCCGCCGCGATGACGGGTCTGATCACAGGGGCCGACCTGTCGAAGGTGACCCGGCCGCTCGACCCCGAAGAGGCCCGGCATCTGGCCGACCTCGCCACCTTCACCGCGCGGGCCCGTACCGCCGTCGAGCGCGACAGCTACACACGCGAGGTCGTCGTGCTTCCCCAGCCGGAGGGAACCGGCCGTCTCGTGGGGCAGTTCCGGCGGCTGCTGGGCGGCTTGGAGGCCATCGGCTGCGACGCGCAGACCGCTTGGGGCATCCTGCACCGCGTCGCCATCGACTGCGTGCCGAGGTTGCGCGTGAGGGTCATGGAGGCGCTGTTGTCCGCCGAGCTGCACACCATCGCCCTCGGTGGCGAACACGACCCCGATCAGCTCACCACGGCGCGCACGGCCGAAGCGGTGGGCGTCGATCGCCGTACGGCGAGCCGCCACCTGGAGGACCTGCGGTTGCTCGGCCTCGCCGAGCTGGAGATCGAGGAGGGGCAGGGAGAGGAGCGCTCGACGTACTGGCACCGGGCGTCGAAGTGGCTGCGGGATCACTACCCGGCTGAGGGAGGTTGGGACAAGAAATACCACCACGGGAGTGAGGGTCAAGGAATACCGCATCGAAACCCCAGGTCAGAACCCGGCAACGCATCCGGTACCGCGTCGAACCGCACCGGACCGCTACCGCATGACGACCCACGCGGTACCGCTACCGCATCACCCGGTACCCGTCCCGATACCGCGTCGGATACCGCATCAACCTCCAGGTCAGTGCAGGGAGACACACGCGGTCACGGCTACTCGCCTATGGGCTCCCGTACTTCTGGTCACAACCTCGGTCCTTGCCTCAAGTGCGGTGCCATGTGCCAGCGGTACGGCGAGGGCGGCAACCCCATCTGCCCGACCTGCCGGGCAACCACCGACGCGGCGTGACGTCCGCAGGCCGGAGTTTTGATCATGAGTGCCATCGACCCACGCACCCAGTCGATGGATTTCTCTCCGCGACAAAATCACAAGGATGATCTTGAATGTCTCGTCACAGTGAGGACTCCCAGCCGTACCGGCGGTTACGGCGGGTGTTCCTCGCCGAGAACCCGGTGTGCTGGATCTGCGGCCACGCGGGGGCGAACCAGATCGACCACGACCCGCCGATCTCGCTGAACCCCGGCGCGCAGCTCCAGATGGACACCTGGCGTCCGGCGCATGGTCCCCCCGGAGGCTGCCCCTCATGTGGCCGGCATTGCAATCAGGAGAAGGGCGTGCGGTCGGTCGCGTCCGTGCGTGGCCACGGGCGACCCCTGTGCCCGTACGCGGGGATAGGTGACCACTGGGCGGACTGCACGCTGACCCACAGCATCGACTGGTACGCAGCCCCAGAGGGGCAGTAAACGTCCGGCCTGTGATCTATCCTGTGGTTAGCGCCTTCCCGCGCGGCCGGGGCCTTCCAACAGCGGGCACCCTGGGACCGCAGCGGACGCGGGCAGTTGATCACTCCCCTTATTCGATCCTGCCCATGAAAGGCGCATCACCATGACCATTGACGACCTGATCGAGCAGACAGAGCGCGAGAAGATCGCCGCTCAGCGCCGCGTCTCAGACGCCGAAGCCAAGGCCGAACGCATCCTCACCCGCGTGAAGCACGAGAACCGGGACCTCCTGACTCTGGACGAGGAGCGGAAGGTTGACGACCTGGTCGCCGAGAAGCGCGCGGCCTCAGACCTGGTGAAGGAACTCAGCGGCAAGCTGACCGGACTTCGGCAGTTCAAGCAGGAAGAAGAGGAGATCACCCGTCTCCAGGAACAGACCTACCCCACCGGCGTCCACCTCACGGGCTCTACCCGGGTAGCCCGCATCGGCCTTGAAGAGCGCACCTACAAGCCGCCGCAGGCCGACCGTGATGGCCGCGTGGGTGACCGGCCCGTCGTTCCTGCGCGACCTGTACATGGCCCAGGTCCGGCACGACCCCGGCGCGACCGAACGCCTCGCCCGCCACGGCCGCGAAGTCGAGATCGATAACCCGGACTTCCATAAGAGGGCGATGACCACGGGCGCGGTCGCCGGGTTCGTGCCGCCGCAGTACCTCGACGACCTGTTCGCCGAGTACGCCCGCGCGGGCCGGCCGGTGGCGAACCTGTGTCGTCGGCTCGCGCTGCCCGCCGAGGGCATGACGGTGGAGATCCCGCGCGTGACCACGCCGACCATCGTGGGAGTTCAGGCCACGCAGAACGCCACCTTGTCGAACCAGGACCTGGACGACACGCTTTTGTCCGTGCCGGTGGTCACGGTCGGCGGGTACGTGGACACCTCCCGGCAGGCGATCGAGCGAGGCACGATCGTGGAGGCGGTGTTGTTCGCCGACCTCGCCGCGGCGTACGCCGCGCAGCTCGACGCGCAGATCATCAACGGGTCCGGCACGTCGGGGCAGCATCTCGGCTTGCTCAACGTCTCCGGCGTCAACGGGATCACCTACACCGACGCCACCCCGACGATCCCTGAGCTGTGGCCCAAGCTGGCCGATGCGGTGGGCAAGGTCATGTCCGGGCGGTTCACCGGCCCCACGGCGATGGTGTCGCACCCGAACCTGTGGGCGTGGCTGCTCGCCGAGCGCGACACCACCGGCCGGCCGATGTTCGAGCCGTCCGGGGTGGCGTTCAACCCGATGGGCACCACGACCAACCCGACCGACTACGGCACCGGGCCGCAGGGCAACGTGCTGGTGCCGTTCGTCGCGTCGGGCAACATGCCCACCAACCTGGGCGCGGGCACCAATGAGACGAGGATCATCGTGGCCGACTTTCGGGACTGCATCCTCATGGAGGAGGGCAACGCCGCGCCCGCGCAGCTTCGGTTCGATGAGCCGCTGTCGGCGAGTCTGGGCGTTCGCCTGGTGGCCTACGGGTACAGCGCATTCGCCTCTGGCCGCCAGCCGAAGGCCGTCAGCGTCGTGTCGGGTACGGGTTTGATCGTGCCCGCGCTGTGACGACAGGGAAGAGCCCCCACCGGACCGGCTCCGATGGGGGCTCGCTCATGTTCTCGGCGGGACGCCCGTCCGGACGTCCCGCCGAGCGGGTCAGGCCGCGCCCATCCGGGCGAGGATGCCGAGTTGCACGTTCAGCGCGGCCACCATCTCGTGCGGCCCAGGGCGGGCGAACTGGGGCAATACCCCGGCCGCCTTCTGCTCCGCAGTGGGCGGGCTGTGCTTGGTGGCCCACCACCATCCGTGATGCACCACGATGTGCCACCCGGGGTAGGTGGTCGCGATGGCGGCAAGCTGGGCCTGCTGCTGGGGAGTCAGATCGTCCACTGCACCCCCCTAAGGAGAGGGCGCGGGCGGGCGCTCAACCACGGCCCGCCCGCGCGGCGCGAGGAACTACCAATCCCTCGCGCGGGACGGTACGGCCCCGGGGCGATCGGGCGGGGCCGTACCGTGGTCTGGATGGCGCGGGCAGCGAGAGCACCGCTCAACGACTGCCCGCGCCGGGCGGGCCCGCGCCGGCCCGCCGTACGGCACGACAGCGCGCCAAGCTCCCTCGCCGCGCCGCCGTACCCGCTCAAAGGGCGTCCTCCCACGCATCCCCGGCGACGGAGACGGTCACGCCGTCCGACCGGTGCGCGGTGATGAGGGTCGTGCCGTATCGGTGGTCGTAGATGGTGCCGCGTGCGGCGGGGGCGAGCCGGGCGTACCGGACCCGGCCACGTCCGTGCCGGAAGGCTGCGAGGGCGTCGAGCATGTCCCTCTCCGCCGCGACCTCGTCATTGGTTACGCCGCTCGCGCCGTCGCCACCGGCTTCGACCTCCCAGACGAGGAACAGGCCGTCGTCTTGGGCGGTGAATCCGATCATGCCCCCTTTGGGCACTACGGGCCGTCTATCATCTGTCACGGGTCGCAGACCTCCTCTGCGATCAAGGGGTCCGCACGGCGTGTCCGCGCCTGCGGACCCCGACTGCTTTCTGAGTGCTCCTAACTCAACTCTCCGTAACCACTCGCGACCAGTCGGCGATGATGGAAACTAGAGGAAAGTCACCCGGCCCCCCGAGGTAGCAGTCATGGGAAACCTTCCTCCCCTCGCCGCTCGGCTGAGACGCGCACGGCAGGCCGAGGGCTGGTCACAGAAGGAACTGGCGAAGCTGCTCGATGAGGCCGGTCGTAGCCTGGGCATCCGCATGCCGGAACGGGCCTCGCTGGTCCGGTCGATCGGCAACTGGGAGACGGGGCGGCACGTACCGCGCGACCCGTCGCCGATACTGCTCGCTAAGGTCTTCCGCGTGGACGTTGACGAGCTGTTCGGCGATCCGCTCAAGGAACCCCGCCGCACCCCGGCGGAAGTCCTTGCCCGCATCCTTCCCGAGGGCGATCCCCTCAAGCCGCTCACCACGCGTCAGGGTCGCCGCATCGGCATGAGCACCGTGACCGACCTGACAGCCCGGGTACACGCCCTCCGACTCGCCGACGATGTCATGGGCGGGGATGACCTCATCCAGCCAGCGTTCCGCGAACTGGACAGCGCCGTTCGGCTCTACCGGGAAGGCACCCACAGCAACGTAGTTCGCCCTGCGCTGCTTACGGTGATCGGCGAGTATGCGCAGATCGCCGGATGGATCGCCTCGGATGCTGGAAAGCACGCGCAGGCCGAGACGACGTACAGGCTGGGGATCAGCGCGGCTCGCGAAGCCGACGATGCCGCCCTGGAGTCGAACATCCTGGGCGCTCTCGCGTATCAGGTGACCAACCTCGGAGACACGGGCCGTGCGGTCGAACTCGCCGAAGCGGCCCTCACGGTGGCCTCGCATGCTCCCGGCCGCGCACGCGCGCTCGCCTGGGACAGAGCGGCGTGGGCTCATGCCCGAGAGGGTGACGCCCAAGCGGCGATGCGCGCTCTCGGCGAAGCGGAGAGCGCGCTGGCGAACGACCGCGACCATGACGGTCCCGCGTACCTCTACTGGGTGAACGCCGGAGAACTGCGAATCATGGAAGCTCGGGTCTACACCGAACTGCGCCGACCGCTGCGTGCCGTGCCCATCCTGACCGACGTGCTCAGCCGATACGACGCGACGCATGTGCGTGAATTGGCGCTGTACCTATCGTGGCTCGCTGTGGCCCTGATCGACGCGAACGAGCCGGAAGAGGCCGTACGCACAGCAGAGCGCATGCTTGACATTTCGACGGACGTGGCGAGCGATCGCACCACCCAGCGGGCTCGTGTCGTCCTCGGCAGGTTGGCCCCATTCACTGACGTGCGAGAGGTCCGTGAACTACTTGCGCGCTTCCCGCTGGGCGACTGAGGAGAGCGGAGAGCGAAGGGCCCCGGACGGTGGTCACATACCGCCCGGGGCCCGCCGCATCTGTGGGGTAGTTCAGTCCGCGCCTAGTCCGCAAGAGGTCCGCAAAACGCCATCCTCAGCCATCGTCAGCCAACGATGTCCAACGATGCGTCTTCACAGCTCAGAGGGGCTATCGCGGGTCTAGCCTGCGACGATGGTCGACAGCGTTAGAGTTCGAGCTGTACTACGACGTGTAGCCGGCGCCGTCCCACGGCCCCCGCGTCCCCGCCGGACGTGGGGGCCGTGGGCGTGTCCGGGCCGGGATGGGGGTAGTGGGCCTCCTGGGGTCGCGCCGCCGGGGAGGGGGACACGATGCCGCGCCGCCACCAGAAGCCGCCGCGCCACCGGCTCAAGGGCTGGCACAAGCCGCCGGACTCCGTCGTGATCACCCGGCCGTCGAGGTTCGGCAACCCGTACAAGGTGCGGCCGTACGGCCCGTACACCGCCGAGGAGGCCGCCGGGCTGTACGAGCGCGACCTGCTCGCCGGAGGCGTCGTGAGCGCCCCTGGACGCCCGCCCACGACCATCGAGGAGCTGCGCAGGCGCGCCGGCGGCCTGGACGTGGTGTGCACGTGCGACCTGGACGCCGCCTGCCACGGCGACGTCATCTTGAGGTACGCCAACTCCTGACCCACCGCGGACGGGTAAAGCACCGCCAACTACCGGAGCGCACCGGCATACCCGGCGGCCCGGTGGGCAGGCGTCGCTTCTCCGAAGTGCCCCGTCCGCTACCTCTGTTTCCGGTGATGCCGCAATTCACCCAGACGTCCAGACGCGTCAGACCCGTCCTGCTCGCCACCCGGCGCGCGCAGCCCACGGCCGTCTTCATCATCCGCCTGACGGTGACGGCGGTGGCCGCCTACCTGGTCGCCCTGGTGCTCCCGCTGGCGGAGAAACCGCTGCTCGCGCCGCTCACCGCACTGCTCGTCGTGCAGTACACGCTGTACCAGACGATCAGGTCGGCAATCCAGCGGATCGCCAGCGTGGTGGTCGGCGTGCTGATCGCCGTCCTGCTGGCCGGGACCGTGGGGTTCACCTGGTGGACCCTCGGGCTGGCCATCGCGACCTCGCTGGTCATCGGCTACACCGCCCGGCTCGGCGATCACATCCTGGAGGTGCCGATCAGCGCCATGCTGATCTTCGCGCTGGGCGCGGCCACCCCGGCGGGCGCGGCCGACCGGGTCTTCGAGACCCTGGTCGGAGCGGGCATGGGGCTGCTGGCCGGGCTGATCGCCTCCCCGGTTCACATGGAGACCGCTCAGGAGGCGATCGGCGACCTCGGCTGCCGGCTGGGCGAGCTGACCGACCGCCTGGCCGACGGGCTGTGGCCGGGCGAGCACCGCGCGGCCGGGGAGGGCGAGGGCCCCGACTTCCCCGCGCTGCTGCGCGACGCCCGGCAGGTGGGCCGCGACATCCAGCGCACCGACAGCGCGCTCAGCCACGCCGAGGAGAGCCTGCGGCTCAATCCCCGGGCGGGCGGGCTGCACCCGATGGGCACGGCGCTGCGCAGCGGCCTGGAGACGCTGGAGTACTCGGCGGTCAACCTGCGCGGGCTGGCCCGGTCCCTGGCCGACCGCCAGCACCTGCACGACGGCGGCGTGTACGCGATCGAGGCCAGGGACCGGCTCGGCTCGGCGCTGCGCGAGGTCTCCGAGTGCATGCGGGCCTTCGGCCTGCTGGTGCGCTCGGAGGTGGTCCGCGACGTGCGCGCCTACGACGAGGCGCTGCGCCGCCACCTCACCGAGGGGCGGCGGCGGCGAGACGAGTTCGCCGACGCGCTCGCGCCGTGGATCTCCGCGCGGTCGGCCGAGTGGCGGCTGCACGCCGAGGTGCTCGTCCACCTGGACCGGCTGCTGGACCTGTTCGACGCCGAGCACCGCGCCCAGTCGCGCAACCGGCGCAGGCGGCGCATCCGGCACCGGATCGGGGCGGCGGCGAAGTCGGGTGGCTCGGAACGCCGTCCGCGCGCCCCGGTACGTCGCCGCCCCCGGCCGGGGTAGCGCGGCTACTTGGTGAACCGGCCGCGAAAGCCGGTCAGCCGGCGCAGCGCGTCCCACCAGAACGGCGCGCCGAACAGCAGCGCGACCAGCGAGATCAGGAACCCCGGCCAGTGCCCGGGAGTGATCAGCCGCCGCGCCCACGTCTCGATGTTCCATGACACGGCCGGGCTCCCGCCGTCCGGCGGCATCCGCATGCTGACCAGCGAGTGCTCGAAGATCTGCACCATGGCGGGCGAGCTGAGGGTCTCGGTCACGCACACGTACGGGTCGGCCGACTCGCCGGTGGCGGTACAGCGCTGCTTCAGCGCGGCCAGCCCCTCCGAGCCGCCGGTCGCGATCGACGCCACGCCCGCGCGGAACGCGTGGTCGCGCAGCAGCGCCTTGCCGTACTCCAGCGCGTCCACGCTGAACAGCAGCACCACCAGCAGCGACAGCGACAGCACCACCCAGCGCACGTAGCGCCGGTAGAGCATGGTGAGCCGCTGCATCTCGCCGTCGAACCACTCCTCGGTGCCCTTGCGGAAGCGCTCCAGGTCGTTGGCGGCGCTCTTCCACACGCCGCTCAGGTGGCCGTAGAGCGGGCTGCCCATCGCGTTCAGCCGTTCCAGCAGGCCGGGCACGCCCTTGGGGTCGGCCGAGACCAGTTCCATCATCGCCAGGGCGAATCGCTGCGGCGGGATGGTGGCGATGCTGGTGCGGCCCCGCTTGGGATGGTCGATCTCACGCAGCCGCTCGTACAGGTGCCCGGTGAGGTCCGTAGGCTCGCCGCGCCGGTCCGCGTCGGCCTGCGGCACCGCGGCGACGACCGCGGGCGCGGGCTCGGGCGTGTGCCGGGGCCGGGGGTCCTCGGCGAACGGCAGGCGGATGAAGACGTCGCGGATCCGCTTGGGAATCCAGGATTTGCCGCCGGGGGCCCCGTCGAGCGTGTCGCGCAGAAAGGCCCACAGGAACTTGCTGCGGATCGACAGCAGCCTGACGACGCCCTCGTTCAGTCCGCTGACCAGCAACGAGAGTAACAAGAAGGCGACGGCCGAGCCGATCGCCAAGTCCAGGTAAATGGAAATCATGTGGATCACCCGGACCGTTGATACACGCAGCCGCCACCGCCCGCAACGGGTTCGACGACATTGGGCCCCGCGAAGGCGACGGTCAGGTGCCGTCGCCGTAGAAGACGCGTTCGACGACCCGGCGGGCGCGGCGGGCGGCCCTGCGGTAGTCGTCCAGCATGTCCTCTGAGGCGTCAGGTGGGTAGCCGAGCGCGCGGGAGATGAGCACGCGCTCGCGCAGCCCGACCGGGATCGAGTCGGCCGCCCTGCCCTTGACCAGCATGATCGCGTCACGGACGCGGGAGGCGAAGCGCCAGGCGTGGGTCAGCGTCTCGGCGTCGCCGGCGGCGAGCAGATCGGCGTCCACGGCGGCGCGCAGCGCGTCCAGGGTGCGGGTGGTGCGCAGGCCGGGCACGGTGTGGGCGTGCCCGAGCTGGATGAGCTGGGCGACCCACTCCACGTCGGCGAGGCCGCCGGGGCCGAGTTTGGTGTGCAGCGCGGGGTCTGCGCCGCGCGGCAGCCGTTCGGCCTCCATGCGGGCCTTGAGACGCCTGATCTCGCGCAGCCCGGTCGCCGAGACGCCGCCGCGCGGGTAGCGCAGCGGATCGACCAGGGCGGTGAACCGGGCCCCGAGACCTTCGTCGCCCGCCGAGAACCGGGCCCGCAGCAGCGCCTGCGCCTCCCAGGGGGACGACCAGCGCGCGTAGTAGGCGGCGTAGGAGGCGAGGCTGCGCACCAGCGGCCCCTGGCGGCCCTCCGGCCGCAGGTCGGGGTCGATGTGCAGCGGCGGATCGGGAGCCGGTACGGCCAGCAGCCGCCGTAGTTCGTTCGCCACCGCGAAGGCCGCGTCGGTCGCGTCCTTCTCCGCCGCCCCGGGCAGCGGCTCGTGGACGAACATCACGTCGGCGTCGCTGGCGTAGGACGACTCGAACCCGCCGAGCCGGCCCATCGCGATCACCGCGAACCGGGTGGGCAGCGCCCCGCCCAGGTCGGCGGCCACCTTGCCGGCGGCGGCGGAAAGGGCCGCCGCGATGGTGACGTCGTTCAGCTCGGACAGTGCCATGCCCACCTGCTCGATGTCCCGGACCCCCACGAGGTCCGCCACGGCCGTGCGGAACAGTTCTTTGCGGCGCAGCGCCCGCGCCGCGATGACGGCGCTCTCGGCGTCGTCGTGCCGGGCCACCGCGGCGGCGGCCTCGGCGGCCAGTGCCCCGGCCGGACGCGGCGACAACTCGGCGTCGGCGCCGAGCATGGCGACCGCGTCCGGCGCGTGTAGCAGCAGCCCGGTCACATAGCGGCTGGTGCCCAGCAGCCTGGCCATCCGCGCGGCCACGGCGGTCTCGTCGCGCAGCAGCCGTAGATACCAGGGGGTGGTGCCCAGCTTGTCACTGACCTGGCGGAAGCCGAGCAGCCCGGCGTCGGGGTCCGGCGCGTCGGCGAACCAGCCGAGCATCACCGGCAGCAGGGTGCGCTGGATCGCCGCCCGCCTGGACACCCCGCCGGTGAGGGCGGCGATGTGGCGCAGCGCGCCCTGCGGGTCGGCGTAGCCGAGCGCCTCCAGCCTGGCCTTGGCCGCCGCGGCCGACAGCCGGGCCTCCTCGCCCGGCAGCCGCGCCACCGCCTGCAGCAGCGGCCGGTAGAACAGCTTCTCGTGCAGCCGCCTGGCCTCCATGGCGTGCCGCTTCCAGCGGTCGGTGAACTCCCCCACCGGGTCCGTGGTCATGCCCAGGGCCCGGCCGATCCGCCGCAGCGCGGCGGGGTCTTCCGGCACGACGTGGGTGCGCCGCAGCCGGTGGAGCTGGAGCAGGTGCTCGACCTGCCGCAGGAACGCGTACGCCTCGGCGAGCGCCCTGGCGTCGTCCCTGCCGACGTAGCCGCCGCGCGACAGGGCGGCGAGCGCGGTCAGGGTGGCGCGACGGCGCAGCAGCGGGTCGTGCCGTCCGTGCACGAGCTGGAGAAGCTGGACCGCGAACTCGATGTCGCGCAGCCCGCCGGGGCCGAGTTTGAGCTGGCGGCCCTGCTCGTCGGCCCGGACGTGCGCCTCGACCCTGCGGCGCATGGCCTGCACGTCCTCGACGAAGCCGGGCCTGGCGGCGGCCTGCCAGACCAGCTCGCCGACCGCGGCGGTGTACTCGGCGCCCAGCGCGGCGTCTCCGGCGACCGGCCGCGCCTTGAGCAGCGCCTGGAACTCCCAGGTCTTGGCCCACCGGCGGTAGTAGGCGAGGTGGCTGCCCAGGGTGCGGACCAGCGGCCCGGCGCGGCCCTCGGGGCGCAGCCCCGCGTCGACCTCCCACAACGTGCCCTCGGGGGTGCTCACGCCGCAGGCGCGCATCGTCGCCTGGGCGAGCCGGGTGGCGACGGCCAGCGCCTCGGTCTCGGCCACGCCGTCGCGCGGCTCGGCGACGAAGACGACGTCAACGTCGCTGATGTAGTTGAGCTCGCGCGCGCCGCACTTGCCCATGCCGATCACGGCCAGCCGTACCTGGCCGGCCGCCTCGCCCACCCCGGCCCTGGCGATGGCGAGCGCCGCCTCCAGGGCGGCCCCGGCCAGCTCCGACAGCTCGGCGGTGACCTCGGTCAGCGGGGCCAGGCCGGTGACGTCTCTGGCGGCCAGGCACAGCAGCCGACGCCGGTAGGCGACGCGCAGCGCGGACAGCGTCTCGGTGGCGTCGCAGGCGGCGCGGGGCTCGGCGGCCCGTGGGTCGGCGCCTACTGCGCGCAGCAGGTCATCGCGCGCCTCGTCCTTGGCC
>NZ_POUA01000248.1 GCF_003236385.1 Spongiactinospora gelatinilytica
GGCCGAGGGAGGGGGCGGGCCCGGGGTCCGGGGGCTCGTACTCGCAAAGCCGCAGCGGAAAGCCCTTCCGGCGCGGTACGCCGGGAAGGAACACCCGGCGGAGCTGGAAGTGCGGGTCCCCGGCCCGCTCGTCCGCCGACACCACCGGCGCGCAGGGGACGCCCGCCTCGGTCAGCTCGCGCACACAGTCGGCCTTCGTGCGGTCGCGGGTCCAGCGGGTGATCGCCGCGTCCACCGTCTCGTGTTCGGTGAGCCACCACCCGGCGGGCCGTCCGGCCAGTTCCCCGGCCCCGATCAGCCGGGCCAGCGCGGCGCGTTCGGCGTCGTGGCGGCAGGCGATGCCGACCCACTGGTCATCGCCCGCGCACCGGTAGACGTCGTGCGGGGTGCTGCCGGGCCGGCGGTTGCCGGTGGGCGTGGCGACCTCGCCGGTGTCCAGGTACCGCGCGATGCGGTCGGCGAGCGTCCAGGTGACCAGTTCGCGCTGGGACAGGTCGAGATGCGTGCCGCGCACCTCCTGGTTCAGGCAGTAGACCACCAGGGCGGCGCCGAAGAACGACACGATCTGGTCGGGGTAGTTGAGGTCGGCCGACGACCAGATCGGGTGGCCGTCGTCGTAACCGGTCACCGACGCCAGGCCGGACAGCAGGTCCAGGGTGGAGCCGTAGGAACGGCCGCGCGCCTCCGGACCCGTCTGGCCCTGGCTCGACAGCGACAGATAGACCAGCCGCGGGTTGATCTCGCGCAGCGTCGGGTAGTCGACGCCGAGCCGTTCGGTGACGCCGACCGTGAAGTTCTCGATCAGTACGTCGGCCGTGGCCACGAGTTCGCGCATCGCCGCGCGGCCCTCCGCCGTCTTCAGGTCGAGGGTGATGCCGAGCTTGCCCGCGTTGTTCGACTCGAACAGCGGCGATTCCTCCATGCCGCCGTCGGTGGCGTCGGGGCGGGTGGAAGGCCACAGCCGGAACGAGTCGGGGCGGTTCATCGATTCGACCTTGATGACCGTGGCCCCGTAGTCCGCCAGCAGCCGGCCCGTTGCCGCGCCCGCGGTGATGGTGCCGAGGTCCAGCACGGTCACCCCGGCCAGCGGGGGGTCGGCGACCTGGCGGGCGGCGGGTTCGGTCGCCGGTACGGCGGCCTGGCCCGGTGCCGGGGGCGGGCCGTTGCGCCAGCCGAGTTCGGCGGAGCGCACGATCGGGCCGATGCCCGGCCGGCCGTCCGCGTCGGCGCCGGAGATGAACCCGCGTTCCAGGTACTGCGGCGTGGACACCAGTTCGGCGACGTCCACGCTGTAGCCGAACGGCAGCCCGGCCCGCTGGGCCAGCGCGTAGATCTCCCGCATCGGCAGCCGGGCCGCCCAGCGCTCGACCGCCGGCCACCACTGGTCGGCCAGCTCGAAGCGGCCCCGGTCCTCGCGCAGCCGAGGGTCGGCCAGCGCCGGATCGCCGACCAGCGCCGCCACGGCGTCCCACTGGGCGGGCTGGTACACCACGCCGACCCAGCCGTCCGCGGCCCGCAGGATCCGCCAGATCCCGGCGCTCGCGCCGGTGCGCGTGGGCACCGCGCCGTTGTGCGCGTAGGTGATGTCGCTCTTCCAGTCGATGTAGGCGGCGACGTCGCACAGCGCGACGTCGGCCACGTCGCCGCCGGGCCGGCGCAGCGCGAGCATCGCCCCGAAGAACGCGGTGAACGCGGCGGCGTGCGCGGTCTGCTCGCCGCCCAGGGCGAGCGGCGAGCGGTCCGGTTCGCCGACCATCGCGGCGAGGCCGCCCGCGCACTCGGCCAGGAAGCTGTCGCCGAACCGGTCCGAACGGGGGTCGTCGAGGCCGTACGGGGTCAGGGACACCACGACCAGGCCGGGGAACTCCTCCCGCAGCCGCGCCGCGGACAGCCCCGCGACCTGCGCCGTGGCCGGGCCCAGGTCCGTGATCAGGACGTCGGCGTCCGCCAGCAGCCCGTGCAGCGGGCCGCCGTGGCCGGTGAGGTCCACCTCGACGCTGTGCTTGTCCGCGTTGAGCGCCGCGAACGTGTAGCTCAGGCCGCTCGCGTCCACGGGCTCCACCGCCCGCAGCGGGTCGCCGCCGGGCGGCTCGCACTTGGTGACGACGTGCCCGAAGCCCGCGAACAGCCGTCCGCAGACCTGCGCGGCGATCCCCTCGGAGACCTCGACCACGCGCAGCGGGCGGTCGGGGAGCGGGGGCCCGAGATCAGCCATCGCCGGCCGTCCGCCGGGGCGTGGCGAACCCGTCGTCAAGGACGCCGGTGCGCGCCTGGACCTGCACCTTCAGGCTCTCGCCGTACGCGAGCGCGGTGGACCAGTCGGAGATGTGCATCGGGATCTCGCGCAGCGCGCGCTTGGCCCACGCCAGCGCGACGGGGTTGTGCCGGGCGATCCGGCCCGCCAGGTCGAGCGCGACGGGCAGCAGCTCGCCGGCCGGCACGGCCTGGTTGACCAGGCCCCAGTCGGCGGCGGTGCGGCCGTCGATGCGTTCGGCGGTCAGCACCATCCAGGCGGCCCGCTTGGGGCTCAGCCGGAGCTGCGTGGACGGCCCGGCCAGGCCCGGGTAGAAGCCCAGCCCGACCTCCGGCATGCCGATCGGCGCGTCCTCGGCGGCGATGGCCAGGTCGCTGGAGTTGATCAGGGTCACCCCGCCGCCGAGCGCGAATCCGTTGACCGCGGCGATGACGATCGCGGGGTGCTCCCGGATGCGTTCCTGTACGGCGTGCCAGCTCGTGCGGCGGCCCTCGGCCGTGGCGTCGGTGTCCGGCGGCTCGGCGCCGGCCTCCTTGAGGTCCACCCCGGCGCAGAACGCCGGGCCCGCGCCGGTCAGGATGATGACCTTGGCCGGGCCGTGGCTGGCGTCCAGCGCGTCGAGCAGCGCCGCCCGCGCGGCCCGGCTCATCGCGTTGCGCTTGGCGGGGCGGTTGAGGGTGATCAGGGCGATGCCGTCGCCCAGGCTCTCGTGCTTCACGAGCGGTTCGCTCATCGGGTCACCGCCCCAGAAGCGGGCTCGACGGGCTCGACGGGCTCGACGGTGAACCGCACGATGGGCCGCCCGGTCGCGTCCGGCCCGAACACCGCGCGCACCGGCTGGTCGAGTTCGAGTTCGGCGGGGGGATCGACGAGTGAGCTGATCATGAACGGCCCCTCGCTGAGTTTGATGTAGGCCACCAGATAGGGGATCTCGTCGGCGAAGGCCGGGAAGTACTTCTGGTGCATGGTGAACCAGGACCAGAGCGTCCCGGTACCGCTGACGGTCTGCCAGGTATGAGACCGGGAAAGGCAGTTCGGGCAGGTCGGCCCATCCGGAAAACGGTGGGTGTCGCATTCCGTGCAGGTTTGGAGGCGCAGTTCACCGGCGGCGCAGCCGTCCCAGAACGGCTTGTTCGCAGCAGTGATATCGGGCAACAGCCTGGCGTAGGCTTCGACGTTCATCGTCCGCTCCCCGCTAGTCGATCGTGAAGATGTGCGAAGTGACGATCGGCGAGGCGCACATGTACTGCACCGTCCGGCAGCCGCGGACCTGCCGGTCGCCGGCCTCGCCGCGCAGTTGCCGTACGGCCTCGACGTGCAGCGCGAAACCCTGCATGTAGCTCTCGCTGGTGTGGCCGCCGGAGGTGTTCAGCGGACGCGATCCGTCAGGCCCGATCGTGCCGTCCGCCACCCATTCCCACGCGCTCCCCTTCGGGGCGTGGTCGAATCCCTCCAGGGTGAACAGGATCGTCGGCAGGAAGTTGTCGTACACCTGCATGCAGTCGATCTGGTCCGGGCCGAGGCCGGTCTCCTTGTAAAGCCGGTCGGCCACGCCACGGCAGGCCGCGAAATAGAAGTCCGGGCTCGTGTAGTGGTTGTTCAGCTCGGCCATGCCCGCGGTTCCGGCGATTCGGACCGGCTTCTTGCGCATCGACCTCGCCCGGTCGATCGAGGTGACGATGAACGCCACCGCGCCGTCGTTGATGATGCAGTAGTCCAGCTTGCGCAGCGGCTCGGCGATGAACCGCGAGCCGATGTACTCGGCATGGTCGATCTCGCGCTGGAAGACCGCGCGGGGATTGCGCGCCCCGTTGTAGCGGTTGTTGATCGCGAGCGGCGCGAGGGCGTCTTCCGGGACCCCGTACATCTTCCGGTACCGCTGGTACATCAGCGACACGTAGGCGCCGGTCGAGGTCATTCCGTACATCGTGTCGTAGGCGGTGGTCGGCCCCCCGTCCTCGCCGCCGTACTTCATTCCGACGGACCGGCCGACGGTGGCGTAAACGACGGCCACCACGTCGGCGAGGCCGGCCTGCACGATCGCGCACGCCTCCTGGAGGGAGACGCCGCTCATGCGGCCGGTGCCTTCCAGGTCGTGCACGAATTTGGGATTTCGCAGGCCGATCACGTCGCCCATGCGGCCGTACTTGAGGTTCGTGCACAGCAGGCCGTCGATGTCGTTCTTGCCGAGGCCGCAGTCGTCCAGCGCCTCGCGCAGCGCGTCCGCGGCCAGTCCGTACGGATCTCTGGAGGCGTCCTTCTCCGCGTAGAGTTCGTGGAAGTTGGACGAGCCGACACCTACGATTGCGACGTCTTTCGCGATCATCAGTATTCAGCCTTCGCTGTTCGTGATGGGCGGGGGCGGGCCGCGCCGCATCTCCGGAGTGGCTCCGGCGGCCGGCTGGGAGGCGCGTATCTCCGCACGGCCAGGGGAGGTCACCGCACCTGCCCGCGCCAGGTGGTGGCGCGGGGCGCGGTCGATCGCCCGTGACCGGGTCCGGCGTCATGGTGCGACGCCGGCCGGACGCGGGCTCATGGTCGGCAAAGGGTCATTGCCGTTGTTTTTCGAGGATCTTCACGGCTTCCAGCGCGGCCTTGGCGGCCGCCCTGACGTGCCGATGCGATGCTTCGGCCGCCCGCTCGGGCGAGCGGTCCACGATCGCGTCGGCGAGATCGCGGTATTCCTTGATGGACGCCTCCCGGCGACCGGGAATGGTCACAGAAAGGCTGCGCAGCGCGTGAATGCGGGTGTGCAGGGGGGAGAGCATGGAGGCGAGCAGCGTGTTACGTGCGCCGGCCACGAGCAGTTCGTCGAATTCGAATATCGCCCGCAGCCGCTCGTCTCCGGTCGCCCGCGGCTGCACTTTCTCCACCAGGGCGGCCACTTCGTCGTCGGTCGCCCTGAGCACGAAAAGCTCGGCGGCGGCCGGCTCCAGCGCGTCGCGCACCTCGTAGATCTCCCGCACCTCGGCGCTGCCGAGCACGGCGACCCGCACTCCGCGGCTCGGCGAGGCCTCCACCAGACCGAGGGTCTGAAGGTGCCGCATCGCCTCGCGCACCGACGTGCGGCTGACGCCGGTGAGCTCGGTGAGCTCGCGCTCGGTGAGCTGTCGGCCGGGGGGCAGCAGGCCATCGGCGATCGCCCTGCTTATCCGCCGCACGACCATTTCCGGGACGGACTCGGTCGGGCGTTCGATGGCCAGGTCGAGCTTACGGTCCACCAAGGCTCCCTAGAGTTTGTCCGACGTATGTAATAGTACGTCTGCCGATAAGTCGCCGTCAAGGAGAAGCTGATCTCCACGGGCTGTAAGAAATGCCACATTAATGTGGTCCTACCAGCCAAGACGACTTCATGCGGGACGTATCGCCGCAGCGGTCAGGTCGCCCAGGGGCGCCCCGGAGAGTTCCGGGCCACTTGTTTGCAGATGACACGCGACCTCGCCGCCGCCGTCGATCGCCGTGTGCTCGGGCATTCGCTCCGCGCAAATGTCCATGGCGAATGCGCAGCGGGTCCGGAAGGGACATCCCGACGGGGGCCGCGCCGGGTCCGGGACTTCACCGGCGAGCACGATTCTGCGCTCGCTCCGCCGGTGCGGGCTGGGATTGGGGATGGCCGACAGCAGCGCCTGGGTATACGGGTGGGCCGGCTCGTTGTAAACGCGTTCGGCGGGGCCGCTCTCGACGATTCTGCCGAGATACATCACCGCGACCCGATGCGAGATATGACGGACGATCGCCAGGTCGTGCGCGATGAACAGATAGGCCAGATCGAACTCCGTGCGCAGCCGTTCCAGCAGGTTGATGACCTGGTTCTGGGTGGACACGTCGAGCGCGGAAACGGCCTCGTCGCACACGATGAAATCGGGATTCAGCGCGATGGCCCGCGCGATGGCGATCCGCTGCCGCTGGCCGCCGGAGAACTCGTACGGATATCGGTCGGCGTGACTCGCCCGAAGGCCGACGAGTTCGATGAGTTCCAGCGCCCGGGTGCGGGCCGCGCGGGCCGAGACATGGTCGTGGACCATGAGCGGCTCGGAAATGCTCGCCGCCACCGTCGCGGAGGGATCGAGCGACGAATAGGGGTCCTGGAAGACCATCTGCATTCGCCTGCGGGCCCTGCGCAGCGCCCGGCCGTTCAGATCGGTGAGATTCTGCCCGGCCACGGTGATGTCGCCGGAGGCCACCGGTACGAGCTTGAGCACCGCCCGGCCGGTGGTGGACTTGCCCGAACCGGACTCGCCCACCAGGCCCAGCGTCTCACCCGTGTCGATGCCGAAACTGACGCTCTTGACCGCCTCGACGGTACGCGTCTTCTTGAACATCGCCTTCTTGTGGAACACGACGCTGACGTCGCGTACCTCGACCAGCCGCTTGCTCACCGGACACCTCCCAGCGCGAGGTCACCGCTGCGGCAGCAGCGGCACGAGCGGCCGTTGTCCACCACGCTCAGCGGGATCACGGCCTTGCCGCACTCCTCGACCGCGTGCGAGCAGCGCGGGCCGAACCGGCAGCCGCTCGGCATGCTCCACGGCTCGGGGGTACGGCCCGGGATCGTGGGCAGCTCCTCGCCGCGGACGCCCTGCTGCGGCATCGCGGCCAGCAGCCCCTCGGTGTAGGGGTGCTTCGGCTGGATGTAGAGGTCACGGGCGACGGAGGTCTCGACGACCTCGCCCGCGTACATCACCACGACCTTGTCGGCGAGCTCGGCCACCACGCCGAGGTCGTGGGTGATGAACAAGATCCCGCACCCCGTCTCGTCGCGCAGCCGGATGAGCAGTTCGACGATCTGGGCCTGCACCGTGACGTCCAGGGCGGTGGTCGGCTCGTCGGCGATGAGCAGCCGCGGTTCGCAGATCAGCGCCATGGCGATCATCGCCCGCTGCCGCATGCCGCCGGAGAACTCGTGCGGGTAGTCGCGCAGCCTGGCCGCCGCATTGGGAATGCCGACCAGGTCGAGCATCTCCGCGGCCCGGGCCAGCGCGGCCTTCTTCTTGCCGCCGCGGTGCCGCCGGTACGCCTCGGCGATCTGGTCGCCGACGGTGAACGCCGGGTTGAGGCTGGTCATCGGCTCCTGGAAGATCATCGAGATCTCGTTGCCGCGGATGTCGCGCAGCTCGCCGATGGGCAGCTCGGTCAGGTCCTTGCCGTCGTACCAGATGTGCCCGCTGGTCTTGCGGCTGTGCGCCCGGGGGACCAGCCCCAGAACGGACAGGCTCGTGACGGTCTTGCCGGAGCCGGACTCGCCGACCAGCACCACGATCTCGTTCTTGCCGATGTCGAACGACACGCCGTTGAGGACGTTCACCCAGCCGCGGTCGGTGACGAAGTCGATCCGCAGGTCCTCGATGCTGAGCAGGCTGCCGGAAGGTTCGGTACCGGTCACCCTTCCGCCTTTCTCGTCGCGCGGCCGAACGAGTCGCGCAGGCCGTCGCCGACCAGGTTGAAGGAGAGCGTGGCCAGCGCGATCGCGATGCCCGGGAAGACGGCGAGCGAGGGCGTGCCGCGGATCTCCGCGAACGCCTGGCCCAGCATGCTGCCCCAGCTCGCGGTGGGCGGCAGCGCGCCGAGCCCGAGCAGGCTGATCGTCACCTCGGCCAGCAGCGCGGACGCCAGCAGGAACGAGATCTGGATCAGCAGCGGCGGCAGCACGTTCGGCAGGATCCGCCGCAACAGGATCGTGCGGCCCGGAGTGCCGATGCTGATCGACGCCTCGATGTAGACCTCCTGCCGGACCACCAGCGTCGCGCTTCTGATGACCCGGAAGAGCCGCGCGGAGTACACGATGCCGAGCGAGATCATCGCCGTGGTGAGCCCGGGGCCGACCACCGCGATGATGGCGATCGTCAGCACCAGCGCCGGGAACGTCATCAGGATGTCGGAGGCCCGGTTCAGCAGCCAGTCGGGGCCGCGCCCGACGTACCCGGCCAGGATGCCCAGCGGCAGGCCGATCAGCGTGGCGATGGCCACGGACAGGGCGGAGGCCGCGAGCGAGACCTGCCCGCCGAACAGCAGGCGGCTGAGGGTGTCCCGGCCGAGGGCGTCCGTGCCGAGCCAGTGCGCCGGCGTCGGGCCGGACAGCCGGTCGGCGATGTTGATCTGTTCAGGTGTGTAGGGGGCGAACAGCGGGGCGCCCATGGTGACGACGAGGATGACGAACAGCAGTACCCCGCCGGCCAGGGCCGGCTTGTTGCCGGCGAACCTGCGGGCGAGTTGCCCGAACCGGCCCGCACGCCTGCGGCGCACGGCGGGCTCTTCCGGCTTTTTCGGCCTTGGCATCGTACCCGCCGTCATTATCGGGGGTTCGGTGGAATGCAGTCCCTGATTCTGTGTCATGTCGCTTTGATCTTCGGGTTGAAGTAGCCATAGGACAGATCGACGGCCAGGTTGACGAACATGATCAGAATGGCGGTGATCAGCAGAATTCCCTGCACCATCGGAAAGTCGCGGGAGAACACCGAGAAATACGTCAGTTTTCCCACTCCCGGTAGCGCGAAGAGCTGTTCCATCACCACTGTGGCGCCGATGAGCCGGTTCGCCTCGACCCCGAAGGCCGTGACGACCGGCACCGCCGCGTTCTTCAGCACGTGCTTGCCGACCAGGCGCACGGGCCGCAGCCCCTTGGCCTCGGCGGTGCGCACGTAGTCCTCGGTCATCACGCCCGTCACCGCGGCGCGGGTCTGCCGCGCGACGACCGCGACCGGCACGATGGCCAGGGCGAACGCCGGTGTGATCAGGTGCAGGAACCAGTCGGTGGGACTCTGCGCGAACGGCACGTAGCCGATCGCGGGCAGAACCCGCAGGTCGATGGCGAAGACCAGGACGAGCATCATTCCGACCCAGAAGTACGGGAGGGACATGAAGAGGCTGGCGATGACCGTCGCGGTGCGGTCGATCCAGCTTCCCGGGCGCAGCGCGGCGGCAAGGCCGAGCCCCAGCCCGAGGACCGCCGCGATCAGCAGCGTCAGTATGACGAGCGAAAGCGTCACCGGAAATCCGCCCGCGATCGCGGACCAGACGCTCTGCCCATTGACGAATGACTTGCCGAGGTCACCCTGGACCGCGGCGGAGAACCAGTTCCAGTACTGCACCAGGAACGGTTCGTTGAGGCCGAGTTGCTCGCGCACCATGGCCAGCTTTTCCGGCGTCGGGTTGCTGCCCGCCAGCGCGGTCTCCGGGCCGCCGGGGACCAGCGCGATCAGCCCGTAGATCAGGAAGCTGACGACGAGCAGCAACGGGACCATGGTCAGCAGCCGGGCGCCGAGAAGACGAAGCACGTGAGTTCTCCGTTCCTTTCCGGGCGGCCGGCCGACTCACCGGCCGGCCGCCCGGAAGGCCGTTACTTCTTGATTGCGACTCCGCGGAACTGGCGCGAACCGTCGACGTACACCTCGACGCCCTGCACCTTGCCGGTCATCGCCAGCGGCGTGTTGAGATGGCACAGGGTGACGGGGGGTGCGGCGTCGGCGTGCGCCTCCTGGAACAGCTTCTTGTACACGGCCGCGCGCTCTTCCTTGCTCTGCGCGGCCTTCGCCTCGGCATCGAGCTCGATGACCTTGGCGTTCGTGTAGTTACCGGGGTTGCTGAAGCCGTTCTTCAGATAGAACGCGGCGATCTGGATGCTGGGATCGGCGTCGGCCTTCTGCTGAACCATCACGGCGTCGGCGGTCTTGTTGACCGAGAAGTTCTCCATGAGCTTCGGCAGCTCGACCGGCTGGATCTTCATTTTGATCCCGGCCTGCTGGAGGTTGGCCTGGATCAGTTCGGCCACGCTCGTGTAGGACTCCAGGTTGTCGGTTTCGAGGGTGAACTCGAAACCGCTGGGGACGCCGGCGGCCTTCAGCAGTTCGCGCGCCTTCGCCGGGTCGTAGGGGTATTTGTCGGCGGTCAGGTCGGGGTCGGAGGCGTAGTAGGACGTCGGGAACATCTGAACGCCCGGCTGGCAGAAGCCCTGCATGAGCTGGTTGATCGACTTACGGTCGATCGCGTAGTTCAGCGCCTCCCGCGCCTCCTTCTTGTCGAAGGGCGCGTGGGAGGTGTTCAGGGCGATGGTGAAGCTCGCCAGGCTGGGCTTCTGGCAGACGACCAGCCCGCCGTCCTTGGCCGGCTGGTACATGGCCGAGCGCAGGAACGTGGCGTCCGCCTGGCCGGTCATGACGGCGTTCAGCCGCGCGTTGTCGCTGCTGGAGATGAGGAAGACCATCTTGGCGACGTTCAACGCGTCCGGGTCCCAGTAGTCCTTGACCGCGGTGTACTCCACCTTGGTGGCGGGGTCGTACCCGGTCACCCTGAACGCGCCGGACCCACCGGTCGGCATGTTGGCCTGTTTGGGGTCGTCGAACACGGCCGGGCTCATCATCATGCCCGCCGAGCTGGCCAGAATGCTGATGAGCGGCGCGGCGCCGTGGCCGGTCGTGATCTTGACGGTGCTGTCGCCGCTGACGTCGACCTTCTTGACGTCGGACAGCGCCTGCTCGTTGAAGGAGCCCTTGGCGCGGTGCCGGTCCAGGTTGGCCTTGACCGACTTGGCGTCGAACGGCGTGCCGTCGTGGTACTTCCAGTCTTCGATGAGCTCCAGGGTGAGGGTCTTTCCGCCGTCGCCGACCTCCCATTTCTTGGCCAGCATCGCCTCAGGCTCGCCGTTGGCGTTCAGGCGGGTCAGCGTGTCGTAGATCGGGAAGAGGTACATCCAGCTATTGCTGGTCGTCACCTTGTCGGGGTCGAAGCTCGTGTTCGCGACGCTGTACATCCAGGTGAAGGTCGCGTTCTTGTCGATCGCGCCCTTGTCGGTGGGGGGACAGGCCACATTCTGGGCGGGCTGGCCCGCCGCTGTGCTGGTGGAGCCGGGGTTTAGGTCGCCAGGTTTTCCGGATGCGCTGGAGCAGGCGGTCGAAACAGCCAACAATGCCACGGCTGTGGCGACAATCAGTTTCGTCCCCATATGGAGAGTCCTCCAGGCTAGATCTGAGGGCGCGAGAGGGCCCTAGAGCTCCCCGATTAGTTGAGTGGTGATGTTCGCTCCACGCCTGTGGTGCCCGTCGGGCGCAGGGTCGCTGCTTCGATGCCGCCAACGGTGTGCGGAGCGGACCGCCTATAGGTCGGATCCCTGTTTGTCCGACATATGAAATCATACGTATGTCGGCCCGTAAAGACCTGGAAGCAGCGAGACGAACACCTGGGTACGAGGGTGTGACGTCCCCGGGGCGGCAGCCGGGCCATGGCGGGTCGGCCCTGATGGCCCCGCGCCCGGCCGAGAAGGAACGGCCGTCGGCTTGCCGGCCCCCGTCTGCGAGGCGTCCCCGTTCCGGCGGCGGGCCGACCGAGTTGGAGGCCCGAGCCAGTGACCTCGCGGCGGCCGGCGCCGCCAAGGCGCTTCCGGTTGGATTTTCCCGGCAGGGAGCATCGCAGGCCACCACATCCGCTGTTCGCCGGTGGGCAAGGGCGGGGGG
>NZ_POUA01000249.1 GCF_003236385.1 Spongiactinospora gelatinilytica
GCGGGGCGGGGCGGGGCGTACTCGGGACTGCTGTGCTGGGCGATCATCGTGCTGCTCCTCACCAGGTCGGCCGGACCTACTTCACACTTCAGGCATTTCTGCCCAATTACCGTAAGTGGCGGGGCGTATTCGCTGAAGTCCGGAAGGGGGAAGACCTCCCTTCCGGGGGCGTTTAGATCATCCCCATTCTTCATCAAATGGGGCTTGACGTGCGAAGATATCGCTTAGGGTGGTTAGCGGCCGGAATCGCCGGGCTGTACGTGGCCTCAGTGGTCGTGGCCGCGGCGGTCAGCGGTGTCACGGGCGATTTCCGGTTGCTCTGGACCGTGGCCACCGGGTCCGGCCATCTGCCGTTCGACATTCTGGGCCTGTTCGAGCCGCCCGGGGCTGATCTGCTCGTTTTTCCTCTGGCGGCGGTGGCCTGCGCGTTTCGCGCCTGGCTCATCTGGCAGATCTTCCGGGGCGCTGCCGTGGCCGGCGGCGACAAGCGGACGGACGGACCGCGGGCCGGGTGGCTGAGCCTGCTGCTCTACCTGAGTGTCGCGGACGCGCTGTTCCTGTCCGACCTCGTCGATCTCGTCGCCCAGGACTGGAAGCCCGTGGTGGGCCCGGCGATCTGGACGGCGACGGCGATCCTCTTCGTGCGCGCGCTCACCGGGGAGTCCCGCCGTTTCCGGGCGCTCGGTTACGGGCTGGTGTTCCTCGACTCCGCCTGCGTTGTCCTGGTGTTCCTGGGCCTGCCGATGTTCGGCTACGCCTGGTCCAGCCTCCTGCGGGCGGCCGGCTTCGGGTGGACGGCTTCGGGTGGACGGTGCTGACCCTCATCGGGCAGGCTCGGGACGGCCGGTGGAGTGCCGCGACCGTGCGGTTCGGGTGGTGGAGCTTGGCGCTCTCGCTGATGTACACGGTGGTCGTGCCGCCCGGCGGGCCGCATTTCAATCTGATCTTCGTCGAGTTCATGGCGCAACTGGCGCTCATCGACGCGGTGTGGCTCGCGCGCTCGGCGTACGAGGCCGCCGCGCGACGCGGCGTCGTACCGCCCCGGCCGGGCGAGCTGAACGCGCCTGGTGTTCGTGCCCACGCTTCTTCTCATCCAGCCCGAGGAGTCGCCGCGGCTCACCACCGCGCGGGGATGGGAGGACGAGTGCTTGGAATGGACGATGCTCCGCCGGCCCTACGGCGACACACGGCCGCAGGATCGCGAGAAGGCGTTCATGTGCCATGCCCGAAGTGGTCCGGGCGGCGTGCTGCCGCTGTTCCCCGACGACATGGCGGACCGGCGGGATCTCGGGGACGGCAGGGCGATGTGCGCGGCGGGCACCCCCGAGGAGCGGCGGGCCCGACATGGGCCGCGCGATGGACGCGCTCGTGTTCCCCTGCCCTGATGTCGTCGGCCGCCGATACCCGGATCTGCTGCTCTCCACCGCGCAGGGCGAGAAGAACTCGGCCGCCTTCGCCACCGAACTGAACTCCCGCTGCTCGGCCCCCTGGCCTCGGTTGCGCGCGAACGGCAGAAGACGGTCGCGTACTTCCCCGGCGATGTCGGCGCGTACCGGATTCACGACCGGCAGCACGACGGCGGGGGGGAGGATTCCCATGCCGCCGCCGGCTCGGCGGTCATGGTGCTGGGCCACGGGGAAGGCGACCCGATCTGCCTGACGGTACAGGCGATGACCACACCTCCGCCGCTTCGGCTGAAGGGGTGGGGCAAGGTCGTCGAGATCGGTGTGAAGAGCGCGAGCGGCACCCTGCTGCTCCCGAACGATCCGGAGACCGGAGAGAGTGACCTGGGTCACGACGTACCGAATCTGGCCGTGCGGGGCCACGAGGGCTATCGGCTCAGAATTCATGCCAGAGAGGCGGACACTCCGGTGGAAGGGCACCTGGTCATCTCGTTCCCCGGGAATTCCGCCAAGGCGAAGGTCTACAAGTAGGGCGCCCATGGCGGGGCCCAGCCGGCCGCTATTGACAACGGCGAGACGTGCGCCCGTAACCCCGCGCCGCCAAGGCGTGGTGGCGCGGCGGGAGGGTGCCGGGCGTGCCCCTGTGGCCCGCCGCCCGCCCGCTTCAGGGCCTCGCGAGAGGTTCAGCCGGTGGCCTGCATGGCCTGGTTGGCCTTGCCCATGGCGCGGGTGAGGGTGATCAGTTCGTCTCGGGTGATCCGGTCGATGAGGTACTTGCGCACGACCTCGACGTGCGCCGGAGCGATCCTGCGCAGGCACTCCATCCCCTCGTCGGTGAGCACCGCGAGCACGCCGCGGTCGTCGCCCGGACAGTCGGTACGCCGTACCAGACCCGCCTTCTCCAACTGGCCGATCTGGTAGGTCAGCGCGCTCTTGGAGATGACCAGCCCCCTGGCCAGCTCGGTCATGCGCATCTGGTGATCAGGGAGACTGGAGAGCTTGACAAGGATCTCGTACTGCGGATGCGTGAGGCCCGCATCGGCCTTGAGCTGTTCCTCTATCCGCTTCTCCAGCCGGTGATAGGCGAACAGGAACGCGTGCCAGGCGGCCATCTCCACCGCGTCCAGCCATCGGGTCTCGGTCACGTTGCCAGTCTACTGTTGTTCAGATTTGAACAATCCCTTACAGTGAGCCTTGTTCAAATTCAAACAATCCCTGGAGGCGTCCCATGATCGATCGGGCCAAGCCCATCGCGCTGCTCCTCGCCAGGGTGGCCATCGGCGCCATCTTCTTCATCCACGGCTGGATGAAGCTCACCGAGGCGGGCCTCGCGGCCACCACAGGCGGCTTCGAGCAGATGGGCATCCCGCTGGCCACCCTCGCCGCCCCCGCGGTCACCTTCTTGGAGATCATCGGCGGGATCGCCATCATCATCGGTGCTGCGCTGCCCGTGGCCGGCACCCTCCTTGCCATCGACATGGTGGGGGCGATCTACTTCGTCCACCTCGGCCAGGGCTTCTCCGTCGAGCGAGGCGGCTACGAGTTCGTCCTCGCGCTCGGGGCCGCGGCGCTCGCGGTCGGCTTCAGCGGCGGCGGCGTGCTCGCGGTGGACACGCTCCTGGAGCGCCGCCGTACCCCCGAGACCGCAGGCGTCTGAGCCGGTGCGCGAGGCGTGGGATCGCCCCCTTCCACGCCTCGCGCACCCACAGGCCGCACGCGAGAACAGGACCCATCCGGAAAGCTCCCGGCGGGCCGTACCACGTCTCCCACCCCGGCGGCGGTGACCGTTCCCGGGCCGGATCCCGCGGGGCTGCTCGGGGAGGGGACCAACGTCACGGTGACGATCGATCCGGGGCGGGCGTATCTTCTACCGAGACGTGATCAGCTCGCCCGGTGAGCGCTGTCAACCGCAAGCCGCGATCCCCCGTCTCTCCTATGCCCCGTCTGTCACATCAGGAGCCGCCGTGGGAGCCCGCTCGTTATCCGTGTCAGCCGCACTGCTCGCCCTACTCGCGCTTTGCTGTCCTCCGGTGCAGGCCGAGGCGGCGGCCAACGTGGTGGTGTACCAGTGCAAGTACACCGGCAGTACCGAGACGCAGATCGTCACCATCGACGTCGAGTTGCAGGTGCCGACCTCGGCGGTGACGGGGCAGCAGATGACCATCGGGTGGCGCGGGGCCTACACCGAGCTCGCGCTGCTCGCGCCCGAGCAGGAGCTGCCCGCCGACGCCAAGCTGTACGCGTACGCCTCGATCAAGGGGATCGACGGGCTGACGTCCGCGACGGGCGTCGGCACGCTTCCCCCGGTCGGCACGGACGAGCAGATCCAGCTTCCGACCAGCGTGGTGGAGCTCAAGACCACCCCGAACAAGGCGGGCACCGGGACCGTGCAGCCCGCCGCCATCAACTTCGGCACCAAGCCCACCGAGCCGCTGATCGAGTGCGAGGTGCAGAACGAGACGGCGCTGTCGGCCGCCCCGCTGACCATCGCCGGAGCGGGCCAGAACGAATCGCCGTCCCCGAGCCCGAGCCCGTCGCCGTCCGAGTCGGCTTCGGAGACGCCCACGGAGTCCGCCACCTCATCGGACGAGGAGGCGCCGGAAATCGGCAAGACCCCGATCGGCGGGGCCGCTACCGGGGCCGGCGGTGACGCCGGGCCGGACGGGCGGACGTTCGTGCTGGTGGGGCTGCTGGTCGTGTTCGCCGCCTCGGCCGGGCTGGTACTGCGCAGGCGTGGCAACCACGCCGGATGACCAGCACGCGGATCCGCCGCCGCCCGGCGGGGGCGCCCGGCGGATCCACTCCCTCAGCGGGCGTCGGCCTCCAGCCGGCCGGTGGGGACCGCCGTTCTGGACGGCCGGCCGGTCTCGGCGAGCACCCGTTCGACACTGTCGGCGGCGATGATCAGCTCGGTCACCGGCGCTATCCGCATCGGCCATGGGAAGTAGTAGGCGGCCTGGCCTTCCATATCCGCCATGACCAGAATGCTCTCCGCTAGGACCGGCGCCTTGGGGTTGGTCACGCTCAGTGAGGGTGACCAACCTTCTTTGACGCGCAGCCGTACGGCGAAGCCGCGCAGTTCAAGCTCTGTGGCGAGCTTCTCCAGATGGATCTCCGCATCAGTGATCATGGTCGCCTCCGTTCCCTCCACGCGCCGGGCGCTCACGCCCGGCCACCGGCACCGTAGCCACTATGCGCTCACTCGGATGCCGTCGGTAGTGAGAGAATGTCTCCGCAGGCGGAGAATGGATCGCGATACGGCCTTGGTCCGTCCGCGCGCGGCGACCGGCCGGTCAGCGCAGGGTGACCAGCGGCAGCCGGGACCGGGCGGCCAGCGACGAGGTGGCGAACCACACCCCGATCAGCCCGACCAGGGCGGTGGGGTCGGAGACCTCGCAGGTCACCGTGGTGTCCTCGATCCGCCTGGCGCCCGGCACCTCGGCGGCGTACTCGGCCGCGGCGGCGGTCTGGAAGCCGCCGGTCAGCTCCAGCCGGTCGGGGATCTCCACCGGCCGCAGGTCGGCGGCCCGGCGTACCGCATCGGCCGCCGCGGCCCGGACCATCGCCTGGGCCCGCCGGGGGTGCAGGCTGTTGGCCGCGGAGAAGCCCTCCGCCCGCTTGACGGGCGCGGTGACCACGCCGGGGAAGACGCGTTCGGCCAGGCCGCAGATCTGGTCGTCGCCGGTCACCAGGCCCACCGGCACCCCGTGCTCGGCCGCGAGCAGCGCGTTCACCTCGGCCTCTGAGACGATCCGGCCGTTCAGCTTGAGCCAGGAGAACTGCGAGGAGAAGCTGTGCGCGAGCACGCCCGGGCAGCCGCCGGGGGCGTGGTAGCCGACGAACAGCGCCACGGCGTGCTCGCCGCCGAGGCCGTGTGCCATGCACTGCGCCTTCGGGCTGCCGGTGACGAGCCGGGCCCGTTCGTCCAGCGCGTCCTGGAGGAAGTTGTCCATGGTCCCGTGGCTGTCGTTGACGGTGACGTTCTCCGCGCCCGCGTCGTAGGCCCCGGCGATGGCGGCGTTGGCCTCGGCGGTCATCAGCTCCTGGGCGCGTGGATACCCGTGCCCGCCGCGGACGACCTGATCGACCGTCGCGATGCCCGAGATACCTTCCATGTCCACGGAAATGTAGACGTCCATCTGACTCCTCTCAGAGGGTCACAAGGCTTCCATACCGGGCGAGCCTCATGTCTTCGGACGTCCGTACATCTCACCTGATCGGATTTCGTATCCCCGCACGATCCGGCATCGCCGGACGCTGCCTACTGTTCACGCAACGTTCCAGGAGGTGACCAGGGTGGAGTCCGAAGAACTGCGGGCACGTCTGGCGGAGCACGCGGGCCGGCAGGGCCTCATCGGCGCGGTCCTCGCCGTCCAGCACGGTGACGAGACCACCGAGGCGGCGTACGGCGTACTCGACAAGGAATTCGGCTATCCGGCGACCATCGACTCGATCTTCCAGATCGGGTCCATCACCAAGGTCTGGACCGCGACGCTGATCATGCAGCTCGCCGACGAGGGTCTGCTCGACCTCGACACGCCGGTGGCGCACTACCTGCCGGGCTTCCGGGTCACCGACGAGGCGGCCAGCGCCGCCGTCACCGTGCGGCAGTTGCTCAGCCACGTCGGCGGCTTCGACGGCGACATCTTCGACGACTACGGCGACGGCGACGACGCCGTGCAGCGGTACGTGGACGCCCTGGCCGGGCCCGCCCGGCAGCTCTTCCCGCCGGGGTCGCAGTGGTCGTACTGCAACAGCGGTTGCGTGGTGCTCGGCCGGATCGTGTCGGTGCTGACCGGCCAGACCTGGGAGGCGGCGATCCGCGAGCGCATCGCCGCGCCGCTCGGAATGACCTACCTCGCGACCTCACCGGCCGAGGCCATCAGGCACCGCGTGGCCATGGGCCACATCGAGGGGCCGGGCGGCGAACTGGTCAAGGCGCCGATCTGGGGCATGCCGCGCTCCAACGCGCCCGCCGGCGCCACGCTCACCATGGCCGCCCGGAACCTGCTCGCGTTCGCCAGGATGCACCAGCGGCTCGGCCTGGCATCGGACGGCACGCGGGTACTGTCGCAGGAGAGCGCGCCGGCGATGCGCGAGCCGCAGGCCGAGGTGCCGGGTGACGGCCCGCTGGCCGACCACTGGGGCCTCGGTGGGAGCTGTTCCAAGCCGAGGGCGGGCTCATCATCGGCCACGACGGCGGCACGGTCGGGCAGTCCGCGCTGCTGCGCATGGTGCCCGAGCGGGACGTCGCGATCGTGCTCCTCACCAACGGCGGCGGGGTCCACAAGCTGCACGAACTCGCCGGGCTGCTGGACGAGCTGGCCGGGACCACGCTGCCGCCGTTCCCGGTGGGCAAGGGCCATCCCACCGCCGACTTCGCGGTACGGCACGCGCTGGTCAGCGCGGTGAACCTGAAGCAGATCGGGTCGGTCGCCACCGGCGGGCTCGGCAAGCCCGCCACCAACCTCGGCGAGGTCGCCCCCACCCCCTGCACCGGCGACACGGTCACCGGCAACGTGCCGCCCCACGACCCGGCCAAGGCGGCGGCCTCGCTCACCGAGGCCGGCTGGACCAAGGCCGGCGGCGTCTAGACGAAGGACGGCAAGCCGCTGACCATCACCGTGCCCTTCTCCGGCACCAAGGGCCCGCGGGTGACGTCGGCGATGGAACTGATGGCCAAGCAGTGGACCGACTTCGGCGCGAAGGTGACCACCAAGCCGATCCAGCACGCCACGCTGGACGCCATCCTGGCCTCCGACGCCTGGGACATCATCTGTGACCGAGCACACCGTACTCGACGGCGGAGGAGCCGATCATGACTGAACCGAGCGCCGAGCACTGGCGGGCGCGTCTCACCGAGCTGGCCGCCAGGCACAAGGTACCGGGCGCGAGCCTCGGCATTTTCTTCCGCGGGGAGCTGACCGAGGCCGCCACCGGCCTGGCCAACGTGGACGCGGGCATCGAGGCGACCACCGAGACCCTGTGGCAGATCGGGTCGATCACCAAGGTGTGGACCGCGACCGTCGCGATGGCCCTGGTCGACGCGGGCGAGCTCGCCCTGGACGAGCCGATCGCGTCGGTGTTCCCCAAGCTTCGGCTGGCCGGCGACGACCTCACCAAGTCCGTGACGCTGCGGCACCTGCTCAGCCACACCAGCGGCATCGACGGCGACGTGTTCGACGATACCGGCCGCGGGGACGACTGCCTGGAGAAGTACGTCGCGCTGCTGGACGGCGTGGCGGCGATCCACCCGCTGGGCGCGACCATGTCGTACTGCAACTCCGGATTCCCGCTGCTCGGCCTGATCCAGGAGCGGCTGACCGGCATGCGGTGGGACGAGCTGATGCGCGAGCGGCTGTTCCGCCCGCTCGGGCTCACCCACACGGTGACGCTGCCGGAGGAGGCGCTGCGGTTCCGGGCCGCCGCCGGGCACTTCGGCGACCCGCCTGTGGTCGCGCCGCAGTGGGTGCTGCCCCGCTCGATGGGACCGGCCGGGCTGATCTGCTCGACCCCCAAGGACGTGCTGACGTTCGTCAGGATGCACCTGGACGGCGGCGTCGCCGCCGACGGCTCGCGCGTGCTGTCCCAGGAGAGCGCGGAGCTGATGCGGACCGAGCAGGTCCGGCTGCCCGACCCGTACCTGCTCGGCGACGCCTGGGGACTCGGCTGGATCCTGAACGGCTGGGACGGCAGGCGGCTGTTCGGGCATGGCGGCAACACCATCGGGCAGTCGGCGTTCCTCCAGGTGCTTCCCGACGCGGAGCTGGCGGTCTGCCTGCTGACCAACGGCGGCGACCCCGACGCCCTCTACCGGGACCTGTACCGGGAGATCTTCGCCGAGCTGGCGGGCGTGGCGATGCCCGCCCCGATCGCGCCCGCCGAGCAGGAGGTGCCGTTCGACCCCGCCGAGCTGACCGGCGTGTACGAGCGGGCGTCGGTGCGCTTCACGGTCGTCTTCGAGGACGGGAAGCTGGTCATGCGGACGCTGGCCACCGGCCCCCAGGCCGAGCTGTCGGAGCACCCGGAGACCGAGAGCGTGCTGTACCCCGCCGAGCCCGGCGTGTTCGCCACCCATGTGGAAGGGCGCAAGGAGTGGGTCCCGGTGGTGTTCTACTCGCTGAACGACGGCTCCCGGTACCTGCACCACGGGGGCCGGGCCACCCCGAAGGCCGGCTGAGGTGGCCGACAACGACCCGTGGGAGGCCGCCGGCCAGGCCGCGACCGACGCCGGTGTGACCATCAGGGAAGTGCACGACCTTGAGGAGACCCACCAGGCGTGCCGGCTGATCGAGCGCGTGTGGCGGACCGGGGCGGGCAATCCGCTGATGACCCCCGAGCTGCTGCGCGTGCTCTCCCACTCCGGCGGGTACGCCTCGGTGGCCTACGAGGGCGAGCGGATGGTGGGGGTGTCGGTGGGGCTGCTGGCCACCGCGGGGCTGCACTCGCACATCACCGCGGTGGAGGGCGCCTCCCGGGGCCGCAACGTGGGCTTCGCCCTCAAGCTGCACCAGCGGGGCTGGGCGATCGACCGTGGCATCCCCGCGGTGACCTGGACGTTCGACCCGCTGGTGAGCCGCAACGCCTACTTCAACCTGGCCAAGCTGGGGGCGGTGCCCATGGAGTACCTGCCGAACTTCTACGGCGTGATGCACGACGAGGTGAACGCGGGCACCGACACCGACCGGCTGCTGGTCCGCTGGGACCTTTCCGGCGATCCGGTGCGAGGGCCGGGCCCGCGCCGCGACAGCGTCGTGATCGGGCTGGACTCCGGGCCCGGTGAACGGCCGGCGGCCGGGCGTACCGACGGCGACGTGGTGATGGTCCGGGTGCCGTCCGACATCGAGGCGCTGCGGCGACGCGACCCATGGGGGGCCCGGGAGTGGCGTTCGGCGGTCCGCGACGTGCTCGGCGGGCTGATGGCCAAGGGCTGGAAGGTCACCGGTTTCGCCAGGGACGGGTGGTACGTGGTGGAACGCCCGGCCGGTCCTGACGGGGATATCCTGCTTCGGGAGTAGCAGGAAAGGCACCATATGAACCGCGACACCCCCGTCCGCGCGGACGCCCCGACGTCGTGATCTCACCGCCGAGGTCCGTGCTGGGCCGGATCATCGACGACCTCGGCTCGACCCTGGTCGAGGTCGTCGCGGGCGAACCGGACCCGTCCCGCCCGGTCGGCGGCGTGCTCATCCACGACCCGCTCGACGAGCCTTCCGGCATACCGGACCCGCTGGTGCTCGGGGTCGGGGTCTACGGGGCGGGCGAGGTCGCCGCGCTGGTCGAGCGGTCGGCGGCGCTCGGGGCGGCCGCGGTGATCGTACGCTCCCCGGTGGAGGTGGACGGCCGGCTGAAGGAGGCGGTGGCCGAGTCCGGCGTGCCGGTGCTCGGCCTGACGCCCGGCGCGTCGTGGGCGCCGATCTCCGCGCTGCTGCGGTCGCTGCTCGCGGTCGAGGAGGCGGGCGAGGCGCACACCGCCGGAGCGCCGCTGGCCGGAGACCTGTTCGCGCTGGCCAACGCGACGGCCGCGCTGCTGGACGGCCCGGTGACGGTCGAAGACCGCAACGGCCGGGTGCTGGCGTTCTCCAGCAGGCAGGACGAGGGCGACGAGGCCCGCATCGCGACCATCCTGGAACGCCAGGTGCCCTACGACAAGCTCCGCATGCTGGAGGAGCGCGGCGCGTTCCACGAGCTCTACAGCAGCGACCGCCCCGTCTACCTGGACACCATCGTGGACAAGCCCCGGGTGGCGATCGGCATCCGGGCCGGTGGCGAGATCCTGGGCTCGATCTGGGTCGTGGTACGCGAGCCGCTGACCGAGGACCGCGATCGGTCCCTCATGGAGGCGGCGAAGGTGGCCGCGCTGCACCTGCTCGGCCGCCGGGCCGGGGAGGACGTCGGCGGCAGGCTCCGCGCCGACCTGCTGGCCAAGGTCTTGGAGGGCGGCTCCGGCGCGGCGGACGCGGCGGCCAGGCTCGGCCTTTCCGCGCATCCGGCCTGCGTCCTGGCGCTGGCGGTGACCGGGCAGTTCTCCGGGCCGGACCGGGTGGCGGTGGCGCAGCGCGCCTGCCAGGCGCTCACCCTGCACCTGAGCGCCGTGCATCCGCAGGCGGCCACCGCGCAGCTCGACGAGATCGTGTACGCGATCCTGCCGGCCGCCTCCGACGAGGCCGCGCTGCGGGTGGCCCAGACCTTCCTGGAGCGGATCGGCGGGCGGGTCTCGGCGGTCATCGGCCTCGGGCGGACGGCGGCGCGGCCGGCCGAGCTGCGCAGGTCGCGGACCGAGGCCGACCGGGCGCTGCGGGTGCTGCGGGCGGGGCGGTCGCCGCTGCGGGCGGCCCGGCTGACCGACGTGTGGGTGCCGTCCCTGCTGCTGGAGGTGGCCGACCGGGTCTCGGTCGAGGACGACCTTTCCGGCGCGGCGGTGACCCGGCTGCGCGCGTACGACGCCCAGCACGGTACCGCGCTCACCGAGACCCTGTCGGCGTGGCTGGACACCTTCGGCGACGTGATCGCCGCCGCCGCGGCGGTGCACGTCCACCCGAACACCTTCCGCTACCGGCTCAAGCGGCTGGCGGAGGTGGCCGGGCTGGACCTTTCCGACCCGGAGGCCCGCTTCGAGGCCATGCTGCACCTCCGCCTCACCCGACCCGGCGGGTAGCGCGGCCGGGCAGTTCCACGGCGAGCCACACGATCAGGCCCACCACCAGCACCAGCGCGGGCACCGGCCAGTACGGCCCGGCGGGCAGCGGACCGGCCAGGAAGCCGATGCTGAGCAGGACCAGCGGCACGGCGGCGAGCACGATACCGGCCACCGACGCCCCCGCGCCGATCATCGCGGCCTCGACGCGGAGCATCCGCCGCAACTGGCGCGGCGTGGCGCCGAGCCGGCGCAGGCCGTCCAGCTCCTCGCGCCGCCCGGTGGTGGTGGCCACCAGCCGGTTGGCCACCGCGACCAGGACGTAGGCCAGCAGTACGCCGAGCACGGCCAGGTTCACCAGCGACTGGGCGGACGCCTCGCCCGCCTGCGGCCCGTCGGTGCTCTCGCCGACCGCCACGCCCGGCCACCGCGCGAGCAGCGGGCCGAGGTCGGCCGGGCGGGCGAGGATCGCCGAGTCCAGGCCGGTCGTGGTGTGCGCCCGGGCGAGATCGCGGGAGACCACGATCGGGCCGAAGCCGAGCGCGCGCCGGTAGGTGGCCACCACGCGGGCCTCGACCCGCGCGCCGTCGCCCATCACGAGGTCCAGTCGCTGTCCCACCCGGCCC
>NZ_POUA01000024.1 GCF_003236385.1 Spongiactinospora gelatinilytica
TTCCACGGCACCCTCCGCCCCTACCAGGAACGCGGCCTGTCCTGGCTCTCCTTCCTCTCCACCCTCGGCCTCGGCGGCATCCTCGCGGACGACATGGGCCTGGGTAAGTGCATCGCCCCCGACTCTCCGGTCTTCGTGAACGGCACACTGGTCGAGGCGGAGCGTGTCTGGGCGCGGTTCAGCGGCCCGACGACCTTCGACGGAGAGGGCGAATGGGCGGTTCCCAAAGCGCCGCTGATCACCAACTGCGTCGACGCCTCGGGCCGGATGGCCACCGCGGCGATCACCCGGCTGTACCGGCAGCACGTCCGTGAACGGCTCCGGCGTGTCCGGCTGGACGACGGCAGCGAACTCACGATCACCGCACGGCACCGCCTCCTCGGCCTCGGCGGCTGGACCAACGACATCGCGCCGGGCGACCGGATCTGCGTACCGAGGCGTCTGAACTGGACGGGCGGCCCCGCAGACCCCGACCTCACCGTGCTGCTGGCCTGGCAGATCGCCGAGGGGCACGAGTCTCGGACCGGCGACCTGCGCATCTATCAGAAGGACCCCGCAGTCCTGCGATCGCTGCACGATCGCGTGTACGCCGTCGGCGAGCGCTTCGGCTTGGCGGTCAACACGCCCACTGTGCGCCGCGACAGAAACGTCCACGTGTTGCGGATGTGCAGCGCGGACTACGCGAGGTTCCTCGCTCGACACGGTTACCGGTGGGGACAGCGGTCCGCCGGAAAGCGGATCCCCGACCTGATCATGTCGGCCGACGACCTAACGGTCCGTACCTTCCTGCGGGAGTACTTCTCGGCCGAGGGAAGCGTGCTCGGTGGCATGCGGGTGATCGAGATCGGTTCCGCGTCGCCCTGGCTCATGGCGCAGCTCGCCACACTGCTGCGCCGTTTCGGCATCTGGCTCCACAGCACCGAGAAGATGAAGCACGCCACCAACGGCACCGGCATCAGGCACCCCTACCGCATAGGCGTCATCGGCGGGCCGGCGCTGCGCGCGTTCCGCGACCTCATCGGTTTCGCCGACCCCGTCAAGCAGGCCAAACTCGACGCGCTCTGCGCGAAGCCCGCCTACAGCAACGTCGAGGGCGTTCCCGGTTCCGATCTGCTGTCGGCCGCGTACTCGCTCACCGGCCTCCCGCAACGGCACTTCGGCGTCGGAACCGTCTATTTCTCCGGCTCTCAGGAATTGTCCCCCGCCACCGCGACCGTCGCCGCCATGGACGGCATGCTGTCCGGCGAATCGGAACGCGGCTACCGAGCACGGCCCCGTACCAAGTGGACCGAGGCGGTGTGCGCCGCCTACGCGCCCCTGGACCGCCCGGCCCTGTCGGCGATCCGCGACGAACTGGCCCGCCGTGCCTCACAGGAGGTGTTCTACGCGCGCGTCGTCTCGGTCGAGGAGATCGACTATGAGGGCCACGTCTACGACTTCGAGGTGGCGGGCGAGCACAACTTCGTGGCGGGCGGCATGCTCTGCCACAACACCGCGCAGACCCTGTCGCTCCTGCTCAACGAGCGGGCCGAAGGAGCCGTGGCGCCGACGTTGTTGGTGTGTCCGATGTCGGTGGTGACGAACTGGCACAAGGAGGCCGGGCGGTTCGCGCCGTCGTTGCGGGTGTACGTGCATCACGGGGGGAGCAGGAAGCGGGCGGAGGAGCTGGACGAGGCGGTGGCGGGGGCGGATTTGGTGATCACGACGTACGGGACGGCGTGGCGGGACCTTGAGGCGTTGCGGGCCTTCGCGTGGGGGCGGGTGGTCTGTGACGAGGCGCAGGCGATCAAGAACAGCGCGGCGCGGCAGGCGCAGGCCGTACGTTCGCTGCCGGCCAGGACGCGGCTGGCGCTGACCGGCACGCCGGTGGAGAACCACCTGGCGGAGTTGTGGTCGATCATGGAGTTCTGCAACCCCGGGCTGCTCGGCCCGGCGCGGCGGTTCAAGCAGCGTTATCAGGAGCCGATCGAGGCGCGCAACGACGAGGACGCGGCCAGGGCGCTGAAGCGGGCGACCTCCCCGTTCGTGCTCAGACGGCTGAAGACCGACCGGACGATCATCACCGACCTGCCGGACAAGCAGGAGATGAGGGTCTGGTGCACGCTGACGCCCGAGCAGGCCAGCCTGTACCAGGCGGTGCTCGGCGACATGATGGCGAAGATCGACCAGAGCGAGGGCATCGAGCGGCGCGGCAACGTGCTGGCCACGATGACCCGGCTCAAGCAGGTCTGCAACCATCCGGCGCACCTGCTGAAGGACGGCTCGCGGCTGGCCGGGCGGTCGGGGAAGCTGGCCCGGCTGGAGGAGCTGGCCGCGGAGATCGTCGAGGAGGGTGACAAGGCGCTGGTGTTCACCCAGTACGCCGAGTGGGGGTCGCTGCTCCAGCCGTACCTCGCGGCGCACCTGGACCGCCCGGTGCTGTGGCTGCACGGCGGGCTGCCCAAGAAGAAGCGCGACGAGCTGGTGGAGCGGTTCCAGACCGACGAGGAGCCGATGCTGTTCCTGCTGTCGCTGAAGGCGGCGGGCACCGGCCTGAACCTCACGGCGGCCAGTCATGTCATCCATGTGGACCGCTGGTGGAATCCGGCGGTTGAGGACCAGGCCACCGACCGGGCCTTCCGGATCGGGCAGACGAAGAACGTCCAGGTGCGCAAGTTCGTGTGCGCGGGCACCCTGGAGGAGCGGATCGACGAGATGATCGAGCGGAAGAAGGCGCTGGCCGAGCGGGTGGTGGGCACCGGCGAGGAGTGGATCTCGGAGCTGTCCACCGATCAGTTGCGCGAGCTGTTCGCGCTGGGTCCCGAGGCGGTGAGCTGAGGTGCCGATGGGGCCCGAGGGGTGGTACGAGGCGACCGCGCCGATCCGGGTGGAGGGCGGCATCCGGGCGCGCAGCAAGCGCGGGTCGATCGGCGCGCAGTGGTGGTCGCGCCGGTTCATCGACATTCTGGAGGACATCTGCGATCCGGGGCGGCTGACCCGTGGCCGGTCCTATGCCCGCAAGGGCCAGGTGATCTCGCTGGACCTGCTGCCGGGCGAGGTGCGGGCGAGCGTGCAGGGGTCGCGGCCGGAGCCGTACGACGTGGTGGTGGAGATCGAGGCGTACGACGAGGCGATGTGGGCCGACGTCGAGCGGGCCCTCGCCGGGCAGGCGCTGTACCGGGCCAAGCTGCTGGCCGGGGAGATGCCGGCGGAGATCGAGGAGGTCTTCGACTCCCTCGACCTGCGGCTGTTCCCGAACGAGCTGGAGATGGAGTGCTCCTGCCCGGACTGGGGGATTCCGTGCAAACATCTGTCGGCGGTGCTGTACCTGCTGGCCGAGGCGTTCGACGACGATCCGTTCCTGGTGCTGGCCTGGCGCGGCCGGGCGCGCGATGACCTGCTGGGCGCGCTGCGCGGGCAGGCGGAGGAGGAGGCCGCCGATCCGCTGCACGTGCCGGACGAACCGCTGGCCGAGCGATTGGGCGACTTCTACTCCCCGGCGGTGCCGCTGGGCCGGCTGCGCCCCCGCCCGGCCACGACGGCGTCGCCCGACATCCTGCTGCGCGCGCTGGAGCCGCCGCAGGTGCGGGTGCGGCACATTCCGCTGCTGGACATCCTGCGCCCGGTCTACCGCGGGTTCGCCGACTAACCACGCAGGTACGCGAGCACGGCGAGCACCCGGCGGTGGTCGTCCGCGGCCGGGGGCAGGTCGAGTTTGGCCAGGATGCCCGCGATGTGCTTGGAGACGGCCGCCTCGGTGACCACGAGGGTGCGGGCGATGGCGGCGTTGGAGCGTCCTTCGGCGACCAGGCCGAGCACTTCGCGTTCGCGGGGGGTGAGCCGGGCCAGCGGGTCGCGGCGGCGGCCGAGCAGTTGCCTGACCACCTCGGGATCGACGACGGTGTGGCCGGCGGCGACCCGTTCCACCGCCCCGGCGAACTCCGAGACGTCGCCGACGCGGTCTTTCAGCAGGTAGCCGATGCCGCCGCTGCCGCCGCCGTCGAGGAGTTCGGCGGCGTAGGTCTGCTCGACGTACTGGCTGAGCACGAGCACGGCGAGGCCGGGCCGTTCGGCACGCAGCGCGAGGGCGGCGCGCAGACCCTCGTCGGAGTAGCCGGGCGGCATGCGGACGTCGGCCACCACGATGTCGGGCTCGTGTTCGCGTACGGCGGTGATGAGCGCCTCGGCGTCGCCGATCGAGGCGACGACCTGGTGGCCGAACCGGTCGAGCAGCCCGACCAGGCCCTCGCGCAGCAGTACGGCGTCTTCGGCGAGAACTATTCGCAGCCCGGGCACGGAATCTCCACGCGCAGTGAGGTCGGCCCGCCGCGCGGGCTGGACAGGGTCATGACGCCGTCGGCCACCGCGACGCGGTCGGCCAGCCCGGCGAGGCCGGACCCGGCCTCGGGGTCGGCCCCGCCCACGCCGTCGTCGCAGATCTCCATGGTCAGGGCGCCGTCGCGCAGCCGGCCGTGGACCAGGCCGCGCCGGGCCCCGCTGTGCTTGGCGAGGTTGGCCATGGCCTCGGAGACGACGTAGTAGGCGGTGACCTCGGCCAGGGGCGGCAGCCGGCCGGGAAGGTCCACATCGACGTCCACGGGGACGGGCGAGCGTCCGGCCACGTCGAGTACGGCGGCGCGCAGCCCGCGGTCGGTGAGGACCTTGGGATGGACGCCGCGGATCAGTTCGCGCAGCTCGGCGAGGGCGCGTTTGGCCTCCTCGTGGGCCTCGGCGACCTGGGCTTCGGCCGGCGAGCCCGGCGGCAGGTCCAGCCGGGCCAGGCCGAGCCGCATGCTGAGCGCGACCAGTCGTTGCTGGGCGCCGTCGTGCAGGTCGCGTTCGATCCTGCGGCGTTCGGCCTCGAAGGCGTCCACGAGCCTGGCGCGGGAGCGGATGACCTCGGCGTCGCCGGGGGCGAGGACCGCGCGGGTCATCAGCGCCCGCGCGCCCGCCCACGCGGCGATCGGGTACGCCGACAGCGGGATCATCAGCAGCCCGCCGAGGGCCACCAGGTAACTCGTGGGGGCCTCGCCGCTCGGCTGGAGCGGCGCGGACATCAGCAGCAGCGGCACCCAGGTGGCGAGCCCGACGAAGCCGAGGTCGATCCACCACAGCGCGAGCAGCGCCAGCATGGTGAAGCCGAGATCGCGCCAGGTCGCCGGGTCGCGCAGCCGGGTGGCGAACCAGGCGCGCGGGCCGCGCCGGGGCGGCTCCCGGCGCGGGTCGGCGGCGGGGGCGAGATCGACCAGCCGCAGCCGCCGCCGTTCCAGCCGGGCCGCCGGGAGGCCGAGCAGGGCCACGGCCAGCACCGCCGCGCCGCAGGCGAGCGGGACGCCGAACCGGTACGCGATCATGATCACGCCCGTAACGACCACCGCGAAGACCCCGCTGACCAGCAGGTAGGCCAGCGACCGCCACGGCCACGACGACCGCAGGAAGGCCGACGGCCTGCGGGTCAGCGCGGAAAGGGAGGTACGGGGTGGCACGCACTCGACGGTAGCCGACCGTGCCGGGTGCGGCAGTAGTGCTGGGTATAGCCCCGATCCTCGTTCCAGCGCCAATGTGCCGGCGCGGCGTGGCCGGTTGGCTTGGCCGCATGGATGTCAAAGAGACCGTCCGGCTGTGGTCGGTACGCAGGCTGTACGGCACCGCCGACCGGACCGTGAGAGCGCTCGACGGCGTGACCGCGTCCTTCCACCCGGGCACGCTGACGGCGGTGATGGGGCCGTCGGGGTCGGGCAAGTCCACGTTGCTGCACTGCGCGGCGGGCCTGGACCGCCCCACTGAGGGGAAGGTCGTCATCGACGGGACCGATCTGGGGGAACTCGACGAGACCGGGCTGACCCTGCTGCGGCGTGAGCGGGTGGGGTTCGTGTTCCAGGCGTTCAACCTGGTGTCGGCGCTGACCGCCGAGCAGAACGTGGCGCTGCCGCTGAAGCTGGCCGGGCGGCCGATCGCCCCGGCGGAGGCACGGGCCGCGCTGGCCGAGGTCGGGCTGGCCGAACGGGCGGGGCACCGGCCGAGCGGGCTTTCCGGCGGGGAGCAGCAGCGGGTGGCGATCGCCCGGGCCTTGATCACCAGGCCGGCGGTGCTGTTCGCCGACGAGCCGACCGGGCAGTTGGACACCAAGACCTCCAGGCAGGTGCTGGGCATGCTGCGCGACCTGGTGGACAACCAGGCGCAGACGGTGATCATGGTGACGCACGACCCGGTGACCGCCTCCTACGCCGACCGGGTGCTCTTCCTGGCCGACGGGCGGTTGGTGGACGAGTTCACCACCGGTGTCACGGCCGAGGCGGTGGCGGCGCGGATGGCGAACCTCGAGGCGGTGGCCTCGTGCTGAAGACGCTGAGCGTGGCGTCCGTGCGGGAGCGGTGGACGGCTTTCACGGGCGGGTTCGTCGCGCTCCTTCTCGGCGCGGCGATGGTGTCGATGACCGGGCTCGCGCTGTTGTCTGCGGGTCCGGAGGTGCCGGGCCGGCTTCGGCGCGGGACGGGCACGCCTGGTCCACGGCGGCGCTGGGCGCCTACCGGCTGGTGTCCGGCGCGGCGCCGGGGCGCGGGGAGGTCGCGGTGAGCCGCGCGCTCGGCCTGGCGGCCGGTACCGAGGCCACCGTGCTCACCGTGCGCGGGCCGGAGACCTTCCGGGTGTCGGGCACGGTGGACGGGCCGGGCGTCTACCTGAGCGACGCCGACGCGGCGGCGCTGGCCGAGGGCGTGCGGGTGATCGGGGTGGTCACCGAGCCCGGCGCGGACGTCGCGGCGGTCGCCTCGGCCGTGCGGGCGGCGGCGGGCGCGCAGGGGCGGGTTTACACGGGCGAGGCGCGCGGCGCGCTCGAATCCCGCGACGACGAGCGGACCCGCTGGATCGGCATGCAGGTGCTCACCGGGATGACCGTGCTGTCGGCGTTCGTGTCGGTCTTCGTGGTGGCCTCGACGTTCGCGTTCGGGGTGGCGCAGCGGCGGCGTGAGTTCGGGCTGCTGCGCGCGGTGGGCGCGACGCCCCGGCAGGTGCGCCGGATGGTGTACGGCGAGGCGCTGGTGGTCGGCGGCGTGGCGGCGGCGTGCGGGGTGGCGCTCGGCGCGGTACTCGGACCGTCGCTGGGCGAGCTGCTGGTCGCCGCCGGGTTCGAGCCGGTCGGGTTCGAGGTGCGGGTGTCCGCGCCGCCGCTGGCGGGGGCGTTCGCGGTCGGTGTGCTGGTGGCGCTGCTCGGGGTGTGGTCGGCGGCGCGGCGGGCGGCGCGGGTGCGCCCGCTGGAAGCGCTGCGCGAGGCGGCGGTGGACGACCGCCCGATGCCGCGCGGCCGGTGGATCGCCGGTGCCGGATTCTGCGCCCTGGGCGTCGCGGCGGCGTTCGGCGCGGCCGTGGCGGGGCCGGAAGGGCTGGTGACCAGCGGCCTGTACGCGGCGATGGCGATGATCGTCGGGGTGGCGCTGCTCGCCCCGGCCGTGGTGCCGTTCGTGGCCAGGGCGCTGACCTGGCCGCTGAACCGGGGGCGCGGCGCGCTGGGGATGCTGGTACGCGAGAGCGCGCTGACCGCGATCCGGCGTACCGCGTCCACGGCCACGCCGGTGCTGGTCACGGTCGGATTCGCGGTGCTGATCACCGGCATGGTGCAGACCACGGCGGCGTCGTTCGCCGCGGCGCGGACCACCACGATCAGGACCGAAGCGGTGATCATGCCGGACGGCGTGCCCGGACTGTCGGACGCGGCGGCGGCGGCCTCCGGCGGGGAGTCCGCGCTGTTCAGCGCGCTGTACGAGGCGAACGGTGAGGCGCTGAGCGCGATCGGGGCGACGCCCGCGCTGCTGGAGCGGGCCGGTGAGGTGCGGGCGGTGTCGGGTTCGCCGGCGGCGTTGGGCGGCGACCGGGTGTTCGTCTCGCCGTGGCTGGCGAAGGAGCGCGGCCTGCGGGCCGGTTCGGCGCTGCGGGTGGCGTTCGAGGACGGCACGCCGGGTACGCTGCGGGTCGAGGGGGTGGCCGAGGGCGTCGGGGCCGACGTACTGCTGGCGCGCGACACGGTCAGAGCGCACGACAAGGCCGCCCTGGCGGACGTGGCGTACGTCGCGCGGGCGACGCCCGTGCCGCCCGGCATGGGCGCGCGACCGGCGGACCTCGACACGTACGCCGCGCAGGCGGACGCCGACGAGGACCGGCTGGTGTGGACGTTCACGCTGCTGCTGGTGGCGGTGTCCACGGCGTACGCGGCGGTGGCCGTGGCCAACACGCTGATGATGGCGGCGGGCGGCCGGCTGCGGGACCTGCGGGTGCTGCGCCTGTCGGGGGCCACGAGCCGGCAGGTGCTCGGCACGGTGGCCGCCGAGTCGGCACTGGCGGTGATCTTGGGCACCGGCCTCGGCCTGGTGGTCGCCATCCCGGCGCTGCTCGGCCTCCGCTCCGGCTACGGCGACCTGATCGGCAGGCACGTCCCGTTGGTCGTGCCGTGGGGCCTGATCGCCGCTGTGGCCGCGACCTGCCTGGTACTGGCCGCGACCGCGGCCGTCCTGGCATCCCGCCCCGCCCTCACCGTTCGCGAGCGGCCGCACGTTCGCACGGGTGTCACGGTCAAGCGTCGTCGTGACGGTTCCGAGATCCCCCGCTGACCCCCCGCCGGCTATGGCCACTCGGCCGGATGGCCGGGCGATGCCGGCCGTCCGGCCGATGATCGGGCGTGCCCTTCGCTTCTAGCCTCGGCTGGGTCGTCATCGAACCAGGGGGAGAAGATGCGGATCGTCTCGGCGATCGGGCTGGGGCTCGTGCTGCTGGCGGGGAGTACGCCGGCGGTCGCGGCCTCTGGCCGGGATCTGCTGTCGGGCTATGGACGGCAGAGCGTGCGGTGGGGAGCGTGCCCGCCGGCGCACAAGGAGTTGCGGGAGGCCGGGGCGCGGCGGTGCGGGCGGGTCCGGGTGCCACTGGACTACGCCGATCCCGGCGAGCCGATGATCGAGATCGCGGTCTCGCGTATCAAAACCAAGGGGCCCCGGCGCGGGATCCTGCTGGCCGATCCGGGTGGTCCCGGCGGCACCGGGCCGGCGTACGCCCTGGACCTGCGGCCCGCGCCCAAGGGCGTCGCCGACCGGTACGACCTGATCGGCTTCGCCCCCCGCTTCCTCGGCGACAGCACGCCGATCACCTGCGCTGGTGAGCGCCGACATCAGGGCGCACGGCGTCTACGGGCGCGGCGCGGTGGGACTGCCGCCGGTGGCCTGCGCCGACCGCGCGGTGAACGACTACCTGGCGGGCGGGCCGCTGCCGGACCGCGACCTCACCTGTCCGTGACGGCGGACCCGTCGCCCAGGACGTCGCGCATGAAGGCGACCAGCCAGTGCTGGGCGGGGCTGCGCGCGTGGGAGTGGCGGGCGTACACCGACACGTGCACCGGCTCGATCTCCAGGGGCAGCTCCAGCAGCCGCACCCGATGCTCGGCCGCGAACACCTCGGCCACGTTGCGCGGGACCATCGCCACCAGGTCGCTCTGCCGTACCAGGTACGGCAGGGCGGCGAACCTGGTCACCTCCAGCGCCACCCGGTGCAGCAGCCCCTGCTCGGTCAGGGCCCGGCGCGGCCCCTCGTGCCCGGTCGGCCCGAAGACCGTGACGTGCCGTTCGGCCGCCAGCTCGGCCGCCGAGACCCGATCGCCGCGCAGCCGCGGGTGGCCGGCGCAGACCATGCCCACGTAGTCCTCGGTGAACAGCGGGATGCGGGTCACCCGCCGGGAGCCGATCAGCGGCGAGGCGATGAAGGCGTCGATCTCGCCCCGGCCGACCTGGTCGGGCGCGTTCACCACGTCGAGCGGCCGGACCCGCAGGGTGACCCCCGGCGCCCGGCGCGGCAGCGCCGCCATGAGCCTGGGCAGCAGGGAGACCTCCCCCAGGTCGGACAGGCACAGCGTGAACGTGGTGTGCGCGGCCGGGTCGAACGTGCGGGCCCCGCTGACCGCCGTCTCGATGCCGGAGAGCGCGGCGTGCAGCGGCTCGTAGAGCTGCCTCGCGGTGGTGGTCGGCACGAGCCCGCCGCTGCTCCTGCGGAACAGCTCGTCGCCGAACCTCCTGCGCAGCTTCTGCAGCCCGTAGCTGATCGTCGGCTGGGTGACGTGCATCGACTCGGCGGTCGCGGTGACGCTGCGGGTCTCGTACAGCAGCACGAACGTGCGAACGAGGTTGAGGTCGAAATCACGCATTATCGATCCTGTCTATAACACCTCGCCGGAACATCTATTGGAACACGACCCCACCGCCTTCCTAGTGTCTGTGTCACAAGGTGGCCTGTGTCACAGCTCCGAGGAGGGTTTCGTCCGATGCCAACCGCCCGCCAGATCGTCCACGAGTTCCTGGAACGCCGTGGGATGACCACGATCTTCGGCAATCCCGGCTCCAACGAACTTCCGTTCCTGGCCGAGCTGCCCGGTTCGTTCAGATACGTGCTGGGGCTGCACGAGGGCGCCGTGGTGGGCATGGCCGACGGATACGCCCAGGCCACCGGCCGCCCGGTACTGGTCAACCTGCACGCCGCCGCCGGCTCGGGCAACGCGATGGGCGCGCTCACCAACGCCGTGTACTCCCGCTCGCCGCTGGTGCTGACCGCCGGCCAGCAGGTACGGCAGGCGATCGGCCCGGAGGCGATGCTCGCCAACGTCGAGGCCACCCAGCTGATGCGCCCGCTGGTCGGCTGGGCGGGCGAGCCCGCCTGCGCCGCCGACGTGCCGAGGTCGCTGGCACAGGCGGTGTTCGAGGCCGAACTGCGCCGCCGCCCCACCTACCTGTCGGTCCCCTACGACGACTGGGACGCCGAACTCGGCGGCAACGCGCTGGTCACCCTCGACCGCGACGTACGGCGGGCGCTCACCCCCGCCGAAGCCGACCTGGCCGCCCTCGCCACCGAGGTCGCCGAGGCCGCGAACCCGGTCCTGGTGCTCGGCGGCGACATCGACACCGCCGGTCTGTTCACCCGCGCGGTCGCCCTGGCCGAGCACCTGGAGCTGCCGGTGTGGGTGGCGCCCTCGCCGTTCCGCCTGCCGTTCCCCAACCGGCACCGGCTGTTCCGCGGCGTGCTCCCGGCCGGGATCGGCGCGCTGTCGGACCGGCTCGCCGGGCACGACCTGATCCTGGTGCTGGGCGCCCCGGTCTTCCGCTACCACCAGCACGTCCCGGGGCCGTACCTCCCGGAGGGCGCGACCCTCGTGCAGGTCACCGACGACGCCGAGGCCGCCGCCCGCGCCCCGATGGGACGCTCGCTGGTCGCCGACCCCGGAACGGTGATCGAAGCGCTGCTCGGCCGGGTCGCCGGGCGGCCCACCGGGCAGGGACCGCGGTTCGCGCCCAACGAGGAGCCCGCGCCCGCGCCCCGGGACCTGCACCCCGAGCAGGTGTTCGCCGCGCTGCGCGAAGCGCAGGCCCCAGGCACCACGTACGTGGTGGAGTCCACCTCCACGAACGCCGCCTGGTGGCGGCAGGCGGACCTGCGCGAGGAGAGTTCCTACTTCTTCCCCGCGGCCGGCGGGCTCGGCTTCGGCCTGCCCGCCGCGGTGGGCATGGCGATGGGCCGCCCGCAACGGCCGGTGGTCGCCGTGATCGGCGACGGCTCGGCGAACTACGGCATCACCGCGCTGTGGACCGCCGCCCACTACCGGGTGCCGGTCACGTTCGTGATCCTGCGCAACGGCAGCTACGGCGCGCTGCGGTGGTTCGGCGACCTGCTGGGCACCCCCGACGTGCCGGGCACCGACATCCCCGGCCTGGACTTCACCCGCATCGCCGAGGGGTACGGCGTGCCGGCCGCCACCGCCGCCGACCTGCCCGACCTGCGCGCCAGGCTCAAGGGGCCGGCCGACGGCCCCCGGCTGATCCAGGTCGACACCCACCTCACCACCCCGGAGTGACGAGCCCCGGGCGACCACAGGGCCGGTAGGTCGCCCGAGCACCCCCCACGGCCCCGCGAGACCGAAGGAGTACGGCCTTGACCACATCCCCCCAACGCCCGGCCTGGACCGCGGCCCTGTGCTGGCTGACCGTCCTGATCGAAGGCTATGACCTGGTCGCGCTCGGCGCGGCGATCCCCACGCTGCTGCGCACCCATGAGCTGGGCTTCACCCCGGCCGGGGCGACCGCGGTGGCCACCGTGTCGCTGGTCGGCGTGGGCATCGGCGCGGCCTGCATCGGCCCGCTCACCGACCGGTTCGGCCGGCGCGGCATGCTGATCTGGTCGGTGCTGCTGTTCTCGCTGTTCACCCTGGCCATCCCGCTGTCGCCGAACGTCGCCGTCTTCGGCGTGCTGCGGTTCGCCGCCGGGCTGGGCCTGGGCGCGTGCATGCCGGTCGCGCTGACCATGATGTCGGAGAGCCTGCCGGAGCGGCGCCGGGCCAGCGCCAACACCGTCACCATGACCGGTTACCACGTCGGCGCGGTGCTCACCTCGCTGCTGGCGCTGGCGGTGGCCGGCGACTGGCGGGTGCTCTTCTACGGCGGCGGGATCGTCGGCCTGCTGGTGGTGCCGGTCATGTGGCTGCGGCTGCCGGAGTCGGCCGCCTTCCTGGCCGCCCGGCAGGCCCCCGAGCGGGACCGGGTACGGCCGCGCGACCTGCTCGGACCGCGGTTCCGGCGGACCATCCTCACCGTGTGGGCGGGCTCGTTCATGGGGCTGCTGCTGGTCTACGGGCTCAACACCTGGCTGCCGCAGCTCATGGCCACCGCCGGTTACCCGTTGGCCACCTCGATCTCGCTGCTGCTGGTGCTCAACGTGGGGGCCATCGCCGGGCTGCTGGTCGCCGGGGCGGTCGCCGACCGGTTCGGCATCAAGCGCGTCGCGGTGATCTGGTTCGCCGCCGCCGCGCTGCTGCTGGCCGCGCTGAGCCTGCGGGTGGACAGCGAACCGCTGCTCAACGTGCTGGTGCTGCTGACCGGGGTGTTCGTGTTCTCCGCCCAGGTGCTCATCTTCGGCTATGTGGCCCACTACTTCCCCGCGGCGGCCAGGGGCACCGCGCTCGGGCTCACCTCGGCGGTGGGGCGGCTCGGTTCCATCCTCGGGCCGTTCGTCACCGGCATGCTGGTGACGGCGGGCGTCGCCTACCCGTGGGGGTTCTGGTTCTTCGCGGCGGTGGCGGTGCTGGGGATGGCCGCGATGGCGACGGTCGCCGGGCGTACGGCCCCGGCCTCGGACGTGCGGGTCGCCTGACCGATCCGGGGCTCACAGGTCGCGGGCGTACCGGTCGAGTTCGGTGCCGTCCTCGTCCTTGGTGCGCCCGGTGAAGGCGAAGCCGGACCGCCTGGCGACCGCGACGGACGCGGTGTTGGCCGGCTCGACCTTGATCTCCGCCAGCCCCGCGCCGCGCGCGGCGGCGTAGCCGCAGGCCAGGTGGACCGAACGGGTCGCGATGCCGCGGCCCCGGAAGGCCGGGTAGAGCCCGTAGGCGAGGCTCACCCGGCCGCGGGCCTTCGCCTCGAACCGCAGGTCGATCGTGCCCGCCAGCGCGCCTTCGGCCTCCAAATGAACGCCGAAGGCGAGCAACGGCCCGCCGGCCGTCCAGTTGCGCGTGCACTCGCGGATGTAGACCTCGGCGCCCTCCCGTGTGCCCGGCCCCCCGTTGAGCCACCGCACCAGCTCCTCGTCCTCCCCGGCCAGGTGCGCCTCCAGGTCATCGAGACACAACGGCGACAGCGTGACCACCCCGTCGGACACCCGCACATCTGCCATGCACCGACTACTAACGACCCGGGGCCCGCGACGGCAACCGATTTACTCGGCCATTGAGCAGAACGCGCCATTACCCGATCTCCTGTGCGTAACGATGACACCGTCCGGCCCGCAACTGGGTCACGGTGGCGTCGATGTCGTCACAGGCGAAGGTCAGATAGGCCCCCTCCCCCGGGCTCTTGCCGAAGGCCGCGGCACTGTGCAGGGTGATCGAGGTCTGCCCGCCGGGCGGGGTGACCTCCACCCAGCGCGCGCCGGGCCACTTCTCGGCGTCCATGGTCTTGGTGAAGCCGAGCTTGCCGACGTAGAAGTCGACCGAGCGCTGCTGATCGGTCACGTACATGACGGCGACGCTGATATGGGTGATCACATCATCCTCCCTCGCGCGAAAAGCCGAGGATAACGGCTAGGCGCACCCCTTCAGGGCGCAGTGCTCGACCTCGGGGTACCGTGGCGACGGTTCGTCCAGCAGCGGCTGCGGCTCGCCGCGCAGGTGCCGGTCGAGGAAGGCCCGGACGTACGTGCGGGTGATCTCCACCGAGCGGGCGGCGGGCGTTCCGCCGGGAGCGCGGGCGCCGAGGGCGTCCCCGAACAGCGGCACGTCGGTGAAGGACTGGTGATCCGCGCCGGGCAGCACCAGCCAGCGCTTCCAGCCGGTCAGCAGCTTCCAGTCCCGCTCCCAGGAGCCGTCCCGGCCACCGGGCCGGTGCCCCGCCGACCCCAGGAACAGCAGTGGCCTGGCCAGGCCGTCCTTCTTCGGGATCCGCGCGTACGTCGTGCCGTCCATGTCCACGCCCGCACGTACCCGGCGGTCCGCCAGCATGGCCGCCACCGCGCTCGCCCCGCCGATCGACTGGCCGACCATCGCGATCTTCGTCCGGTCGATCAAGCCCTGCCACCGTGCGCCCGGCCCGGTCAGCCGGTCCAGCACGAAGGAGACGTCGGCCGCCCGGACCCCGACCACCTTCGTACCGAACCCGGGGTCGGTGTCGCTGTCGCACGCGACGCACTCGGCGACCCGTCCGTCCGGGAAGGTCGTCGCGTGGTTCTCGTGGGTGTGGTCGATGCCCGCCACGACGTACCCGGCGGCGGCCAGCCCCTCGGCCAGAGCGGTGAGCGTGCCGCGCGGCATGGTGAACCCCGGGGAGAGCACGACCAGCGGCAGCGCGCGCCCGGCCGGCTCCGCCCCGGCGAACGCGTTGGTGCGGGTCCTGCTCAGCAGGTCGTACGGCACGCCGGTGATCCGCTTGCCCTTCAGCGTCAGCTCCGACTCCCGCGCGCTCATGTAGGGGGCCGGCTTCCCCGTCCGAGCCTCCGTCGGGTACCACAGGGTGACCATCAGCTCCCTGGCCTTGACCTCGGGCACCCAGGGGTCGGGGCGGGAGGCGTCCTTCAGGTGGAGCGTCGTGCTGCCCACCCGGTGCGGGCCCGCCGGTGCGGGCAGTACGGGAGGGCCGGTGGGCGAGGGGCTGGAGGTCGCGGCGACGGTCCTGGGCGGGGCGGGCGCGGCACAGGCCGCCGCGAGCACCATGACTCCCACGGCGAGCATGCCGCGCGGCATCGGCCTCGATCTGATGGCATGCCTCATCGAACGGTCCGCCTTTCGGTGATGCTTCAGGGTGGTCAGCCGCGCAGCAGGGTCAGCGCCTTGGCCAGGGCGGCATCGCGTCCGGCGGCGGCGTCCTTCGCGGCCGGCGGCACATGGTGGTGCGGCGCGACGCCGATCCGGTCGATCACCTCGCGGCCGGGCGCCAGGTGGCGCCGGCTCGGGAGGGTCAGGACGGTGTTGTTGCCGAGCAGGTACGGCTCGGCGGGGCCGGGCATCGCGCCCGCCGTACGGGTGCCGACCAGTGTGCCGAGGCGCAGGTCCTTCACGACGGAGCCGAAGTGCTCGCACGCCGAGGCGCAGCCTCGGTCGATGAGCACGACCAGCGGCAGGCCGACCAGCGGAACGGTGTCATCGGTCCGCATGGTGTCGCACGTGCCGTCCACCCGGCACAGGTAGGCGGTGACCTCGCCGTGCGCGAACCCGCCCAGCAGCCGGTTCACCTCATTGGGGCTGCCGCCGCCGTTGCCGCGCAGGTCCAGCACGAGGCCGGTCAGCGTACGTCCGGCGCGCAGCCGGGCGATCTCCTTGAGCACCCGGTCGGCGGCGTCGGGCCCGAAACCGCCCAGCCGCACGTACGCGACGTCGTCGTCCAGGACCTTGGCGGTCACCGGCCGCACGGCGTCGGGGTCGGGCTGGAACAGGCCGGGCTTCAGCGTCACCGTCCGGCTGGAGCCCTCGCGCCGCACCTGGAGGCGGACCGGATCGGCCTGCGGGTACTGCGGATAGAGCGCGGCGATGGCGGCGGAGGTGACCTGGCCGCCGATGAAGGGGGCCGATCCGTCGATCGACGCGATGACGTCGCCAGGCCGCAGCCCCGCCTTCTCGGCCGCCCCGCCCAGCACGGCGGTCACGAACAGCGGGGGCAGCGCGACACCCGGGTTCTCGCCGACCTGGGCACGGAGGCTGGTCCGAAGGCCCAGGCCGTACTGGTCGCCGTCGTAGTAGCCGGGCGGAGGGCGGCGGCCCGGCGCCCACCGGGCGTGGTTGTCGCCGAGGGCGGCCACGACGGCCCGCAGGGTGGCGGCGGCCAGCTTCTCGCGCAGTTCACCGTCGTCCGGCAGCCGGCCGGTGACCCGCCGGTAGGCCGCCTCGAACGCCGCCCAGTCGGCCGCGCGGTCACCGCCCAGCGCGGGCATGGTGGCCTCGGGCAGGTCGTGCCCGGCGCGGTTGAGCTCCTGGGTGAAGGCGGCGAATCCGGCGAGCAGCAGCGACCGGGCGTCCAGGGTGGCCCCACTGTAGTGGTAGGCGAGGATGCAGAGGTACGCCTGTTCGACGACGTCGATCGTGACCGGCGTCTGCGGCCCCGGATCGGTGCCCCGCGGCGGGTGCGCGCAGGCGGACGTGCCCGCCTCGGTCGCCCGGACGGCCTCGGCGCGCGGCGGCGTCTGCCCGGTGCAGGCGGTCAGCAGGAACAGCAGCGCGAGCCCGGCCGCGACGCCTTTGCCGCTCATGACAGCCGCCTGCGGACCCAGCGGAGGCAAAGACCTGTCAGGGCGAGCGTGAGCAACGCGTACACGCCGGTCTCGATCCACTGGAAGGCCCAGAACCGCTCGAACGGGTGATAGGTCGCCGCCTGCCGGTAGCCCAGCCGGTTGATCTCGGCGACGCACGTCTCCATGTGCCCCTTCGGGCTCCCGGCCCCTTCCTGACGGGCGCACGCTCCCGACGCCACCGAGATCGGCAGGGCGGCCTCACCGGTGCCGTCGTCGATCGGCCGCCCGGCGGGGTCGAGCAGGCGGCTGGACAGGACCCAGGCCCCGGTCTGCCCGGGAACGGCCGATTCCAGGAGCATCCTGGGCGAGCCGTCGTCGGGGACGAGGAACTGGTCGATGTTGACCGGGCCGAGTTCGACGACCGAGCGGACCGGGGGCATCAGGTGCGGCCGGACCAGGGACGGCATGGCGATCTGGATCGCCGCGAATACGACCAGCGTGAGGGCCATCGCGGGCAGCGTGCGGCGGACCAGGATGCCCACGGTCACGCCCAGGATGAAGGCGAACGCCGCGTACCCCACGGGCGCGATCCCGCGCGCGCCGAACACCAGCGGGTCCATCATCGTGAACCCCGGCTCGGCGGATCTGTCCAGCGGGCCGGACCACCACGTCACCGCCAGGCTGGCGATCCCGGCGGCGGCCATCGCGGCCAGGCCGGTGATCCCCAGTTTGACTGCCAGCCAGCGGGTGCGGGTGATGGTCTGGTTCCACACCAGCAGGTGGGTGCCGGCCTCCAGCTCGTGGGTGATCAGCGGCGCGCCCCAGAACAGCCCCGTCACCGCGGGCAGGACCAGCACGATCACCGTGACGCCCAGGAACGGGGTCTGGTACTCGTCGAAGAACCGGTCGAAGAAGCGCGTGCAGTCGCCGTCGCGCAGGCAGCCGGTGATGCCTTCGGCGTAGCCTGCGGCCAGCCCCGGGCCGGTCAGCGCCAGGGCGGCGGCCAGTACGACGAGCGCCCCGGACACCATCGCGGCCCCGCCGCGCAACTGCCGCCAGGTGAGCCAGATCATCGCCGCCCCTCCAGGGTGATCGCGCGGGCGGGCTCGTCCGTGTGCTGATCTGCCTGCCGGTCCATGTAGGCCAGGACGAGATCCTCCAAGGTGAGGTGGCTGACCGACCAGCTCGGATCGAGGATCGGGCCGTCGGCCCGGACGATGACGGTGCTCTGCCGGTCGGCGTGGCGGGCGGTGATGACGTGCTGGTCGGCGGGCAGGCGGCCGGGCTCGCGGCGCGGGCCGCTGAGCCGGTGGTGGGTCGCGAGCAGCCGCTCGACCTCGCCCGCCACCCGCACGCGCGAGCCGGTCAGCACGATCAGGTGGTCGCAGGCGCGTTCCAGGTCCGACAGCAGGTGGGAGGAGAGCACGACGCTGAGTTCGTACTCCACGACGGCCTCCATCAGGCCCTGGAGGAACTCGCGGCGGGCGAGCGGGTCGAGCGAGGCGACCGGCTCGTCCAGGAGCAGCAGCCGGGGACGTTTGGCCAGGCCCATGGTGAGGGCGAGCTGGGCGCGCTGCCCGCCGGACAGGCCGCCCGCGCGCTGCGCGGGGTCCAGTCCGAGCCGTTCGATCCGCTGCCTGGCGAGGCCGGCGTCCCAGCCCGGGTTGAGCCCGGCCCCGAGCCGCAGGTGGTCGGCGACGGTCAGCCTCGGGTAGACCGGGGTGTCCTGGGCGACGAACCCGATCTTGGCCAGTTGCGCCGGGCCGTCCGCCGGACGGCCGCCGAGCACGGTGATGCCGCCCGAGGTCGGCGCGAGCTGACCGGCCGCCAGCTTGAGGAACGTGCTCTTGCCCGCCCCGTTGGGGCCCACCAGCCCGACCACCCGCCCGGCGGGGATCTCAAGGGTGCAGTCGCGCAGCGCCCATCGCCTGCCGTACTTCTTGCCGAGTTCCTGGCTCTGCAATATCGGCGTCACGCTATGTCCTCCTCCGCCGCGCTCCGGAAGGTGGTCGAGAACAGGGCCTCGATGCTCTCGTCGTCCAGGCCCGCGAGCCGCGCCTTGGCCAGCCAGCGGCGCAGCTCGCGGCGCAGCGGCTCGTGCGCGGCCAGCGAGGCGTTGGCCAGCGTGCGCGTCACGAACGTCCCGACCCCGGGCCGGGCGGCCACCAGTCCCTCGTGCTCGAGTTCGCGGTAGGCCTTGAGCACGGTGTTGGGGTTGATCGCCAGCCGCGCCACCACGTCCTTGACGGTGGGAAGCCGGTCCCCCTCGCGCAGCAGGCCGAGCCGCAGCGCGTGCCGTACCTGATGGACCAGTTGCAGGTACGGCGAGACCCCGGACCGGGCGTCCAGATGGAACTCGATCACCCTACCTCCATTTATCTAGGTATCTAGTACTTTAGAGGTATAGAGGTTAAGGGCGCATAAGGACGTGTGTCGGCGCGGGCCGGCCTACCAGAGGGCGGTGGGGTGTTCCGGGGTGTTCTGCGGCCTACGGGAAGGATCGGCCTGCTGCCGGCGGCGCTGCCTGCGGCGACGGCCGAGCAGCCAGCCTGCCGCGAGGGCGGCCAGGCCGAGCGGGGTGCGGATCATGCGGCGGGCGAGCAGGAGTTTCAGGAAATTCACCATGGCGAACGCCTGCCCCGGGGCGGGCCCGGCAAGCCTCGGCTACCGGCCGGGGCGGCCTCGCCGTACCGCCCAGAGCGCGCCGCCCACGCAGAAGAGCGCGACTCCCGCGATCACCGATGTGAGCGGGAGCGTGAACGCCAGTACCAGGCACAGCACCACCCCCGCCGCCGGCACGACCTTGGGCGGCGCGCCCTCCTCGCGCGACAGCGTGAGGGCCGAGGCGTTGGCGATGGCGTAGTAGACCAGCACCCCGAACGACGAGAACCCGATCGCCTCGCGCAGGTCGGCCACCAGCACCAGGGCGATCACGGCCACGCCGACCGCGAGTTCGGCCCGGCGCGGCACCTGCCTGACCGGTTCGACCGCCGCCAGGCCCACCGGCAGGTGCCGGTCGCGGGCCATCGCGAGCACGGTCCGTGACACGCCGAGGATGAGCGCGAGCAGTGCCCCCAGCGCCGACACCGCCGCGCCCACGCGGACGACCGGCGCGAGCCACCCGGCCCCGGCCGCCGTGGCGGCGTCGGCGAGCGGCGCGGGCGAGGCCGCGAGCCCCGCGGGTCCGAGTACGGCGAGCGCGGTCCCCGCCACGGCCGCGTAGACGACGAGCGTGATGCCGAGGGCGATCGGGATGGCCCGGGGGATGGTGGTCGCCGGGTCGCGTACCTCCTCGCCGAGCGTGGCGATCCGGGCATATCCGGCGAAGGCGAAGAACAGCAGCCCGGCTCCCTGGAGGACGCCCCAGGAGGGCGCGTCCTGGAAGACCGGCAGCGCGACCGCCCCGCTCGCGCCCACCAGCACGACGGAGGCGAGCACCAGCAGCACGGCGGCCACGATGATCCGGGCGGCCAGGGCGGACTTGTGCACACCGAACAGGTTGAGCGCGGTGAGCCCCGCCACGGCGGCGACCGCCGCCCACCGGCCGTACTCGGGCGCGAGGTAGATGCCGAACGTCAGCGCCATGGCGGCGCAGGAGGCCGTCTTGCCGGTGATGAACCCCCATCCGGCCAGGTAGCCCCACAGGTCGCCGAGCCGCCGACGCCCGTAGACGTAGGTGCCGCCGGACTCGGGGTAGCGCGCGGCCAGCCGGGCGGAGGAGACCGCGTTGCAGTACGCGGCCAGGGCGGCGATGGCGAGCGACAGCGGGAGCCACGAACCGGCCGCGCCGGCGGCGGGCGCGAAGGCGCTGAACACACCCGCGCCGATCATCGCCGCGAGCCCCACGACGACGGCGTCACCAGTGCCGAGCCGCCGCGCGAGTTCTCCGTTCACCCGCCCTCCATCCCTGTCGAGAACCGCAAGCCTGCCTTCCCTCGTTGAACGCCGGGTGAACACCGGGCGGCGGTATGCAGGTCAGTCGGGTGGGGCGCAGGAGCCGGGGCTCCCGGGCAGGTCAGTGGGGAGGGGGCAGGCAGGCGGGGCGCAGGAGGGCGAACGCGCGGTCGACCAGGGCCAGGCGGTCGGCCTGGCCGTCCGCGTCGGCCCAGGCGCGGGACACGCCGTCGAGGGCCGCGCCCGCCGCCGCCGTGACCAGGTCCACGGTGAACGTGTCGAGACCGTGGCCCGGCCGGGCCAGCAGCGCACGCGTGATCAGCACGCGGGTCTCCTCGCGTTTCTGCGTGAACCGGGCGCGCAGCGCCGGGGTGGCCTCGATCAACCGCAGGCCGTCGAGCGCCTGCCGTTCGGCGTCGATCCGCTGCTCCCAGCCGCGCAGCACGGCGTGCAGGGTGTCCCACACGTCCTCGCCTTCGGGCCGGGCGGCGATCTCGTCCACGATCCGCTCCCCCATGAGATCCACGCGGCCGAGGACGACGTCCTCCTTGACCGGGAAGTAGCGGAAGAAGCTGCGTTTGGACATGCCGGCCGCGCGGGCGATGTCGTCGACCGTGGTCTCGTCGTACCCGCGTTCGGCGAACAGCCGCATCGCCGCCTCGGTCACCTCGGCCCGCACCGCCGCCTTGGTCCGCTCGCGTAGTCCTGTCACGCCCGTCACCCTACACCGGTTGACATGTGTGGCACTCGGTGTCACATTCAGAGCATGGATCTCAGCGAGAAGACCGTACTCATCACCGGCATCCCCGCCGGGCCGATCGACCTGGCCAACCTGCAAGCGGAGCGGCGGCTGCTCGGGTGGACGTTCAGCCACTACAACCACACCAAGACCATCCAGATGGCGATGAGCCACCGGTTCGCCGAGCTGGTGGGCGGCACCGGGGTGACGGTCAAGGTGGTCTACCCCGGGCACGGGTCCACGCCGATGAACCGGGCGATGCGGGTACGGAGCTTCCCATACGTGTACCGCCCGATCGCCCCGCTGGTGAAGCCGCTCGCCCCGATCTTCATGGCGGACCTCACCAAGCCCGCACGCTCCGGCATCCGGATGGCCACGGACCCGGCCCTTGAGGGGGTCACCGGCGCGTACTTCGGGCAGGACGGCCGGCGCAGGCCGTGGCCGTCCAGCGTGCTCGACGTGCGGGTACGCGACCGGGTGTGGTCCCTCTGCGAGGAACTGAGCGCCCGGACACTTGGACACCTGTCCCATTAGCCATGCGTTGGTCTCAAGCCGCGAGGGCCGAGGCCTTGTCGGCGGCCCGCTCGCCCACCGCGCCCCGCCGTACCGCGGCGGCCTTGTCCCGGCAGCGCAGCAGCAGGCTACGGCCGAGCAGTACCAGTACGCCCAGCTCGGTCACCACGACCAGCCGCTGCGTCAGGCCCGCCGGAATGTCATCGTTGCTCACCGGAATGCCCACGAACCGCAGCGCGTACGGCACGACCACGGCGACCAGGCAGACCAGCGCGATCCCGCAGAGCACCCGCATGGCCGTCGCCCAGCGGTCCCTGGTCACCAGCCGGGCCAGGATCAGCCCCGCCAGCGGCATGGCCAGGAACGCCACCAGCGCGGCGTACCTGTGGATGCCCCCCGACATCGACAACGGCACCCCCGGCCGGTCGGTGGGGAAGGCTCCCACCAGCATCATGCAGGCCCCCCACGCCGCGACCAGCAACGCCACCCGCCTGGACCCGGCGGACCGGACCATCGCCATCGCGAACAACGCGGCCCCCGCCGCGAAGCAGGTGAGCGACACGCCCAGCAACCAGCCGGCGGGCGCGAAGGCGTACTCACTGATCAACCCGTGCATCGGGTCCAGCCCGGCGGTCAAATGCAGCCCGAGCATCGCGACGGCCCCCGTGACCACCGCCGCGAACCCGGCGACGACCAATCCCTTCGTCCGGATTTGTACTTCAATCCCCATGGCTCACAAGGCTGGCGGGAAGGGGCGTAACGGGGTATCGGAGATCGCCCCAGACCCGGCCCTGACCCCTCCCTTAAGGCATCCCGGGGGAGATAGGGACAGCCATACCGGGGCACTTGCCGCAAAGCACCTGTGACCTGCCGTTTTCCCCTCGGGGGTAGGGCCAGCCCCATCAGGGTTCACCCCTCGCCCGCACCCTGGGAGCGGTACCGTGTCAGGCACCGGATCAGGGGGTCACCGATGTCCATGAGCGGGGATGAAGCCGGGCGCGAACCACCTCCTACGCTCCCCGGCCATCGCGCGCCGGCTCATCGAAATCGACGAGTGATAATCGACCTGGACGAAGGGGTCGAGGGAGCGGGGGCAACGCGGTGAGAGAGATCACGCAACGCCACTTCTGCGGCATGTGCGGTGGTTCAGGCACACGCGAGGTACCGCGGGCGGTGGCGCTGAAGGGCACGATCCAGACCGCTGTCGTGGTGGAAAGCTGCACGTACTGCGACAGCAAGGGCTATATCGAGTACACGGCCACCGTCCGCCCGCTCCCCGAAAATGAGGACGAGCCAGAGCAATAGCGCCGTAACGGCGGGCGGCGCTTGCCGGGCATGCCGCCAACCCCAGAACGCCGCCCCCCGCCTCCGGCGGGACACAATGGCCCTCGCTGACGCTCGGACCGCTCTTCCTCATGTCGGGCTCCGCCCGACGCTGGCGCCACCGAACACACTTCCCTCAAGCTCCAGTCAGACAGGTCGGCAACCGGAGTCGTAGTTAGAGGGAGTACGCCTGGAGAGGTCAGCGATCCAGCCGAAGCTCATCGAACCGGACCGCCCGATCCCCTGGAATGACGATCGGGCCGGCCACCTCCACAACCCGATCACCCGAGTACATCGACCTGGTGATCACGAAAATGGGCACCTCACCGGACATGCCGTGACGATTTTCACGCCACCGCGGCGCAGGAAGTTCTAGCTGTACCGCTCCAAGGCCCCGCCCCAAAGTCCCATCCGCCGCTCCCGCCGCCCCTGGGCCCGGCGAAGACGATTGAAGGCAAGCCACTCATCCACCCAGTCGCCCGGCTCAGTGTCCGCATCCGGCCACCAGGCCGGGAGACCGGGAACGCGGTACCGCCCTCGATCTGCGTGAGATGAAGTTCGACCCGATCACCCGCACGCCCCGACCGCGCGCCATGGATCACGGCATTGGTCATCAGCTCACTGATGACCAGCACCACCGAGTACTCATCGCCGTCGTAGCCATGCACAGTGAGCACGGCCCGGACGAACGCCCGTGACACCGGAACCGACGAGGCCGCAGCAGGAAGCCGCACCATCCCCAGGAACGTCGTCACGGGCACCTCCGATCTGGCCCCTGCTGCCGCCGCGAGCTGGCATGCTCATATCGGCACATACAGGCTCCTTTATGCAGGGCTGCATCGTGCAGGGCTCTAGATTGAAGCCCTGCAGCATAGATAGGGAAGGGAGTTGCGCATGCCCGCTGGAAACAATCCAGTACGCCGTCGCCAGCTCACCGCCGAGCTGAAGCGTCTGCGCGACCTCGCGGGCCTGACTCAAGAGGAGGTGGCAAGCCGCGCCGACTGGCACCACACCAAGGTGTTCCGCATCGAGTCCGGCCGCACGGCACCGCACCCCAACGACGTACGAGTACTCGCAACGGTCTACGGCCTCAAGGACGAGGAGCAGATACAAGCGCTCATCCAGCTCGCCAAGGACTCGCGGAAACGTGGCTGGTGGTACTCCTACCGGGACGTACTGCCGAGCCGGTACGAGTTCTTGATCGGGCTGGAGCAAGAAGCGGCCAGCATCCGTACGTTCGAGCTGGCCGTTGTTCCAGGTCTGCTCCAGACAGAAGACTACGCTCGCGCCCTGATCCGTGGCGGCCCGCTCGAACTCGGCCCCGACGAGATCCAGCGGCGGCTTGAAGTTCGCCTCACGCGACAGCAGGTGCTCGCCAAAGAAGATCGCCCTCAGTTCTGGGCGATCATCGACGAGGCCGTACTACATCGCCTCGTCGGTGGGCCCGAGGTCATGGGCGCTCAGCTTGACCATCTCATCGCCGCTGCCGCGGAAGGGCGAACCACCATCCAGGTCGTCCCCTACACGGTAGGAGCACATCCCGGCACGATCGGAAGTTTCATCGTCCTGGGCTTCGCAGAGCCCGGCGAGATCGACGTTGTCTACACAGAGACCATCGGTGGATCACTATCAGTAGACAAGCCCGACGAGGTCCGCCACTTCACCACGGCCTTTGACCACCTCAGAGCCGTCGCACTCAGTCCAGATGACTCAAACGCTATGCTTATTGCAGCTCGCAGAGCTTTGACCGACAAGTGACAGGAGGTGGCGATGACCCGAATTGACCTGTCGAATGCAGTGTGGCGTAAGAGCAGCCGCTCGCAGCAGAATGGAGCGTGCGTTGAGGTTGCCACGCTCCACCAGCACGTTGCGGTACGCGACAGCAAGAACCCTGACGGTCCCGTCTTGATCTTCACCACTGAGGACTGGCGAGCGTTCACAGGTGCAGTTGCGCGCGGCGAAACCCCGGCTCCATAGCCCATTGTCGTTGTATTCGATCACTTGACCGTGCCCCTGCCGTTCCCGGTAGGGGCACAAGCATGCTATGGCCACGGTCTCACCGTAGGCGCGGCCATAGCCTCACGAAACGCCAGACAGAGGGCATAGCGGGCATCGGCGTGCGGGACAATCAGCGATCATGATCTGGCGTCGTTCGAGCGGGTATGGTTCCTGGCCATGCCGTGGTCGGGCAACGAGGTGCAGGAGCCCTGGTGGGACGAGTCGAATACTGGAACGACGAGCATGCGCCGCAGGCCAACAGCCTCGTGCCCGCCTGTGGAACGGTGGCCGTTGATGATCAGGGGCGGATTCTGTTGCAGCGCCGGAGGGACACGGGGCAGTGGGCGCTGCCGATGGGGAAGATGGAGATCGGGGAGACCCCCTCACAGTGCGCCGTCCGGGAGACGGAGGAGGAGACGGGCGTCCTGGTCGAGCCGGTCGGTCTTCTCGGCGTCTACTCCGATCCAGGTCATATCGTCGCCTATTCGGATGGTGAGGTCCGCCAGGAGTACGAGGTGATGTTGCTCGCCCGTCCGATCTCCGGTATTCCCGGGGCGGACGGCGAAGCCAGCGATGCCCGCTGGTTCGCTCCGGAGGATTTGAAGGACCTGGACATCCACCCGACCCAGTGGCGACAACTCGATGACTATCTGAACGGCCGATACCCGCACGTGGACTGACGCCGTGAAGCCGTGCTGCGGGTCACCACCACAGCACACGGGAAACGCCGAGCACAAGAGCGCAACTGATTACGCCGGGCGAAGCCCGGCATGGGAGAGGGCGACTGAGCGAAGCGAAGACGATTGTGTGCTCGGTACCTGAGCAGAAGAACGGGGGTGCTTGACTTCGAGCGCGCTCTAACGGGGAGGCTCGGGGCATGGAGACGGGGCTGGGAATTCAGGGGGCCGCCGCGCGGTCCGGGCTGAGCGCGCACACCCTGCGCTACTACGAGCGCATCGGGCTCATCCACGAGGTACACCGCGATGTGACCGGCCACCGCGTGTACTCCGAGGCCGACCTCGGCTGGCTCGAATTCCTGACCAAGCTCCGGCAGACCGGCATGCCGATCGCCGACATGTGCCGCTACGCCGAGCTGATGCGCGAGGGCCCGTCCACCGTGCGGGCCAGGCGGCTGATGCTGGAGGCGCACCGGGAACGGGTGCTGGCCTGCATCTCCCAACTCAATGACGATCTCAAGACCGTCGAAGCCAAGATAACCATGTATCTGGAGATGGAATGATCACTCGCAGACTGGGAAACGGGGGCCCGGAGGTATCCGGTATCGGCCTGGGCTGCATGGGCATGTCGGAGTTCTACGGGGCCGCCGATGATGCGGAGTCGATCGCGGTCATCCACAGGGCGCTGGACCTCGGCGTCGATTTCCTGGACACCGCCGACATGTACGGCAGGGGCCACAACGAAGAACTCGTCGGCAGGGCCGTCACCGGGCGCAGGGACGAGGTGGTGCTGGCCACCAAGTTCGGCATCGTGCGCAGTGACGACCCCGCCGCCCGGGGCGTGGACAACAGCCCGGCCTACATCCGGGCCGCCTGCGACGCCTCGCTCAGGCGGCTCGGCGTCGACCACATCGACCTGTACTACATGCACCGCCGCGACCCGGACGTGCCCATCGAGGAGTCGGTGGGGGCGATGGCCGAGCTGGTGACGGCGGGCAAGGTCCGTCACCTCGGGCTGTCGGAGGTCAGCGCGGACACCTTGCGCAAGGCCGCCGCGGTGCATCCGATCGCCGCCCTGCAGAGCGAGTACTCGCTGTTCACCAGGGGTCTGGAGGAGGACATCCTGCCGGTCGCCCGGGAGCTGGGCATCGCGCTGGTGGCCTACTCCCCGATCAGCCGCGGCATCCTGTCCGGCGCGGTGGCCTCGGCCGATGACCTGTCGGCCGACGACTTCCGCAGGTCCGCGCCCAGGATGGCCCCGGACGCGATCGAGCACAACCTGGCGCTGGTCGCCGAGGTCCGCGCGATCGCCGAGGAGGCCGGCTGCACGCCCGCGCAGCTCGCGCTGGCGTGGCTGCTGACCCGCGGCGACGACGTGATCCCGATCCCGGGCACCAAGCGGCTGCGCTACCTGGAGGAGAACACCGCCGCCGCCGACATCACGCTGACGCCGGACCAGCTCGCGGCCCTGGAGAAGGCCGTACCGGCGGGCGCCGCCCGCGGCGCCCGGTACGCGAACATGTCCACCATCGAGCAATAGGGCTAGACCGCCAGGAACACCGTCTCGCCCGCACCTTGCAGGCGCACGTCGAAGCGGTAGAACCCGTCCTCCAGGCGGGCCACGAGCGTCGCACGCCGCGGCTCGTCGAGGGTGGCCAGGAACGGGTCGTCGGCGTCCAGGTAGACGCGGGTCCACACCGGCTTGAGCAGGCCCCTGGCGAACACCAGCATCGAGATGTAGGTGGCGGGGCGGGCGGTGCGGAAGACGTACCGGCCCTCGGGGTCGGTCGGGCAGCGCCCGAAGATCCCAGGCTGGCAGATCTCCAGCAGCGCGTCCGGCACGGGCGCGCCCGCGCCGTCGAGGACCCGCCCGCGCAGCTCGATCGCGTCCGGGTGGTCCTCGGGGACGGCCCACGGCCCCTCGGGGTACGGCAGGGCGTGCCCGAAGAACGGCCCCACGGTCTGCGACGGCGTCGGCGTGCCAGCCATCACGCCTCCCTCCTGAGCACGATGTCCCACTGGTAGCCGAGCGCCCACTCCGGTTCGGTGGTCGCGAGGTCGAACGCCGCGATCAGCGACGAGGGGTCGGGCACCGAGCCCATGATCGGGTCGTGCGCGAAGAGCGGGTCGCCCGGGAAGTACATCTGGGTGACGAGCCGCTGCACGAACTGCGTGCCGAACACCGAGAAGTGGATGTGCGCGGGACGCCAGGCGTTGGGGTGGTTGCGCCACGGGTAGGCGCCCGGCTTGATCGTGACGAACCGGTACCGGCCCTCGTCGTCGGTCAGGCACCGGCCGAATCCGGTGAAGTTGGGGTCGAGGGGGGCGGGGTGCCGGTCGAGGTCGTGGGAGTAGCGGCCGGCCGCGTTGGCCTGCCAGACCTCGACCAGCGCCCGCCGTACGGGACGGCCGTCCTCGTCCAGCACCCGCCCGGTCACGATGATCCGCTCCCCCAGCGGCTCGCCCCCGTGCCGCCTGGTCAGGTCGTGGTCCAGGTCGGCGACCGTCTGGTGGCCGTAGACCGGGTCGACCAGTTCGACGGCCTCGGGGTCGAGCTTGGCCGCCACCAGGTGCTGGGAGGGGGCCCGCAGCACGGTGCTGGCGTATGGGGGGTGCAGATAGGGCGGGTGCGGATCGCTGATCACGACATGTCCCTTCAAATGGTCAGATCAGTACGGGTGCCTCCGTGCGTTCGCGGATCTCGTCTCCGCTCACGCCGGGGGCCGTCTCCACCAGGCGCAGGCCGTCGCCGGTGACGTCGAGCACCCCGAGGTCGGTGATGATGCGGTGCACGCAGGCCGCGCCGGTGAGCGGCAGCGAGCACTCCTTGACGATCTTGGGGCTGCCGTCCTTGGCGGTGTGCTCCATCAGCACCAGCACCCGCCGGGCGCCGTGGATCAGGTCCATCGCGCCGCCCATGCCCTTGATCATCTTTCCGGGGATCGCCCAGTTGGCCAGGTCGCCGCGCGCCGACACCTGCATGGCGCCGAGTACGGCGAGGTCTACGTGGCCGCCGCGGATCATGCCGAACGACAGCGAGGAGTCGAAGTACGACGCGCCGGGCAGCACCGTGATGGTCTCCTTGCCCGCGTTGATCAGGTCGGGGTCGACCTCGTCCTCGGACGGGTAGGGGCCGACGCCGAGCACGCCGTTCTCCGATTGCAGCCACACGCCGTCCGGCGCGTGGTCGGCGAGCAGCGTGGGCAGGCCGATGCCGAGGTTGACATAGTCGCCGGGGCTGAGTTCGGCCGCCGCCCGCGCGGCGATCTGGTCACGCGTCCAGGGCACGGCGGGTCCTCCGCTTCTCGATGTGCTTTTCCACCTGTCCGACGTGCAGCACCCGCTGCACGAAGATCCCGGGCAGGTGGACGTCCTCGGGGGCCAGCTCGGTCAGTTCCTCGACCTCGGCGATCGCCACCCGGCCCGCCATCGCGCACAGCGGGTTGAAGTTGCGCGCCGACTTGGCGAAGTGGAGGTTGCCGTGCCGGTCGCCCTTGGCCGCGCGGACCAGCGCGAAGTCGGTCGTGATGCTCTCCTCCAGCACGTACTCCCGCCCGCCGAAGACCCGCGTCTCCCTGGGCGGGGAGGCGACGGCCACGCTGCCGTCCGCGTTGTAGCGCCAGGGCATGCCGCCCTCGGCCACCATCGTGCCGACCCCCGCGGGACTGTAGAAGGCGGGAATGCCGCAGCCCCCGGCCCGCAGCCGCTCGGCGAGCGTGCCCTGCGGGATCAGTTCCACCTCGATCTCACCGGCCATGTACCGGCGGGCGAACTCCTTGTTCTCCCCGATGTAGGACCCGGTGGCGCGGGAGATCCGCCCGGCGGCGAGCAGCAGGCCGAGGCCGCCGCCGTCCACGCCGCAGTTGTTGGACACCACCGACAGGTCTCCGGCGCCCTGTTCGTGCAGTGCGTCGATGAGCACCGTGGGCACTCCGCACAGGCCGAAACCGCCGACCGCGAGCGAGGCCCCGGGAAAGACGTCCGCCACCGCCTCCGCGGCCGATCCGACTAGTTTGTTCACCACACCATCCCCACATAGTTCTCGGCGAGCGTGGTCGCAGCCGCTGTTGACGAGGTCACGTAGTCTAGATAGGCGGTTTGCAACCTTTCGCCATAGGGGTCCTCATCCGCGAAGGTGTGCAGCAGGTTCGTCATCCACCACGAGAAGTGCTGGGCGCGCCAGACCCGGCGCAGGCAGGTCTCCGAGTAGGCGTCCAGCCCGGCGGCCGAGCCGGTCTCGTACCACTGGGCCAGCGCGTCGGTCAGCACGGTCACGTCGGCGACGGCCAGGTTGAGCCCCTTGGCCCCGGTGGGCGGCACGATGTGGGCGGCGTCGCCGGCCAGGTAGAGACCGCCGTATCGCATCGGCTCGGAGACGAACGACCGCATCGGGGTGACCGACTTCTCGATGACCGGGCCGGTCTTCAGCGTGAACCCGGGCACGGTCTCAAGGCGGGCGGCCAGTTCGGACCAGATCCGCTCGTCCGGCCAGGCGTCCTCGCGCTCGTCCTTGGGCACCTGTAGGTAGAACCGGCTGACCTCGGGCGAGCGCATGCTGTGCAGGGCGAAGCCGCGCGGGGTCCTGGCGTAGATCAGCTCCTCGGCGGACGGCGCCACCCGGGCCAGCACGCCCAGCCAGGCGAAGGGGTAGTCGCGCTCGAAGACGGTCAGCTCGCCCTGCGGCACGGCGGCGCGGGTCACCCCGTGGAAACCGTCGCAGCCGGCGATCACATCGCACTCCAGCACCTCGCCGCCGAAGGTCAGGTACGGCGAGCCGGTGAGGTCGTGCGGCTTGACGTCCGGCACGTCGAACAGGATCTTCCCGCCGGCCGCGAGCCGGGCGGCGATCAGGTCCTTGACGACCTCCTGCTGCCCGTAGACGGTGATGCTCCGGCCGGGGACCAGCTCCTCGAACGCGATGCGGTGACCCGCCCCGCCGTACCGCAGCTCGATGCCGTGGTGCGGCAGGCCCTCGCGGCGCAGCCGGTCGCCGACCCCGGCGGCGGTCAGGACGTCCACCGTGCCCTGTTCGAGCACGCCCGCCCTGACCCGGCGCTCGCAGTGGTCGCGGTCGCGCAGTTCGAGGACGACCGAGTCGATGCCGCGCAGGTGCAGCAGATGGGACAGCAGCAGTCCCGCGGGGCCCGCGCCGACGATCCCGACCTGAGTTCGCATGAGTCGAGCATGCTCTGTTCGATCATGCGCGCACCCGGGGGTCTTCCGCTGAGCGGAAGACCCTGCCTCAAGAGGTTCAGGAGATGGCGGCGAGGTCGCGGGACAGCGCCCTGGCCGCGCCCAGTACCGCCGGGTCCAGGCGGCGCAGGTCGGCGCTGTGCCGCCACACCACGACCGACAGCGCGGCCACCACGCGGTCGTCGCCGTCGCGCACCGGGGCCGCCGCCGACAGCGTGCCGATCGACATCTCCTCCTGGGTGTGGGCCAGGCCGCTACGGCGGACCTCGGCCAGTTCGGCGCGCAGCCGTCCCGGGTCGGTGATCGTGTTGGGGGTGACCGCGGCGAGCGGGGCGGCCAGCACGCGTTCCACGGTCTCCTCGGCGGCGAAGGCGAGCAGCACCTTGCCGACGCCCGTCGCGTGCAGCGGGAGTTCGCCCGCGACCCGCGAGAACACCGGCACCGAGTGCGGCCCGCGCAGCCGTTCCAGGCACAGCACGCGGTCCTGGCCGAGCACCGCGAGCTGGACGTTCTCCCTGGTCGTCGCGTACAGCTCGGCCATGTACGGCAGGGCCAGCTCGCGCAGCTCCCGTGGCTCGGCGGCCTGCGCGCCGATCCGCCACAGCAGCCGGCCCACCCGGTAGGAGCCCTCGGGCAGGCGTTCCAGGAAACCGCGCGCGGTCAGCTCGCCGACCAGCCGGTGCCCGGTGGTCAGCGGCAGACCGGCCCGGCGGCAGATCTCGGTGAGCGTCAGTCGTACGTCGCCCGGCAGGAAGGCGCCGAGGACCGCCGTCACCTTGGCCGCGACGCTCATGCTCACGGACGTCACCCTACGCGGACCTCAGGCGGGCGACATGTACCACCGGGCGTGGCCGTCGCCCTTGGTCAGCGAATCGAGGCGGCGCGGAAGTTCGCGGCGGGAGAACGGGTCGCCGGGCGCGTTGCGGATGTGGACGCCGACCGCGTACATGTCCCTGATCTCCATCAACGTGGAGTATCCGGGCCAGGCACGCAGGTCGCGGCCGTAGGCGGCGGCGAAGGCGTCCACCTCCCCGGCGGTCAGGCCGAACCTGCGCTGGCCGTGGTAGGTGTGCACCAGGTCCCACTGGCGGGGGCCGAGGGCCACGCCGTCCCAGTCGCACAGCACCGCGTCACCGTCGGTGCGGCGGAGCAGGTTGCCGATCCAGGCGTCGCCGTGCAGCAGCACCGGCGGCCCGACGTCGTCCAGGTCGGCCCAGCGGGCGGTCAGCTCGGCCACCCGGTCGCGCAGCCAGGCGCGCTGGCGCGGGGTGAGCACCGCGCCGGCCGCCGTGCAATCCACGTTCCTGCGCACCTCGGCCAGCGGGTCGGCGAGCCGTTTGAGCGCGAACGGCGGGGCCGGCAGCCGGTGCAGGTCGCGCAGCACGGCCCCGAGCTGGCCTGTGGTCGGGGTGCCGCTGGCCGGGACGTACCGCCAGAAGGTGACCACCCGCCCCGCGTGCACCACCGGCTGCTCGCCCACCTCGTCGGCCGGGCGCACGGTGGGAAAGCCGCGGTCGGCCAGCCAGCGGGCCACCGCCAGCACCACGGGCAGCCGGGTGCCCGCGTCGGGGGCCGTCGCGATCCGCACGATGATCTGATCGCGCAGCTTGAACACGGCGTTGCTGCGCACCCGCAGCAACGTCGCGCCCCTGGCGTCGATGCCGAGACTCGCGCACACCCCGCGGAGCACATGGGCCGCCTCGGCGGCGAGTGTGTCGCGCTGCGCCGGCACCGGCACCGGCGGCGCGGCCAGGGACTTCACCGGCACACCAGCGCGAGCGGCGGCCCCGCGCCCTCGATCATGGCGTTGAGGTGCCGCACCGAGGCCAGCCCGCGCTGGTCGGGCGGTACGTCGGCGAGCAGCGCCCGGGCCCGGTTGACCACGATCGAGGTGCGGTGCTCGGGCGGTACGTCGGCCAGCGCCTTCTCGGCGAGCGCGCATGCGTCGCGGACGTTGCCCTCGCGGGCCAGCCTGGTGGCGTGGTCCAGCATGATCAGCGCCGGGTCGATGGTGTAGGGGCCGCTCGCGCCGGTCGCCCAGTCGTCCACCTGGTCGGCCTCGCCCAGTTCGATCAGCGTGCAGGTGCGATAGAAGCGCAGCCGCCGCTCGGAGAAGTGGAAGGCCAGGTGCTCACCGCCCTCCCTGGGCATCCGGGAGAAGATCTGCTCGGCCTCGGCCAGCGCGATCCTGGCCGCCTTGTGCTCGCCCATCCTGGCCAGCGCGCGGGCCTCGGCCGCCGCGCCGAGCGCGGCCGGGGAACTGGGCGCGGTACCGGCGAGCATCCGCGCCTCGCGGGCCAGGCGCACGGTCTCGCCGAGATCGCCGTAGTAGTAGGGCAGCATCGCCTGCTGGGCGCGGACGAGGGCGCGTAACCGCAGGTCGCCCATGTCGTCGGAAGCGGTGCGGGCGGTGCCGTACCAGGCGTGGGCCTGGCGGGTGTCGCCGAGCTTCATCAGCGCGTCGGCCGACAGCAGGGCGAGCATGGTGGTGGCGTTGAGCAGCCGGCGCTGGGCGGCGGCGGGCTGGCGGACGACGCTGAGCCTGCGCACGTCGGCCAGCTCCAGCATCAGCCGGTACAGCATCGGCAGCGGGGCGCTGGTGATGTACTCCCTGCGGTAGCGGACCACCTGCTCGTCGAGCATGTCGAGCTGGTCTTCGGTGACGGTCGCGGCGGCGAGCGTGCGGTCCAGGCCTTGGCGAGTGCGCTCGACCTCGGCCAGCATCCGGCCGTTCAGGCCGAGTTCGGGGCGCAGCAGCGCGTGGTGGAACAGCGCCCGGCGCTCGGTGTCGTCGTCCACGGTGATGTCGGGGACGGCCGGGACCGGCTCGACGTACGCCAGGCGCCCCGGCGGCGCGGGACGCGCCTCACCCTGCTCCGCGGCGACCACGACGATCTTGCCGTCGCCGGGCCCCTCGGTGTAGTCGCCGGCCAGCCCCAGCCGGACCGCGTTGCCCTGGTAGAGCCTGGCCAGCAGGTCGATGGTCTGCGGGCGGGGCCTGGCCCGGTTGTTCTCCCAGGCGTTCAGCAGGTCGATGCTAGCCCGCGGCTCGCCGAGGCCCTGCCGGGCGCACAGCTCCTCCAGCTCCTCGATCGCCTGCCGCGCCGACCAACCCCTGGCCTGCCGGTGCGCCTTGAGGAGGCTGACCCCGCAGCAACCGTTGATCGCCTGCGCGGTCTGCCACAGGCTCCACTGCCGGGTGGCAGCCTGTTCGCGCCAGCGACGTGCGCACGCCGGCGAATGCTCGCCTCGGGCCATGGCCCGCCCCCCAACCGTTCCCCGTTGGTATTACGTCCATGTTAATAATGGCGTAGTGCGCCACAATCGGTTTCGCGTTCCCTGTTCCCGGAAATCGCGTATTTTCCACGGAATTGGCGTCACTTTCCGCTGCCTTGCGCCGAACTCGCGGAAACCTGACGATTGCCGGTGCCCCCGTGATGGACGCAACCTGCCGGGGTAGGCGGACCCCTCCCCAGGCAGGAGTGCTCTGCATGAGATCAGAAGGCGTGGTGGTCGCGGCGGACGCCGTGGACCACCTCCAGCGACTCGCCCTCCAGTTGGAGGCGCACGCGTTCCAGGCCGAGGTGGAGTCGCGGGGCGGCCCCTCCCCCCGGCTGCATGTGATCAATCCGGTCGCCCCGGCCAGGACCGAGGACGTGTTCGCCGCCCACGAGGAGGACGGCGAATGGTGGTTCTGGCTCTCCTGGGCCGGGCGCATCGGGCCGGCCGAGGACGTCGCGACCGCGGCGGAGCGCGTCGCGAGCGTCATGCACGTCATCCGGCACCCGGAGCGGTGACACATAGATCGCGGGCCCCCGGGTAACCGGACAGTGCTCGGCGGAGAGGAGAGGACGATGAAAAGAAACCGCGTGCTCGTGCGCCGGCCCCGGCCCGCGCACCAGGAGCGGCCCCTTGACCTGCGCACCCCGTCGGGCCGCCGGTTGCCCTACTGATGATCCGCCCGCCTGATCCGCCCGCCGTCAGCTGAACGGGCTTTTGGGGCGCTCCTGCAGGACGCCGTCGAGATAGATGTCCACCTTCTCGTTGTAGAAGGAGATGAGGCCCGCGATCTTCTGGCTCTCCGGCAGCGGGGTGCGATACGACCAGGCGTAGTCGTCGTGCCCGGCCACCGACCAGTAGTCCGCCCAGCCCTTGTAGGGGCAGCGGGTGACCGTCTCGGTCGGCGTCAGCAGATCCAGCCGCACATCGGTCTTGGGCAGGTAGTAGCGGGCCGGCAGATGGGTCTCGTACAGGATGCGCGGGCTGCGGGAGTCGGCCACGGTCACGCCGTCCACCTCCACCCGCACGTGCCGGGAGCTGGGCAGCACCTCGACCCTCGTGCCCGGGTCGCGGGCGTGGACGAAGACCTCCTCGTCCTCCTCGAACCAGGCGTCCATGGCGTCCCACTCCAGGCGCACCCGGTCGCGCAGTTCCTCGATCGGGGAGTCGGCGTAGATCAGCGCGGCCCCCTCCCGGTCGCCCGCCGAATGGACCAGGCCCTCGCCCCTGCTGGGCGAGTGCCTGGTCTCGCCGGTCGGCTTGAGCAGGCCGTCCTGTACGTCGCCGAGCGGAATGTAGTAGGTCGGGTAATAAGGACTCTCCCAGACCAGCAGCGCGCGCACGGTGTCCACCACCGGGCGCCCGCCGAGATAGACCCGCACCCTCTTGGCCGACGGCTCCAGCCGGAGGCGGCCGCGTTTTTCGTCACCCATGTAGGGGAAAACTCCCGGCGTGGGACGGCTGTTCCCATCTCACCTGAGTAGCGGGGTACTCATGCGCGCGAGGCATATGGGGCGCAGAGTCGTGGGGCACTCAGGCGGTCATTCAGGAGGTACCCATGACGGAGAACACCGTGCCCCTGTGCGGGCTGCCCCCCGCCCCGCCGCGCATCCTCCCCGAAGGGCTGTCCAGGAACCGGCTGGACGCGATCATCGAACTAGGCGACAAGTGGGTGAACGGCACCACCCTGCGCTACTACTTCTTCGACGCCGAGACCGACGGCTCCAAGGTCGTGCTGCCCGATGGCAGCGTCGAGTTCGTCACCTGGGCCGGCGCCCAGGAACAGCAGGACGCCGTGCGCCGGAGCTTCGCCGAGTGGAAGGCGCTCGGCATCGGCCTGAACTTCACCGAGGTCCGCGACCGCAACGAGGCCGAGGTACGGATCGGCTTCATGCGGGGCGACGGTTCGTGGTCCTATGTAGGGCGCGACGTGCTCGGCATCGGGACCGGCGAGCGCACGATGAACTTCGGTTGGGATCTGACCGCGCCGAGGGCGCGGCAGACCGCGCTGCACGAGATCGGGCACACGCTGGGCATGATGCACGAGCACCAGAACCCGTTCGCCGGAATCGTGTGGGACGAGGAGGCCGTCTACGCTGAGCTGGCCGGGGCGCCCAACTTCTGGGACAGGGAGACGACGTTCCACAACATCATCCGCAAGCTGGACCGGGTGGCCGGTTCGGTGTGGGACGCCAAGTCGGTGATGCACTACCCGTTCCGGCCGGGGCTGATCGTCTCTCCGCCGGAGTTCGGCACCTCGGGCATCAACCCGCCGGGCACGATCTCCGACCTCGACGCGGCCTACATCCGCGAGTGGTACCCGCCGCTCGACCCGAGCGACGCGCCGACGCTCAAGCCGTTCGAGTCCCGCCCGCTGGCCCTGCGGCCGGGCGAGCAGGCGGACTTCCTGATCGAGCCGGACGCGAGCCGGGAGTACACCGTGCGGGCCTTCGGACCCGCCGACATGGTGACGGTGCTGTTCGAGGACGTGGAGGGCGACCTGCGGTACCTGGCGGGCGACGACGACGCGGGCCAGGCGCGCAACGCCGAGCTGAGGGTGCGGCTGTTCAAGGGGCGCCGTTACGTGCTGCGGGCCCGCCTCTACACCTCGTGGGAGTCGAACCAGACGGCGGTCATGTATTGGTAGCCGGGGCCGGGAGGCGGTTTCAACGCGCTATCGCATCGCCTGTAAGCGAGATGAAAGTCGTCCGCAAGGCGCGGTCCCTACGGTACCCTGCGTCGCAATTGCAACACAGACCTCAAATCTCACAAAGGCTGATGAATGTCTAGCGTCCTCACGATTCGCCGAATCAGCGTCCTCGCGGCTTCGGTTCTCACCGCCCTCAGCCTCGCCGCCTGCGGCGGGTCCTCCGGTGGTGGCAGCACCGCGGCCGAGGCGAGCGCTCCGGCGGCCGAGGCGAGCACCTCCTCCAGCGACTCGGGTTCCTCCTCGGGCGGCAACGACAACCTCGCCGTCTGCATGGAGGCCACGAAGGTCCTCACGGACTTCAGCACGAACCTGGCCAAGGCCGACGTCAACTCCTACGACAAGGTGATGAACGACCTGTCCGCCAAGCTCAAGGAGCTGGCCGGCAAGGCCAAGCCCGAGATGGCGTCCGCGCTGAACGACCTGGCCGACACCTACAGCAAGTTCAAGATCGACGCCACTGACCCGTCCTCCATGCAGGACGCGATGACCAAGGCGACCGAGGGGGCCACCAAGCTGGGCGACGCCTGCGCCAAGTAGGCCGGGCCATTCGAGTAAGCCTGAGTACGACCGAGTAACAACACTTGAGCCGCCACGGGGGCCGCGAGCCGCACGCCGGTGCGGCGGCCCCCGCAGGCGTGATCGAGTAGCCGTGCCGGCACTGGCGCGGTGGCCGGCGCGGCTACTCCCTTCCTGTGAAAAGCGATTCATCTTCTAGTGTTGTCCGCCGTGACCCTCACCGACGACGACACCTCCGCCGGGGCGGCGTCCGGACGGCGTGGCCGCCTGGCGCAGGCGTTACCCGCGCCCCTGGCCCGGATGATCGCCTGGGCCCTGCGCGGACACCGCCCCAAGGTCGGACTCCTGGTCGCGGCCGCCGCCACCGTCTACGCCACCCTCGGCCTGGTCCGCCTGCACACCTTCCGTGCGAGCATCTTCGACCTGGTGATCTTCGACCAGACGGTCCGCGGTTACGCCGCTCTGTCCCCGCCATTCATACCCTCGCGTGGTGTGTCGCTGGACCGTGGATCGGACTACCTCCAACTCGCCGATCACTTCTCTCCCATACTCGCGACGCTCGCGCCTTTCTACTGGATCCACAACGGGCCGGCGACACTGATCGTCCTCCAAGCCGTGCTCTTCTCCTCCGCCATCCCATTCCTGTGGCTCTACTCCCGACGACTCCTCGGCACCACGCCCGCCTACCTCGTCGCCATCTCATACGCCATGTCGTGGCCGGTGGCCCAGGCGGCGAACTTCGACTTCCACGAGGTGGCCTTCGTACCCCTGCTCACCGCGATCGTGATCGAGCGTCTTCAGGCGGGCAGGCAAACATCGTGCTACCTGGCCATGTTCGCTCTCCTGCTGGTGAAGGAGGACATGGGCCTGATGGTCATCGGCTTTGGCGTCTTCCTGTTCGTCACCGGCGAGCGCCAGATCGGTCTCTCCTTCGCGCTGGTCGGCGGCGGGTGGACCGCCCTGGTGCGCGGCGCCCTGATTCCGATGGCCGGGGGCGACCCTCGGGATTTCTGGGCCTATGGCCATCTCGGCGGCAACATCTCTGAGGCGGCCCTCGCGCTGGTCAAGGATCCGCTCGTCACCTTCCGCCTGCTGCTCGGCGATGAGACGAAACTGGACACACTCGTGCTGCTTGCTTGGCCGACGCTGCTGCTGTGCCTGCTGTCGCCGCTCGCGTTCGCAGCTCTGCCGCTCGTGCTCGAAAGGATGTTGTCCGACCGGCCGCTCTGGTGGGCGGCCGACTTCCACTACAGCGCGTTCACCGTGGTGATCCTCTTCTGCGCCGGGGTGGACGGGCTGGTACGCGTGCTCGGGTGGCTGAAGCGGCGGGAGGACCGGGGGCTGGTCCTGGCGTGGTC